>JANYJD010000222.1 GCA_025358555.1 Rhodoferax sp.
TTGAGTGAACCTGCAGATGCGCAGGAGCGCGGGTGGATGGCTAGCGCCATCAAGGCCAGCGAGGCGGATCGCAACACGTGTTCACACATCGTCCAAATGCGCAAAAGACTGAGAGCGAAAGTGTGTTCCAGCGCCGTCAAATCTTCCGAAAATTATCACAAACTAACGGACAAAAATGAGAGAAGGTGCTTCATATGAGTATCAAAGAAATTTCCGTTTGGGTCGGTGGCGTTCAAATGCTTATTGCTGCGGTCGTAACAAGAATAAATGAAGATGTATTTGATTTCCACAAAGCGACCTCGTACGCTAGAGCCGTTTCTGAATTGGCAAAAACCAAACTAGTGTCGGCAGCGGTGATTCGATTTTGCTATGTAGTGTGTTTGATTGAGTTGGTGGTTTTGGTTTTCATTAAATTTTCAAAAAAGGGAGAAATATCATGGGCGTAAAAACGGATGCAATCGTGTTCTTGGCTGGCGGCGTAGATGCCATAAACAGCGTGGGTAATGGCAATGCGGGAGGTGGGAGCGCGGCTCAAACGAGAACTTCAACGGATTGCTTCGGCAATATGTGCCCAAGACGCGACGGATGGAAACCGTCACCGACGAGGAAATTAAGATGATCGAGAATAGGTTGAATAACCGACCCCGTAAACGATTGGGATTCAAAACGCCTATAGAGGCGTTTCATCAATCGTTATTGCATGTTGCACTTCGTGCTTGAATCCGCCAAATGAGAATATTTGCTGAAAGACGGAAAACTGATGGGCAATACGACTAGTCTTCAAGAAACGCAGTTTGACATTCCAATCATCCGCCCACATCCGGGGTACTGGGTTTGTTCGGTATTATTCTCAATATCATCGTTCAGCATCATTGTGCAATTCGGAATAGCACACGGCATTCCTCTAATTCTGCTTGCAATCATATTGCCATTTGTTAGCTATTGGACTCGAAGTAATCACCCTCAGAAAATTGAAGTAAATAAAGACCATAAGTCTATTACACAGGTTTTCAAGCGATTTGGGAAAACACGTAAAGTTGTGATTGATTCGCAGAGTTTTAATGTGGTGCAAATTCAGACTTGCAACTCACGTTTTCCAAAAGCTGTCTTAATGCTGAGTGGAAATGGTCAAACTCACAAAAATCTCGAATTGGCTCGTGTAGACTTTGGCGGTACTTCGCTTAATCCCCAGGAAATTAATATCAAGCCCCATGTCTTCGTCAATATTGCATCTACACTCGAAGTAAGCTTTGGATTTACAAACTTCAGTCACTGACACCACAGTTTTTATTTTCACTATCTACGAAAGAAATTTATGAGCACCACCGTCTCAATTGGCCAGCTTACCGGCGCCGCAAACCATCTGAACAACGCTTACAAGGCATGGGTCGACCAGAAATGAATTCACTTTATTGTTTGGAGCCTTAGGCATGGAAAAAGAAACGCTAGGAATTATTCTAATTTCCTTGGTGATCGCGAATTTTTACTGGGCCGCTCGGATCTACACCCTCATGCGTTTTGAAGGCACTCCACAAGAGGTTGCTGCAAGCCGAAAAAAAGCAAGGCGGTTTTCCGCGTTCAGCAAAGTTAGCTATTTATTGGTATTGGTCGTTGTCGCAGTTTTCTATTTTTTTAAAGGTAAGTAATCATCGCTCAACAAGACATAGTTTTGTATTAGCATTTACAGCTATTTATTTGTATTTTACTGTAAGGTGATATCCATGTCTTTTCTCTCCAAACTGCTCATATCTACGCCTGTTAATGTGTTTTCCACTTTTGGTTTGGGGGCTCCCTTTGGGCCAGTCGGGTGCTGATTGCCCGACCGAATCCCAAGCCGGTGCGATTTGTGGCGCCTGAGCGACCTGCGCAATCGTCACAATCTCCCGCCGCCCGAGTTCGACACCAAACGCCGTAAGCTTTTGATTCATATAGCGCGTCTCTGTCAGATCGCGCTCAATGCCTGCCAGACGGGCCTGGCCATAACGTTGGCGCCAGCGTGAAACCTGCACACGCCCAAGCGACAACATCTGGCCAATGTCTTTATTCTGGTATCCATCAGCAGCCAGCAATATGATGCCTGCGCGCTGCTGCAGGCGCACACTTGTAAGCTTGGAGCGCACCAGCTTCATCAATTCGCAGCGCTCCTCAAGCGTCAGGACAATCTGTTGTGAATGCGTCAGGTGTCCTGGCAGTGGGGTTCAGTTGCTTCGCCCGCTGAATTTGAACGCCGCCTGGCGGATCACCTCGGCCAGCAGCCGCTCGCGCGACTGAAGTTCCCGCAGCCAGCGGGCGTCGTTGTGGTTGCGGTTGACGTCACCGCGCAGCAACTGTATGGCCGAAGTAGCACCCAGGCCCGCCGCGTGCCGCTCCACCGCGCGCAGGGTCAGCATAATATGCTCGCGCAGCGCCATGTGCTCGCCGCTGGCGGGGTCCACATACACGGCATCCAACCCGAAACGGCAGGCCTGAAACCGGTTGTAGGTGTAGACCAGGTAATCATCCTCCACCGGCATGAAGGGCGCGTCGCGCATCAGCCAGGCCGACAGCGACTGCACGTAGCCCGCCAGGGCGGCAGCGTGCTCGATGGTCAGCGGCGTGTCGAAGACGCGGATCTCGACCGTGCCAAACTCGGGCTTGGGCCGAATGTCCCAGTAAAAATCTTTCATGCTTTTGACCACGCCGGTGCGCGTCATCTTGTCAAAAAAGCGTTCAAACTCTCCCCAAGTCAGCGCAAATGGCGCGCGACCCGACAGCGGAAACGCAAACACCGAATTGAGCCGGGCCGAATCAAATGCCGTGTCATGCCCCTGCACATAAGGCGAGGATGCCGACAGCGCAATGAAATGCGGTATGTAGCGCGACAGCCGGTGCAACAGCAGCAGGGCGGTATCAGCATCCGGGCAGCCCACATGCACGTGCTGGCCGAAGATGGTGAACTGCTTGGACAAATATCCGTACAGGCTGGACAGTTCTTTAAAGCGCGGCTTGTCGTAGATGCGCCGCTCGTGCCATTGCTGGAACGGGTGCGTGCCGCCGCCCACCACGGCAATGTTGAGCTTGTCGGCGCTTTTGACCAGCGCGTTGCGCATTTGCGTCAGCTCGGCCAGCACCTGCGCTGACGACGTGCACACGCCGGTGGAGATTTCAATCATGCTGGATGTGACCTCGGGCACCACGCTGCCGGGCAGCTTGTGGGCCGCCATCAGGCGCAGCATGTCGTCAGCATACGGGGCGAGGTCGTAGTCGTGGGTGTTGACGAGCTGAAGCTCCAGCTCGACGCCCAGCGACAGTGCGGCCGAGGGGCCAAAGGGTTCCAGACGGCGCGGCTTGTCCATGGCTGTCACGGCTGTCATGGCTTGCCGCTTTCACCGGCCCGGTACAGCGCAACGGTGACCAGCATCGCCCCAAGTACCTCCATCAGCAAAATGGCCGGCAGCGCAATGCGCGCAATCTGCGGCCCCAGCAACGGGGAGGCACTGGCAAACTGCGACACCAGCAGCAGCGCGATGGACGACAGGGGCGACATGGCACAGCCCACCCACAGCGCCTGCTTGAAGCGCGCACCGCTGCCGGCATTCGCCAGCGCCACGCCCACCACCTTGGCCAGCGCGCGCACCAGCACCAGCGCCGCCACCAGAAGTGCGACCGGGCCACTCCAGTCGGCCTGAGCCGCCACGGTGGACACCAGCACAAACATCAGCATGATCAGGATCGACGACGCGGTGCCAAGCTGGCGTGGCCAGGCCCAGGGGCGCGGGTTGAGCTGTTTGAGCAGCACACCGCCTGTCAGCGCGGCCAGCGGTGCCGATGCGCCCAAGTGCGCGGCCAGCGCGGCAGCGGCGGCAATCAGGGCCAGCAGCAGCATGGCGGTGTTTTCGCTGGTCGGGCTCATCACGCGCAGCGCCAGACGCAAGGTCAGCGCCAGCAGGCCACCGATGACAAACGAGAGCCCCAGCACCACCAGCACTGGGTAAACCGCCTCGACCATGCCATCAATTCCCCGTGCCACGCCCCCGCGTTCCATCACGCTGGCGCGGGCGCTGCACAGCACCAGCGCGTAAAACGTGTTCAAGGTGGACAGCACCACGGCGCGTTCGGTCACAGGCCCGGACGCCCGCGTGTCCATCACCACCCGCGTCAGCACGGCGGGTGACGCTGCCATTGTCACCAACCCAAGCGCCTGCGCCACCTGCGGCGAAATGCCAAACCACCGCATGGCGAGATAAACGGCCACAAACGTCAGGGTGGCCTCGACCAGGCTTTGCACCAGCAGCATGGGGTTGTGCCGGAACCAGCGCAGCGCCAGACGGCCCCCGGCTTCAAACAGCACCACGGCCACACCCAGTTCCAGCAAAAAAAGCCCTATCCCCTGCAATGGCCAGCCTGCGCCGCCAAAGCCGGCCAGCCCCGCCAGCGTGCCGACCATGGAATAGCCCAACACTTTGGGCAGGCCGGAGTAGCGCTGCACCAGATGCCCGACCAGCGCGGCCAAGGCCAGCAGCAGCGACCATTGCAGCGTCGGAAATCCGGCCGACGGTTTGAGCCAGTCGGCCCAATCACTCCAGATGGCCATCAAAACATTCATTCAACTAGTCACCCTAAATGCCCGCTGCCCCGGCGCAAACCACAACAGGCCACGCGCAATCGGACGTCGAGGGCAATTTAACCCGTTTCATGCCAAAAAGATGTAAGAAATATCTGACAAAGGTGTCAAACAGTCCTTAGCCATTGTCAGCATTAAATAGTTCGCTATTCAAAATATAGTAAACCGCAATCTCGAAAATGCAGGTATGCTCGCGTCGGGAAAATCCTGTCCTTGGGCAATCCAACCCAGACGCGGTGCCGCAGTGGTGCGGGTTATCGCCAAAACTAAAACCCGCGTCTCAACCCATCCGCCTGCCTATGTCACACACTCATCGCTGCCAACCCGTCCCACTCATGCCTGTCCTTGCGCATGGCCCGGTCAAAAGCACGGTCCGGCGCTGGTGCCGGCGCCAAGGCCCGCTGCTGCTTGCATTGCCGCTGTTCCTGGTGGCCTGCGGGCCGTCTGCGCCCAAGGGTGGTTCGGGTGCCCTGGCGGCCCAGGTGGCCCGGGTGGCGCGAGGCCGCCCCCCGAGGTGGCGGTGATTACGGTGCAGGCCAAGGCCCAACCGGTAGAGCTGGAATACACCGGCCAGACTGCGGGTTCGCGTGAGACGGAAGTGCGCGCGCGGGTGGCCGGCATTCTTCAAAAGCGGCTGTTTGAAGAAGGGGTGACCGTGAAGGCGGGCACGCCGCTGTTCCAGATCGATGCGGCCAATTTCCGCACTCAAGTGGCGTCTGCAGAGGCAGCGGTTGCGGTGGCCGATGCCCGCGTCAACCAGACTCGCCGCGACCAGGCCCGCCTGCTGCCCTTGGTCGCTGAGAAAGCCATCAGTCAAAAGGAATTTGACGACAGCAAATCTGCCCAAGAGTCTGCCGAAGCCACTTTGAAGCAGGTGCAAGCCCAAGCCAATGAAGCCCGCCTGAACCTGGGTTACACGCGGGTCACAGCGCCTATCAGCGGCACCACCGGCGTGGCGACCAAGTCCGAGGGCAGCCTGGTCACCGCCGGCGACAGCTTGCTGACCACCATCGTCCAGACTGACCCGATGTTTGTGAACTTCAGCGTGTCTGAGGGTGACTTGCTGCGCATGAACAAGCAGCTCAATGCCGGGCAGCTGAGCGTGCCGGGCAAGCGCGCGGCCAATGGCAGCCTGGGCTTTGCTGTGAGCGTGAAGCTGGCCGATGGCAGCACCTACCCGCGCGCTGGCAAGCTCAACTTTGCCAGCGAAAAGGTCAACCCGCAAACCGGCAGCTTCGATGTGCGGGCCGAGATTCCCAACCCCGACGGCAGCCTGCGGCCCGGCCAGTTTGTGCGGGTGTTGCTGACCGGTGCCAACCGGCCCAATTCTTTGAGCGTGCCGCAGCGCGCGGTGATCGACAGCCCGTTTGGCAAGATGGTGTTTGTTGTCTCCAAGGACAACAAGCTGGAGCCGCGCCCGGTGGAGCTGGACGGCTGGACAAAGGGCGAATGGATTGTGACCAAGGGCATCAAGGACGGCGACAGCGTGCTGGTGGACGGCTTCATCAAGGCGCACGACCCGGGCATGACGGTGAAGCCTGTGCCGTATGTGGCGGGTGGCGGTGCGGGAGGCGCGCCCGGCGCTGGGCCGAATGGGCCACCAGGGGCCGGCAAACCGCCAAGCGCCCCTGATTCAGGGGGGAAAGTGCCTGTGGCCCCCGCCAGTCCTGCACAAGCAGCTTCAAAATAGAGAGCAAGTCTTCCATGTTCTCAAAATTCTTTATTGACCGCCCGATTTTCGCGACCGTGCTTTCGCTGTTTTTGGTGTTGGCAGGCTTGGCCGCAATGCGCGTCCTGCCCATCTCGGTCTACCCCGACATTTCACCGCCCGTGGTGAATGTGCGCGCCTTCTACCCCGGGGCCTCGGCCGAGGTGCTGGAGACGACCGTGGCGGCGCCCATCGAGCAGTCCATCAACGGCGTTGAGAAGATGCTCTACATGAGCAGTTCTTCGTCTGGCGATGGGGCCGTCTCCATCGACATCACCTTTGATGTGGGCACCAACCTGGATATTGCCGCTGTCAACGTGAACAACCGCGTCAACCAGGTGCTCAACAAGCTGCCGCAAGAGGTGCAGCGCCAGGGCCTCACAGTGGCCAAGAGCTCGGCCAGCTTTATGACCGTGGCGGCGCTGTACTCGCCCGATGACCGGTACGACGAGCTCTTTATCTCCAACTACATCACCCAGAACGTGCTGGACGCCATCAAGCGCGTGCCGGGCACCACCAATGTGCAAATCTTCGGTGCCAAAGACTACGCCATGCGCATCTGGCTCAAGCCAGACCGCATGGCCCAACTGGGCATCACCGTGGGCGACATTTCTGGCGCGGTGGGCGAGCAAAACGCACAGTACGCGGCCGGCAAGATTGGCGCGCCCCCGGGCAACACCGAAGAACTCACCTTGACCGTCACCGCCAAAGGCCGCCTGCTGGAGGCCGAAGACTTTGCCAACATTGTGGTGCGCAGCGGCGACAAGGGGTCGGTGGTGCGCCTAAAAGACGTGGCGCGGGTTGAGCTGGGCAGCAAAGACTACAACTTTTACGGCCGCATCAACGGCCACCCCTCGGTGCCGGTGGGCGTGTTTTTGCAAACGGGTGCCAACGCGCTGGACACCCGGGCCGCAGTAGAAAAAACCCTGATTGCGCTCAAGGCCAAATTCCCACCGGGGCTGACCTATTCCACCCCGTACGACACCACGCCTTTTGTGTCGGAGTCGATCAACGAGGTGCTCAAAACGCTGGCCGAAGCCATGGTGCTGGTGTTCATTGTGGTGTACCTGTTTTTGCAAAGCTGGCGCGCCACCATCATCCCGACTCTGGCCGTGCCGGTGTCATTGATCGGCACCATGGCCGGTCTGCATCTGCTGGGCTACAGCATCAACACGCTCACGCTGTTTGGCATGGTGCTGGCCATCGGCATTGTGGTGGACGATGCGATCGTGGTGCTTGAGAATGTGGAGCGGCTCATGCATGAAGAGGGCATGAGCCCGCGGGACGCGGCCATTGAAGCCATGAACGAGGTCACAGGGCCAGTGATTGCCATCGTGCTGGTGCTGTGCGCGGCGTTTGTGCCCATCGCCTTTTTGGGCGGGCTGGCGGGCGAGCTTTACCGCCAGTTCTCCGTCACCATCTCGATTGCTGTGGTGCTGTCTGGCGTGGTGGCGCTCACGCTCACACCGGCCTTGTGCGCGGTGCTGCTCAAACCCGGTGCCGAGCGCAAGAACAAATTTTTCGAAGCCTTCAATCGCGGCTTTGCCAAGTTGACGGCGCGCTACACCCGGGGCGTGGCGTTCTTTTTAAAGCGCGGCATTCTGGGCTTGGCGCTGTTTGTGGGCATGGTGGCGCTGACGGGTCTGATGTACAAAATTGTGCCCGGTGGGTTGGTACCGGACGAAGACCAGGGCTACTTTTTGGGGGCGGTGATCTTGCCGGAGGGCTCTGCGCTGGCGCGCACCAACGAAGTCGTGAAACAGGTGGAAG
>JANYJD010000238.1 GCA_025358555.1 Rhodoferax sp.
AGGCTGCTGTGTTGCAGTGGGTGCAAGACCGCATCAACCAAGATGCAGCCCCCACCGAAGGGGCTCAATAATGCGCGCCGACGTTGCCCGGTTCTTAGCTGAACACCACGCTGCTTATGACGTAGATGTTGACCTCGCAAATAAAGCCGGGGGCGCATATGACGAGGCCTATTGCTTCCTGGCTAATTTCACCCTGAGCAATGCGGGACTGACGCCGGACGAAGCAAAGAAACTTCTTCAGCTCATGGGCGACTATCAGCATGCTCTGACCGATGCCGATAGTGCGCAAGTCCCCAAGGCAGACGCCATACGTCGGCTCGACCTTGCATTTCGCAGCCCTGTAGGCCCCGCATTGAACCGCTAACACGGCAAACACAGGCCACGCATCACAACTCATGAAAACCAACAACATCACCTCCGAGTTTGTCCGTGCTGCCCTGCTTCACATTCCGGCCAACCTGGCCCGCGATGAATGGGCACGCATCGGCATGGCGATCAAAAGCGAGTTTCCGGACGAAACCGGGCGCACCCTGTTCACCGACTGGAGCGCCACGGCTGACAGCTTTGATGTGAAGGCCGCGCAATCCACCTGGAAAAGCATCAAGGCCAGCGGCGGCGTAAGCATTGCTTCGTTGTTGCACCAGGCGCAAGCCAACGGCTTTACGCTGCCCAAAGACAACCAGGCACCCAGCAAGCCGGACCCTGCGGCCGCTGAACGCATGGGACGTGAGCGGGCGGCAAGCCAACAGGCTGAGCAGGCCCGACAACAGGCCGCGCATGAAGCTGCTGCCCTTGATGCGCAGCGGCAATGGGATGAAGCCAACAAGACCGGCCAAAGCCCCTACCTGGAGCGCAAAGGAGTGAAGCCCTACGGCGTGCGGTTCTCTAGCCATGGCGCATTGTTTGTGCCCTTGCGTGACGCATCCGGCAAGCTGTGGAACCGTCAACGCATCGCACCAGACAAGCCCATCAACGGCAGCCCCGAAAAGTTGTTTTTGAAAGGTGGCCGCAAATCCGGCTTGTGGCATTTGATAAGTGACGTGAGCAACCTGGCCAGCCCCAGCGCTGGCGACAGTGACAAGGCCGCGCCTGCCGTGCTGCTGGTGGCAGAGGGCTACGCCACAGCCGCCAGCCTTCACGAGGCCACGGGCTACCCTGTGGCTGTGGCGTTCGATGCGGGCAACCTGGCGCACGTCGCAAAGGCGTTGCGCACTGTCTACCCAGCCGCGTTGCTGGTGCTGTGCGGCGATGATGATGCACAAACCCTGGGACAGTCTGGCCACAATCCGGGCCGCGACAAAGCCACGGCGGCGGCTCGTGCCGTGCGTGGCTTGGCTGTTTTCCCCAATGGCTTGCCCGCAGGTGGCAGTGACTTCAACGACCTGCATCAGGCGGCGGGGCTCGATGCCGTGCGCACCATCGTGCAGGCCGCCATAGACGCGCACCAGGCAGACCAGAACAACGCACAGGCCGCGCAAACTGCCAAGACAAGCAAGCGCAGCCAGAGTGCACAGCTTGACCCTGGCAGTGTGAATGCAGAGGCTGGCGACGGTGCCCGCCCGTTTGATGCCTTCACCCTGAATGACGATGGCGTGTGGCATCAAGCCATTGACAAAGATGGCCAGCGCAAATCCCCCACGTGGATATGCAGCCGCCTGGAGGTTCAGGCCCGCGCGCGTGACCAGGACGGCGGCGGCTGGGGCTATTACGTGGCCTTTGCTGACCCACTGGGCAACCTCAAGCAATGGGCCATGCCCGCCCGCATGTTGAGTGGGGACGGTGGCGAATACCGCGCCACGCTGTTGAATATGGGTCTGCACATCAACACCACAGCCAACGCCCGCAACCTGCTGACACAGTACATACAGACCCGCACGCCCGATGAATTTGCGAGCTGCACGGATCGCATTGGCTGGCACAACGCCAGCGCCTTTGTGCTGCCCCGCGAGACCATCGGCGACGATGCCGAGCGCATTGTTTTTCAGAGCGACAACGCGGTGGAAAACACATTCCGAAGCAAGGGCACCCCCGACCATTGGCGCGACCGTGTGGGGGCTCTGTGCGTGGGCAACTCGCGCCTGGTGTTTGCGGTGGCGTGTGCCTTTGCCGGGCCGCTGTTGCGCCCCGCTGGCATGGAGTCAGGCGGATTTCACTATCGGGGCGACAGCTCCAGCGGCAAAACGACCGCCTTGAAATTGGCTGCCAGCGTATACGGCGGTGCCAGCTTTCTGCAACGGTGGCGAGCTACGGACAACGCCCTGGAAGCCATCGCAGCCCAGCACAGTGACTGCCTGCTGATTCTTGATGAACTGGCACAGATAGAACCCAAAGTTGCAGGCGAGTGCGCCTACATGTTGGCCAATGAGCAAGGCAAGGCCCGTGCTACCCGCACCGGCACGCCCCGCACTCGGCAAGCCTGGCGCTTGCTGTTCCTGAGTGCTGGCGAGCTGGGGCTGGCAGACCATATGGCTGAGGGCATGAAGCGCACTCGCACCGGGCAGGAAGTGCGCATGGCCGATATTCCGGCTGATGCGGGGGCGGGGCTGGGTGCGTTTGAAAACCTGCACGACTACGAGGGCGGCGCTGCCTTTGCAAAGCACATCACACACCAAGCGCAAGCGGTTTACGGTGCCACGGGCCGCATCTGGCTTGAGTGGCTGTGCACCCATGCCGACACACTCAAGGCCCGCATACGCGAAGCATCGGCGGTGCTGGCTGGCCAGATGATCCCAGAGGGCTCAAGCGGGCAGGTTGAACGCGTCGGGGCTCGCTTTGCGCTGGTGGGTGCGGCTGGCGAGCTGGCCACGGCGGCGGGGCTGACAGGCTGGCCAGTGGGTGAGAGCGAGCGGGGCGCAAAGGCTTGCTTCAATGCCTGGCTGGCTGCACGGGGTGGCACAGGCAACGGTGAAGTGGTGGCCATGCTGCGGGCCGTGCGGCGGTTTCTTGAAGCGAATGGCGAAGGCCGCTTTGCCATGTGGCACCGGTCAGCCGATGACCACGCCCCCAAGACCTTGAACCGGGCAGGTGTGCGGCGCATGTTGAACGCGGAGGGCGAGCCCGTCAAGACCAACAGCCAGCACGGTGCAGAGTACGGCGACCGGATGCCCCCTACAGCCGGTGAGGAAGTGAGCTTTGAGTACTTCATCTTTGCCGAAACCTTCAGGGCTGAAGTGTGCCAAGGCTTCGACTACCAGGCCGTGTGCAAGGTGCTGCTGGATCATGGGTGCCTGGCCCCTGAAAAGGGCCGCCCCTTCGATTGCAGGCCCCGCCTGCCTGGCGTGGGGCACGCCACGTGCTACCGCATCACGCCCGCCATCTTTGAGCTGAAGCTGTGACCACCACCACCTGGTCATGATGGCCGGGTGTGTCGGTGGCTGGCCAGCGTAAGCGATTGGCGGGCCGCCGGGGGGCGGCGGTTGTGTAGGCTTTCCCCGCGCTGCAAATACGTGTAGACGCTTGCACCAGATATGAATTCAAGGGAGGCTGTACGCCTACGCACTTACCTGGAGTGATTTGTCCTCACTCTTTTTGGGACTGCGGACAGACTGCGGACACGCAAACCCAATATCCATGCGGTTGCCGCAGTGTCCGCAGTGTCCGCAGTCAAAAACACGATAACCGTAGTGCAAGCCAGCAAAGGCAGGCGGAAAAGCTGCCCAAAACAGGATCAAAGCTGCCTGCCTGGCGCTGTTTCCGGCACCGGTAGCGGTGCTATCGGCGGTGCATGGTGTGGACCTGGGGGCAATTTGTCCGGTATTCAGTCCGAACCGGGTCCGACCTGTCCGAGATCACCCCCCCATCAAGGTACTTCCAGCGCAAAACCGCCCAAGGGTAATTCGGACCGCGTTATTTCGCTAGCGGGCGGGCCTCGGAAATGTCCGCTATGCGGGGTAGCGAACATCAAACCGGGGAACAAATCGAGCATTAGAAAATGAAAACCCAATATCCATGCGGGTTTCAAGGCATCTTTCAGTTGACGCCAGCACCTACCTGCGACCTGGCCAGCCGCTGCTTGGTGGCGTGCACGGGGCTGGCGGGGCCACGGGGAGGGGAGTGACCCTCCACTGTATGGCTGTCACCAGTGGGCACACCACCCCTGGGGCAGGGGGGGTAAAAAGTCTAGGGCCTATGGCCCGGAAACCGATCAGCTCCTCTTTTTTTTGCGTGCGCAGGTTTCGGGGGGGAGGGGGTACCCTGCATGTGCCATGCCGCGATGCTCGCCCCTTTGCCTGGCAATTCAAGCCTGGGCTGGCCCCTCAACGGGGCACAAAATGCCCAATTTATTGCACCAAAAATAGGCAAGTTCCGGGTGTGATTCCGGCCTGTTCGAGGGGGCGCGAAGTAGGACATATGCCCCCATTTTTCGAAATCATGCCCCCGAAAATGCCCCCTTTATGTGCTGGAATGTGGCAAACTTGCGCGGACGTTATCGCACTACGTAAGCCAGCATTCAAGGGGTTTTCAGAGGGAAAAAAGAAAAGGCCGAACGTCTTTGGAACGATGCGGCCTTATAAGTGGTGCCGGGGCCGCACACGCTAACCCTGCGTCAACCCGCATGGATACTAGGGTTTGTTTGTAAGATGAGGTAAAGTACCCCCATTTGTACCCCCAAACTCTGACGGATACCCTCACTATGCCTTTTACTGATGCCAATCTACGCAACCTGACCAAACCGGGTAGACATTTCGACGGCGGCGGCCTTTATGTTGAGCTGACCGAGGCGGGCGGCAAATACTGGCGTTTGAAATACCGCTACGGTGGCAAAGAAAAGTTGCTTGCCTTCGGTGTTTACCCCGGCGTGACCCTCAGGGATGCCCGCGAGCTGGCGACCAAGGCCCGGAAAGTGCTGAAAGATGGTGGCGACCCCGGCGAGCTGCGCAGAACAGAGAAAGCCAAAGCTGTGCATGAATCCGTCAACACCCTGGAGGCCGTGGCGGGCGATTGGATGACGCACCAGGCGGCGCGGTGGGGCGCTGAAACAGCGGGGCGCATCCGTGCATCCCTGGAGGCAGACATATTCAAGCCGCTGGGCTCCCGCCCGCTGGCATCCATCAAGCCGGGCGAAATCATGGAGGCCGTGAAAAAGGTCGAGGCCCGGGGCGCGGCTGACCAAGCCGGGCGCGTGTTGCAGAGGGTCAAGGCCGTGTATCGGTGGGCAGTGATCCACGAGCGCATTGAGGTAAATCCCATGCTTGATCTGGTGCCGTCTGAAGTGCTCAAGCCCCGCATCGTGCAACACCGGGCCGCGATGACCGACAAAGAGTTGCCCGGGTTCCTGGCCAAACTGGCAGCGTATGAGGGCGACCCCCACACCCTGCACGGGCTGCGCTTCATGATCTTGACCGCAACCCGCCCGGGTGAAACACGCGGGGCACTGTGGGCGGAAATGGATCTTGACGCCGCGCTGTGGGTCATACCAGCGGAGCGCATGAAGATGCGCACAGAGCACCGGGTGCCCCTGTCATCGCAAGCCGTGGCGGTCTTGCGCACCATGCAGACCCTGAGCGGCGGCGGTGCGCTGGTGTTCCCCAGCCCTGTGTATCGCAGCAAGCCCCTGAGTGAAAACACGTTCAATTCAGCCTTGGCACGGATGGGCTACAAGTACACGGCAACCGCCCACGGCTTCCGGGCGCTTTTCTCCACGGTGGCCAACGAGTGCGGGTGGAACCCAGACGTGATCGAGCGCCAGCTAGCCCACAAAGAGCAAAACGAAATCCGGGCCGCGTACCACCGAAGCACCTACCTGGCTGACCGTGAACGCCTGATGCAGTGGTGGGCTGATTACCTTGATGGGCGCAAAGCTGGCAATGTAGTGAAGATGCCCCAGCGGGCCGCGTGACCATGACAAGTTGCGGACACTTTGCCCCGACGCGTGTTTTTGTAGGGGACACAGGGGACAAATTGAATCTCCCAATGAAAACAGGCAAAAACTGTAGGGGACAGTGTGGGGGACCAGTAGGGGACTAATAGGGGACAAACTCTCTATCTATCTTGTATCCAATCCCCATCTTCCCCATTCTGCAAACCATTTCGCACCGCTGTGAATGAATGCGCACCTACCCGGAAATGGCCGCAAAGTGGCCTTCCCTTGGCGCAACGCACAACGCAAAAACCGATCACTTTTACGCGAAGCCCTGGCGCGTTTCAACCGGGGCAAAAAAGGCGGGGCCGGGCAGTGCATCAACACTGGCCAGCCCCTAACCACCATCAAAAATGAGGTTTGATAATGGCTGTTGTGAACTCTACCCCAACCCGCCCGGCAATCCGGGCTGCGACCACGCCACGCAAGGCACTACCTGCAATGTCTGGCATAAAGGCGCGAGTGCAGACGTGTGAACCCATACCGGCCTACGGCGTAGGCGATGGAGTGCTGTCATTCCGCCATGGGCTGCTGGCCCGTGAGCGTTGCACGCTTGACAAGGCCCTTGCGATTGTCGGCAGGGCACTTCGCAAGCCTGACGCAACTGTCGTAACACCAGATGCGATGAAGTGCTACCTCCAATTGCAGATGGCTGGTGAACAGCACGAGCGCTTTGCCGTGCTGTTTCTTGACTCGCAAAATCGCTTTATCGCATTTGAATCCATGTTCACGGGCACGCTGACGCAAACCAGCGTGTACCCGCGTGAAGTGGTCATGGCGGCGTTCCGTCACAGAGCTGTGGCTGTGGTGCTTGCCCACAATCATCCCAGTGGTGGCGTGCAACCCAGCCGGGCTGATCAAACCCTCACGCTGACCCTCAAGGCCGCGCTGGCGCTGGTAGATGTGCGCGTGCTGGACCATGTCATCGTCAGCGCAAAAGAGACACTGAGCATGGCTGAACAGGGCCTTTTGTAGGCTGCAAATTTTCGCCACGCCTACCCCGCGCCTGATCCGCAAGGGGGAAAAGTCGGACACCTTCACCGACCTGGCGCTGGCTCCCAGTGAAGGCCGCATCGGAAGGACGCGCGATGAATAGGCAAACAGAAGCGCAGCACTTGCGTTTGATTTTCGACCGACTTTTGCTGTCTGCAAAACTTGAACTCGCAAAGCGTATCGAATCATTAGCGATTGATTTTTTGCGGGGCGACCCGGGCTACCTGCGGGCTGCCTCGGCAAAGAATGATGATGCCCTTGTCATTGCCTGCATTCAGACACTGAACGATAGCAAAGCCCAGCCCCGAATGGCGAGCGCTGCCACTGTTCTGCGCTTGTGCATTGGCTTTCGTGAGAGTGGCGAAGTGCCCGCCGACAAAGTGGCGACCCTGTTGCTCGAATACGCAAATCTTGACCAAGGGATTGACCTGGAGCGACACATAAAAAAGCGGGCAGAGCAACCTCAATTGGCAGCAAAGCAGCCAAGGCAAAAAAAAGGCCCTTCACCCGAACAGGTTGGGGAATATTTTCATGACAGGGCCGGGCAAAAGCACAGCGCAATTCTGGTGGATGCTGCGTGTGAATTCGATGTTTCTTTATCCACTATCAGCAGACGCCTCAAGGAGTTCAAGAAACTTCCTGCTGTCAATAGCGACGCTAGCGACGTGACTAAATTGCAGTAAACCGCTTAAATCGGGTCCGTGTTCATAACCACGGATTCAAAATGACTCAAGCAACCTCAAGCACATCCAACCCCGAGCGGTTACTTCGACTGCCAGAAGTTGAAACCCGCGTTGGCCTTCGCAAATCGAGCATCTATGAGATGTTGGGGCGCACCCCGCCCGCATTCCCAAAGCCTCTGAAGCTGTCTCGCCGGGCCGTCTGCTGGCCGTCGTCTGCAATAGATGCGTGGATCACAGAGCGGATCAAGGCCGGCGGCGCCCCATGAGCGGGGCAAGCTTTGGCCGCAACGCGGCAAAAATCGACAAGCCGGCTAGCCTACGCGAGGTGGCAGCCATCATCGGTA
>JANYJD010000092.1 GCA_025358555.1 Rhodoferax sp.
CTGGCCCCCCACCCTGCCCGATCAGGTGCGCGCCGTAGCCAGCGTGCTGGCCAGCGCCACCGCAGGCATGCCACTGTCTGCGCTGGAAGCCAGCTTCAAAGGCAAAGGCCCGTGGAAGAAAGGTCTGCCCCGAATTCTGGAAACACTAGAAGCCCTGGGCCGCGCGCGGCGTGAGGGGGATGGGTGGCGGGGGTGAGGGTGGGTAACCAGGTCGTCGGGCTGACTTCTGAACCCGAGTGAGATATTCAGAGGGGTTCCGGTGACATATTTGGGGATTTAGGGGGACTTACGGGGGTATTTTGGGACGTGGTGGTGAAAATGACTTTCGCCACAGGAAACTCTGGGGTCGCGGTCGCTTGGAAGTCAAAAACCGCTGTCCAGGTACTCATTTAGGGCTCGGAGGATTTCGGACTGATCGGCTGGGTAAATTGAGCCGTCTGGCCTGACTGGCAAAAATGGGCGGGCGGGGATGGTGACCTTTTTACGTGTTCCCGCTTTGCCGCCGAACTGGTGGATGGCGGCGTACTGCATCGTGTTGAAAACGGTCAGGGTGTTGCCTGCGGCGACTGCATAAAACTGGCGGCGCAGGGTGCCGGTGTCGATCAGTGGTTTTTTATTGGCCAGGGCGGCGCGGCCTGTTTTGTTCAGGCCGCCACCTTTCAGCCGTTTGCCTTTTTGAGCTGATAGGCGGCTGGTCAGCAAGCCCAAGGTGGTGGCGCTGTTGGGCTTCCAGGGCGAGCCGTCCGGGCCCGTACTGGTCTCAAATCTGCGCCTGGTGCGCTCAATGATGCCCTCAC
The DNA here is from genome assembly GCA_025358555.1 of Rhodoferax sp. Lineage (GTDB taxonomy): Bacteria > Pseudomonadota > Gammaproteobacteria > Burkholderiales > Burkholderiaceae_C > JANYCG01. The sequence continues at coordinate 798 of JANYJD010000092.1, forward strand.
CAATGGTCGCCAGCACGCCGTCCATCTTGTTCAGCCGCTGGCTGAGCGCTTGCAGGGCGGCTTTGACCTGTTGGTCTTGGATGGTGATGGTGAAGGCGGTCAAAGTAACTTCGGTGATTGTTTTTGCGATTTGATTTCGGAATTCAGGGCCGCAATATCCTCCTGTATTGCTACAGCTCGGTCTCGCAACCGCTTTAATTCGCGGGGTGACGGGGACAACATTTCAATTTCATAGAGACAATGTTTTTTGTCCACACGAAGTTGCCTCAATTTTGAGTAAGGCCCCGTGCCTTGAATTCCGGCGGTCATGGCGCTGCCCTTGCCGCCAGGCGCTGGGCGGCCTGGTGCAGGCGGGCGTTGAACCAGCGGCGGATGACGTAGCTGCGGGCGACCGAGATCAGGGTGTACAGAATCCCGATGAAAAGGTTTTGACCGATGCTGATATTGAACCCGATCATAGGCAAGATGAGCAGGTTGGCCACAAAGTTGATGGTGAAGCCGATGGCGACGTTGATCCAGGCTTCGATGAGGGAGCCGAGGCGGGTTTGGTTCATGCGAGGAAAATCCATTTGAGTTAATATTGGGTTACTGGTTGAGGTGTTTAGGCTAACTCGGCCTGCTTCAGAAATGAAGCAGATGAGCCGACTGGGGTTGCCGACCTGGCTCAATCAGTACTCTCATCGAATTTGAACCGCCCCTTTGGGCGGTTTTTGTTTGGGGCTGACTACCAAAGACAGAAACCACGCTTCCTTGCCTGACTCGTCGGTCTTGATTGCTGCACGGTAGGGCTTGCCAGCCACGGTCAGCAGCACGAACCGCTGGTTTTGCGGCCCAGCCCATACCTGACCTTCTTGCAGGATTCTGGCGATCTGCGCATAGTCATCGGCACCGATTTCGGGGTGCTTGATCTTGTGCTCGTCCAGCGTGGTGCGAGAAAGCCATAGCTCGGTGGCGCTGGTGTTGAACAAGGCGCGATCGGCATCGGTGAGATCAGCCACAGCCACCTTGGCGGGCGTGTGCGCATCGCCCTTGAAGAATGCCAAAAATTCGGCATCTGCCACAGGTCTTGCAGGCACCGTTTGACTGCCCAGAACCTGCTTGACCTCTGCAGCGAGCGCCTTGGCCAGCTCGGGCGAGAGTCGAATCAATTTCTCATCCACCATTTTCTGCAGCGGTGTCCCCACCCCCGCCCCTGGCTGATATCCAAACCCTTTATCTATCCCGATCGGCTCGCCGGTTTTGGGGTTGATCTTGTCCCAGTCTTCGGGCGGCTCACCCAAGCCGGCTGCGGCGCTGGCTTCGCCTTCGCGCTTGCTCACGGTGGTGATGCGGCACTGGCAACCCCAGCCGTTGGGGGCTGAATGGGTCTGCCAAAACGGGTGATCGTGGCGCAGGGTAATGCCGTGCCAGGCCAAGTGGTGCAGGCGCGGGTGTAGCACGCCGTCGCTGTGCAGGTAGCGCCAATACGGGTGGAAGCGGATGTACTCGGGGTCTTTCATCTGCCCGTACCGGCCGCCCCAGTAGCTGGTGCTCATGTTGGTTTGGTAGATGACTCGGGTGCGCCAGGCCTCGCCCTCGGGGGTGCCTTCGCCGGTCCAACCGGTCCAGCCGTGCTTGGCCACAACGCTTTTGAAATCACGCTGAAACGCGGCCAGGCCGGTGCCGTCTTCGGCGGCCTTGACCACGGCCTGGTGCAGATCGGCCAGCAGGTCGGCCTTGGCCGCACCGGCCACGACAAACGCCCGGTCGTGCGCGCTGCGCTGGATATCGTCCCAGCGCTCGGTGGGCAGACGCAGTTTGTTGCGCAAATAGTCAATCTGTGCCTGGAAGGGTGTGCCGAAGCCCACATTCAAATCAGTGTTGTCAGGCATCAGTGGTTGACCAGAAAGAACTCGGCCTCACGGCGGCGGCGGGTGCGCCGTGGCGGGTGGGTGAGCTTGTTTGGGTGGCGCGGGTGAATATTGCTGTTGGCTTCAAAGCACGGCCTCTAGCCCTTTGCGATCCAGCAGGTTTAGCAGCTTCAGTGACGGGCCACTCGGATGCTTTTCGCCACCTTCCCATTTTCGGACGGTAGACAGACTGGTGTTGAGAACGGCGGCCAGCACGGCCTGACTCAGTTGAAGGTGGTCGCGAAGTGCGCGTATTTTTTCACAGTCGTAATCCGGAACGGGGTCAAGACACAGCGCGTCGAACTTGTGCATGTTGCGCTTCTCGATAAACCCCAGCCGATGAAAGTCACGGGCTGTCTCGTGGACGGCCTCAAGAATTGCGCTCTTGGCTTTAGCTTTTGTGGTCACTGCAAATTTCCTTGGCCGCGCGCGGCGTGAGGGGCATGGATGGCGGGGTCAGACCACGCGCCCCACCGGCCACGGTCAAACCCCCACCAGTTCCATCGCCAACTCACGCGGGTTGTCGGTGCGCTTGCTGACATCAAGCATCTCAAAACCCAGCACCCGCCCATTCGCGTCAAAGTCAAACACCACGCCCGGCCGCACTTCATCGCTTTCAGTCACGGTGCCTGCAAGCAAGCGGATGTACATGGCATCTGCCTTGGGGTCGTATTCGATTTTCATGGTTGCACCTGTGCCTGGCTGATCCCGCGCTCTGCCATGCAGGCCAAAGCGTGTTGGGTGAAGGTTACTTCCATGACAATCATTGTGCGGGCATTCTCGCCGGTGTCAACACGCGTGCTGACCTTGCCTCAGCCCTGTGCGCCTGCCGGTTTGCTCCAACGCGTAGTTTGGCTTACCACATGGCTTACATTTTGTCGTCACGGCACTGAAGCCAACCCATGCAAACCGCCACACTTTCAAGCAAAGGGCAACTTGTCATTCCGCGGCAGGTGCGCGCCAAAGAGCAGCTGATGGCAAAGGACATGGCGACGTTGACAAAGCCAAAAACCATCCGCAAGTTGCCAAAATTGCATACAGAGGTTCGCGCAAAAGCTCGTACCAAATAACCGCATCACATGATTGCCGTCGACACCAACCTGCTGTTGCGTCTGGTGCAGGCAGATGATCCCGTGCAACAAGCCCGCGTCAATGCACTGTTCAAAACCGGCAAGCTAATGACGGCACCCGCCACGGTGATGCTGGAACTGGTTTAGGGAAGCGCTGAAAAAGCCCCCTGCGGCGTGCGATCAGCCGGGCTCGGGCGGTCTGCTGCGTTGAATTTCTTGCCAATAGCGGGGCTATTGCCTGCGAAATCCGCCTTGCATCCCATCCCGATCCGGCTGCCGCACATCCGCCAGGACTTATTCAGCGCTTCCTTAGGTGCTGGAGTCACGCGGCTTCAACGCTGCAAATATTGCCCATGGCCTGACCGCCTTGCTGGACCTTCCCAACTTCAAACCTGATTGGCCAGCTCACACAGGACTTGAAGAAGCGCTGACGATCTGCCGGATGGCATCCGCCAGGCGGGGTGCGGCGGGGTCCCAGCTATGGCGCGGGCCAATCAGCAGGCCGCCGTCCACTACAACATGCGTGCCGGTGATGAAGGCCGCGTCGTCGCTGGCCAGAAAAGCCACCGTGCCGGCTATGTCTTGCGCCATCCCGCCCCGCTTGACCGGCTGGGCCTGTTCTGCCATGCCGGCAACCATGCTGTTGACTTTGTCCCGAACGTCACCCGCCAGACCCATCGACGCCGCAAAAATATTGGTCTTGATGAAGCCGGGGCACACCGCATTGACGCGGATGCTGTGTTTTGCCAGATCGCCGGCCGCCATCCTGGACAGATGCAAAACGCCGGCTTTGGCCACCGAATAAGCGGTGGGTGCCATGCCGGTTGACAGCGCGGCGACGCTGGCCGTGTTGATGATCGAGCCGCCACCACGCGCCACCATATGGGGCACGGCGTGCCGGATGCCCAAGGCCACTGAGCGCAGCAGAAGGTTCATGGTGCGGTCCCAGCCGTCGGCATCAATCTCGTCAATCGTCTCCCTGGCCCCGCCCGCCCCGGCGTTGTTGAACAAAATGTCAATGCCGCCAGCGGTGTGGGCGGCAAAATCCATCAAGCCCTGGAGGTCTGCATCCAGGCACACGTCGCAGTGCTTGAAGATGATCTTGCCATTGGACTGCCGGGCTGACTCCTGGACCAACTGTTCGCAGCCTTGCGCGTCAATGTCGGCCGCGATCACCGTGGCGCCTTCCTGTGCAAACCGCAGCGCCGTCGCCCGCCCAATGCCGGATGCCGCACCGGTCACCACGGCAATTTTTCCGATGAATCGCGTCATGGATTCTCCTCAAGAGATGGTAGATGTTGACAACAGGGGTGATGGACTTCTAGTAGTCCGTTCCACCAAAACAACGACATGAAATCGTGTCTTTTCCCGCCATGCGTCGTTGCATTCCCTTCCCGCACGGGCAGTGCGGGTGCGGGCTTGCGCCTAGCCTGACGAGAAAATCCATCGATTTCATTTGTCATTGTTTTGACGGAACGGACTACTAGTCAAGCCGAACCCATCGCCAGCCATTGCCTGGGCGTGTAGGCGCGCACAGGACTTTGGGCGAAGTCTTTCAGGTTGCGGGTGATGATGGCCTGCGCGCCGGCTTGGTGGGCGGCTTCGGCAAGCACTGCGTCTTCGAAATCAGACATGTGGCCTGCCAACGCGGCATCCAATACCGAGCGGGTCACCGCTGCAATATCAAAAATTCTGAGTAACTGGCGTATTTGCTCAACAGCGGGTTTTTTACCGAACGTCTTACCCGTCAGATAGGCAACAGTCGTCAACGTGGTTGCACAAAGCAGGCCAGTCACCGCACCGCGCTCCACCTGCCCCATCACCAGATCAGCATCGTCAAAAAACTGTTCGCGATTGTGCAAAAAATCCACGACGATATTGCTATCAAGCAAGACTCTCATTTGTATTTTTCTTCTAGATAGGCATGGTAGTCGTCAATGCCCAGTGGCTTGACCCGCCCCTTCTTTTTGGAACCGGGCGCAGCCAATACGCCTCGCAAGGATGTGGTGACAGGACCCAAAGGGCTATTTTCGGTGCCTGGCTGCTTTCCCTGTTTTGGGGCAACCACTACCGACTGCGCCCCGAGCCGCGCGAAATAATCCGCCACAAGCTGCGACAGGGACCGCTGGTGCTCATGCGCAAACGCCTTGGCGCTTTCGATCAAGCCAGAGTCAAGACGCAGAGTGAGCTTGGTGGGATGGGTCATGAGGTTTTCGCTTCCAGGAATCAAGACGACGTATAACCAAAGATACAGTATACGTCACCCCTTCAAGAAAAAGCAGGACTTCAATGCCTCCTTAATGCCAGTCCCTCAATGCACCACCCGCGCAAAGCTGAACTCCCCCGGCGAGTGGATGGGGTCCACATCCACCGGAATCGTGTCTTTGGGTAAAAACTTCCCCTCCAGCAGCAGCTTGGACAGCGGGTTCTCAATGCGCTGCTGGATCGCGCGCTTCAATGGCCGCGCGCCAAACACCGGGTCGAACCCGACCTTGGCAATCTCGGCCAACGCGGCGGGTGACACTTCCAGCGTCAAGTCCATCTTGGCCAGGCGCGCCTGCAGTACCTTGATCTGGATGGCGGCAATGGCCTCGATGTTTTTGGCGTCCAGGCTGTGGAACACAACCGTCTCGTCAATGCGGTTCAAAAACTCGGGGCGGAAGTAATTCTTCAGCTCGTCGGTGACCGCTTCTTTCACGTCTTCATAGGGCTTGCCCACCATCGTCTGGATCATCTGCGAGCCGATGTTGCTGGTCATCACAATCACGGTGTTTTTAAAGTCAACCGTGCGACCCTGGCCGTCGGTCAGGCGGCCATCGTCCAGCACTTGCAGCAGCACGTTGAAGACATCGGGATGGGCTTTTTCAACTTCGTCCAATAGCAGCACGCTGTAGGGTTTGCGGCGCACGGCTTCGGTTAAATAACCGCCTTCTTCGTAGCCAACATAGCCAGGAGGCGCACCAATCAAGCGTGCCACGCTATGCTTTTCCATGAACTCGCTCATGTCGATGCGAACCAGGTGGTCTTCGCTGTCAAACAAAAAGCCCGCCAGCGCTTTGCACAGCTCGGTTTTTCCCACGCCCGTGGGGCCGAGGAACAGGAATGAGCCCGTGGGCCGGTTCGGGTCGCCCAGGCCTGCGCGCGAGCGGCGAATGGCATTGGCTACCGCTGTGATGGCCTCGCTTTGCCCGACCACGCGCTGGTGCAGTTTGTCTTCCATCTGCAACAGCTTGTCGCGCTCGCCCTGCATCATTTTGCTGACCGGAATGCCGGTGGCGCGGCTCACCACTTCGGCAATTTCTTCAGCACCCACTTGCGTGCGCAGCAGGCGTGGCGGCGCGCCCTTGCCTTTGGTGGCCTCAGATGCCTGCGCTTCTTTCAGGCGCTTTTCCAGCTCGGGCAGCTTGCCGTATTGCAGCTCGGCCACTTTGTTGAAGTCGCCCTTGCGGGTGAATTCTTCGATCTGGATTTTGATTTTTTCCAGCTCGTCGCGCACCTGGGCACCGCCTTGGGCGTTGGCTTTTTCAGCCTTCCAGATTTCATCCAGGTCGGCAATTTCTTTTTGCAGCCTGGTGATTTCTTCGTTGATCAGCTCAAAACGCTTTTGCGAGGCTTCGTCTTTCTCTTTTCTGACGGCTTCGCGCTCAATTTGCAACTGGATCAGGCGGCGGTCCAGCTTGTCCATTACCTCGGGCTTGCTGTCCATCTCAATCTTGACTTTGGACGCAGCCTCGTCGATCAAGTCAATCGCCTTGTCGGGCAGGAAACGGTCGGTGATGTAGCGGTGGCTCAACTCGGCAGCAGCCACAATGGCCGGGTCGGTGATGTCCACGTTGTGGTGTTTTTCGTAGCGCTCTTTAAGGCCGCGCAGGATGGCAATAGTTGCCTCCACCGTGGGCTCGCCCACCAGAATTTTCTGGAAGCGGCGCTCAAGGGCCGCGTCTTTTTCGATGTATTTGCGGTACTCGTCCAGCGTGGTGGCGCCCACGCAGTGCAGCTCGCCACGCGCCAATGCGGGCTTCAGCATATTGCCCGCGTCCATCGCGCCCTCGGCCTTGCCCGCGCCCACCATGGTGTGCAACTCGTCAATAAAAACAATCGTCTGGCCTTCGTCCTTGGCCAGGTCTTTGAGCACGTTTTTCAGGCGCTCTTCAAACTCGCCGCGAAACTTGGCACCGGCCAGCAAAGACGCCATGTCAAGCGACAGCACCCGCTTGCCCTTGAGCGACTCGGGCACCTCGCCTGACACAATGCGCTGTGCCAGGCCTTCCACAATTGCGGTCTTGCCCACGCCGGGCTCGCCAATTAGCACCGGGTTGTTTTTGGTGCGGCGTTGCAGCACCTGGATGGCGCGGCGGATTTCATCATCGCGACCAATCACCGGGTCGAGCTTGCCCATGCGGGCCCGCTCGGTCAAATCGATGCAGTATTTTTTGAGCGATTCGCGCTGGTCTTCGGCGTCTGCGCTGTTGACATTCTGGCCGCCGCGCACTGCGTCAATGGCGGCCTCCAGCGACTTGCGGGTCAGGCCGTTGTCTCTGGCGGCCTTGGAGATGTCTTGTTTGGTGTCGGTCAGCGCCAGCAAAAAAAGCTCACCGGCTACAAACTGGTCGCCGCGCTTGAGAGATTCTTTTTCAGCCGCCTGCAGCAGCGAGACCATGTCGCGGCCGATCTGCACTTGTTCATGTCCCTGCACCTGCGGCAGCTTTTTCATGGCGGCTTCGGCCCCGCTGAGCAGGCCCGCAACGTTGACCCCAGCGCGTTGCAGCAGCGCCTTGGGGCCGTCGTCCTGGCGCAGCATAGCCGCCAGCACATGGGCGGGCTCGATGAAAGCGTGGTCCTGGCCAAGGGCCAGGGTCTGGGCCTCGCCCAGGGCTTCCTGAAATTTGGTGGTGAGTTTGTCGATTCGCATGGTGGACATTTTGGGTGGGTTGGGGCGATTTCAAGCCGGGAATTTCGCAGATTCCATTGCAGCCGGTTTAACCCCGAAAATTCTTGACTCATATCAAGATACCAGGCAAAAACGAGAGGCGGCCCAGGTCTCTTAAAATTGGCCGATGCGCATCCACCAACTCAACTTGAAGTACGAGCCCGACCAGGACCGGCTGATCGCCCGTATCAACACCACCACGGGGCTGGAGATCCGGCTGTGGCTGACCCGCCGCTTGACGATTGGTTTCCTGCCGCTGCTTAGACGGTTGACCGATGAGCAGGTTGCACGCGCCGACGCCCTGGCAGCCGCATCAGGACGCCCAAGCGCGCCGTCTGACCCCAAACTGCGCGAGTTTCTGAATGAATTCAAAAAAGACGAAGCCCTGCAAAGATCAGACTTCAAGACGCCCTTCAAGGAGTCGGCGGATGGCGCAGCAGACGCGCAAGAGCCCATGCTGGTCGGCGAGATTGCGCTCACGCCGTTGGCAAACGCCCACCTGCAGGTCAAGTTTTCAGGCAAGGTGAGGGGATCGCCAGAGAAACGCGATGTGCAGATTGACCTGGACGACAAGCTGATGCACGGTTTTTTGCATTTACTGGAAAAGTCGTTCGTCAACTCCCAATGGGGTTTGGCCACTGTCGCACCGGCGGACTCGGACGCGGCTGCCGACAAGAGCGCAGTCGAATCGAGGCCGCAGTACTTGAACTAGCCCCACTTCGCCAGGGCCTCATCGTCGCTGACTCGGGCATCGACCCAATTGGCACCCTGCGGGGTTTGCTCCTTTTTCCAGAACGGGGCCTGGGTTTTCAAGTAATCCATCAAGAACTCGCAGGCCTTGAAGCTCTCACCCCGGTGGGCTGACGTGACCGCCACCATGACGATTTGATCCAGCGGTTGCAGGAGGCCAATGCGATGGATGACGCGCGCGCCGAAAATATTGAAACGCTGGTGGGCGGCGTCAATCATGGCTTCGATGGATTTCTCGGTCATGCCGGGGTAATGCTCCAGTTCCAGCGAGCTGATGTCTGGCTGGGCGCTCTGATTTCTGTCGCGCACAGTGCCAACGAAACTGCACACCGCGCCGACGCGTTTGTCGGCGGCGCGCAGAGCGTTAACCTCATCCGTGAGGTTGAAATCTTCGGTCTGGATGGCTACGCGCTGGCTTGTCATGGCTAGATTGTGTCACCGTCTCACAGCGAATCATTTGCTACATTATTTATATCTGTTTATGCAATGTAGACGGGGGCTGCAGCCCTATTCTATGCAAAAATAACACTCTGCTACACTCATTTGATGATTTTCGAGCCCCACTACTGCCGTTTGCCCACGCCCACCCGCGTGGCACCCTGCATGGCGTGCGGCCGCAAATCAAAAAAACCAAAGCTCATCTGATCGGAGCTTGTGGTTCCGTCCTCAGATGAGCGATGGAACCACGTTAGAACGCCAGCCCTGCTGGCTCCCAATCTGGCCTCACCGCGCATCAGTTGAACGGTTTTACATCGGTCATTTCTACCTGAAGGAATGATGAATGACAAACGAAAACAAACTTGAGCGCAGTGCAACAGTTGACCTGTCCGAAGCCAGACCAGCGGACTCCCACAGCGTCTTCTCGGGCCTGTGGCTTCCGCTGATCACCCCGTTTCGCAACAACGCGGTTGATCACACCGCGCTGGCACGGCTGGTGCAGCACTACTGCAAAACCGGCATTGCAGGCCTGGTGGCCTGCGGCAGCACGGGCGAAGCTGCGGCGCTGGACGAAGCGGAGCAATTGGCCGTGCTGGAAACAGTTCTTGACGCTGTAAAAAAAACCAAGCCTGGCCTGCCGGTGGTGATGGGCCTGTCGGGCTACAACCTGGCGCAAACGCTGGCTTGGGTCAAGGCGCTGGCAAGCTACCCCATAGCAGGGCTGCTGGTGCCAGCGCCGCACTACATTCGCCCGTCGCAGGCCGGGCTGCTGCACTGGTTCCACGCCATTGCCGATGCATCCGCCGCACCCCTGATCATCTACGACATTCCCCAGCGCACCGGCGCCGAGTTGACCCTGGCAACGCTGTTGCAGCTGGCAAACCACCCCAACATCCGGGCGGTGAAAGATTGCGGCCAGAACGCCGCCAAAACCCATGCATTGATCGCAGACGGGCGGCTGGCCGTGCTGGCAGGGGAGGATTTGCAATTGTTCAACACCGTGGCGCTGGGCGGCGCGGGGGCCATTGCCGCCAGCGCGCATGTGCAGACGCAGCGGTTTGCGCACGTGATTGACCAGTTGCAACGCGGGGCATTGCAAGAAGCCCGGGCGGCCTGGATGCCTTTGGTCAGTGTGATTGAAGCGATGTTTGCCGAGCCCAACCCAGCGTCGATCAAGGCGGCGCTAGCCCGTGACGGCTGGATTGCCAACGAATTGCGCGCGCCGATGATGAAGGCGCTCGAGTAGCCAGGCCATGGCGACTCGGTCAGCGGCCCTATCTCCGGCGCGGTCAGCCGCCAGTCACCGGCGGGAAAAACGCAACTTCGGCCCCGTCCAGCAGCGCGACTGCCTCGTCTGCCATCAGCTGGTTTTGCGCCATGCGCAGGGTTTTGCCGCGTGCAAGGCAGTGGGCGTAGGGCTCGCCACGGGCGATCAGCGCGTCGCGCAGGGCTGCTAGTGTGCTGGCCTGCGTATCCACCAGCTCGCTGTTCTTGCCCATAGCCTCGCGGATGGAGGCGAAGTATTTGACGGTGATTTTCATGTCAATCGAGCCCGTCAGTTCATCAAATCTGCGAACGACATAAACTGCACCACGTCACCGTGAGCAATGGTTCGTCCCGGCGGGTTGTCCACCACGCCATCACCCCACACGACCGAGGTGAGCACGCCAGAGCTTTGATTGGGGAATAAATCCAGCCCGCCCGCAGTGTTGCGCCGCACGCGCAGGAATTCACGACGCTTGTCGGCCCTGGCCCACGTGAAATGGGCAGGTATGGCTATTGTTTTTGAAGCAAGATCGATGTCAGCCGCATTCACGCCCTGCAATCGCAGCAAGAACGGGCGCACCAGCGCCATGAAGGTGATGAAACTGGACACCGGGTTGCCAGGCAAGCCCATGAAGTGCGCCGCACCAATTTTTCCATAGGCAAACGGCTTGCCCGGCTTGATGGCGATCTGCCACAAATTGAGCTCGCCAAGCGCCTGTACGGCCGGCTTGATGTGGTCTTCTTCACCGACCGACACGCCACCGCTGGTCAAAATCAAATCATGCGCTTGCGATGCCGCGCGCAGGGCTTGCAACGTTGCGTCCAGCTTGTCGGGCACGATGCCGAAGTCGGTCACTACGCAGCCCAGGCGCAGCAGCAAGGCGCGCAAAAAGAACCGGTTGGAGTTGTAAATCGCGCCGGGCTTCATGTTTTGCGGTGCCACGTCGCCGGGCATGACAAGCTCATCGCCCGTGGAGAACAAAGCCACGCGCGGCTTTCGCGCGACCAGCAACTCATCCATGCCGATGCTGGCCGCCAGCCCAAGCGAGGCGGGCGTCAAGCGCTCTCCTTTTGAAAGCACTACCGCGCCTTTGGCGACATCCTCACCGGCACGGCGGATCCACTGGCCGAGCCGGGGCATGGTGTTGACGCGCACCGTGATGACCGCCGCAGCAACGTCTGCCGCACCCATCCCAGCGGCTGACCCACCACCCACCGCGTCACAGTCTTCCTGCATCACCACCGCGTCAGCACCCGGCGGAATCGGCGCACCGGTGAAGATCCGCGCAACGCTGGCTGCAGCGAGTGGCTGGCCGACGGCACCCGCCGCGATGCGCTGGGTAAGCGGCAATTGCGCGCCGGGCTGCGTCACATCAGCGCAGCGCAACGCGTAACCATCCATCGAGCTGTTGTCTGCAGGCGGCACGTGAAGGGCTGAGGTGACGTCTTGCGCCAGCACGCGGCCATCGGCATCAAACGTGGAAACCTGCTCGGTACCGAGCGTGTTTTGGGCATGCGCCAGCAACTCGGCCAGAGCGTCGTCCAGAGACTTCAGCGCGGTGCGCGCGTTCATGAGTAAATCTCGTGGCGGTACTCAAAGCGCGCGCTGCTCGCCATCAGCCAGTCGGCCACCGCTTCCGGGTCATTCAAATCCAGCACGGGACGCAACGTGGCTTGCGGCAGCTTGTCGGGCGAATCGGTGGCAATGGCCACAATGAAATCATCATCTCGGTAGCGCGCAGCCTGGCCTGCCGAAGCGCGCCAGACCTCGATCTTTTGCAGGTCGCTTTGCTTGAAGCCTTCCACCACCACCCAGTCAACGCCATCGTAGAGTTCTGCAATCAGCTGGTGCACGGTCATCTGCGACGGTTGCTCAAACTCCCGCATCAACGCAAGGCGTGCGTCGGACGCCACCACCACCTCAAACGCGCCGGCCGCGCGGTGCCGCCAGGTGTCCTTGCCCACATGGTCAATGTCAAACTTGTGGTGCGCATGCTTGACGACGGACACCCTCTGCCCGCGCGCCCGCAGCGCCGGTATGAGGCGCTCC
>JANYJD010000270.1 GCA_025358555.1 Rhodoferax sp.
GACGAGGTGGTCGGCACCGAGGCGGTGCGCGTCTACGCTGACGGCCAGCGCATGCTCAAGCGCCTGATCGAAGGGCGTTGGCTCACCGCCAATGGCGTGATTGGCCTGTACCCGGCCAACAGCGTCAATGATGACGACATCCAGATCTACACCGACGAGAGCCGCACCGAGGTGGCCATGACGTGGCACGGCCTGCGCCAGCAAACCGAAAAGCAGGTCATCACGAACGAGCAGGGTGAGAAAATCCAGCGGCCCAGCCGCTGCCTGGCCGATTTCATTGCGCCTAAAAATCCCGTTGAAAATGCTATATATAAAATAGCTGACTATGCACATTCCACGGGGGCTACAGGCCAATTTAACCCCCAAAAACAGGATTACATCGGTCTTTTTGCCGTGACCGCAGGCATTGGCGCAGAGAAGAAGGAGAAATACTTCCAGGATGATCTGGACGACTACTCAAGCATCATGCTCAAGGCCTTGGCCGACCGACTGGCCGAGGCGTTTGCCGAGTGCCTGCACCACCGCGTGCGCACCGATCTGTGGGGCTACGCTGCCACCGAGGCGCTGAGCCACGAGGACATGATTGCCGAAAAATACAAAGGCATCCGCCCCGCGCCCGGCTACCCCGCCTGCCCCGACCACAGCGTGAAAAAAGACCTGTTTGCGCTGCTGCAATGCGATGAGATTGGCATGGGCCTGACGGAAAGTCTGGCCATGATGCCCGCGGCCAGCGTAAGCGGTTTTTACATCGGCCATCCGGACAGCGTCTACTTCAATGTCGGCAAGATTGGCGATGACCAGCTCGCGGATTTGGCGGCGCGGCGTGGCGTGGCCGAGAGGGAGTTGCAGCGGCTGCTGGCGCCCAATCTGTAATTTGCAGCGGGTTGTGTAGGACGCTGCGCCGCCCAATTACCCGCCCTTACAAAAGAGACACTCCCGACACACTGTGGCAGCCTGATTTGTAAACCTCAAGATCTGCCAGCCGTTAAAAAGGCTGTGACATTTCAAAAAGGAAAAGCAATGAGCGCAACCACACTCGGTCAAGTCCACAAAACCGCGTCCGGCACTAAACCCCTTTGGATCGCCGTTGGCGCGTTGGGTGCCGCCGTGCTGGCACTGGGGGCCACGCTGGTTTATCTGCAGGGCCGGCCAGCCGAATCCAGAATCACGCCCATGCCTGCGATCGCGTCCGTGCAAACCGAAGCAGTGCCGACGGCCATCGCTGCGTCAACCGCATCGCCTTCGCCGCAGGCAGCCATGAAGCAGGATGAATCGGAGAAGCCGGTCGCAGCACCAGCCAAAAAATCGCCTGTAACTTCAAAATCAGCAGCATCCAAAAATGCCAGGGCAACCGGCAGCACGGCCACCGCCAACGCGTCCAACCATGGCGCAGGCAGCAACGCACCTGGGGTGTCCTCCGGCTATCCTGCCGTGGCCATGGACAGCCCGGCCGTGGCGCAACCTGCACCCCAGCCCGTGCGGTCGGTGTGCGGCAATTGCGGCACTGTTGAATCTGCCACGCCCATCCAGCGGGAAGGTTCCGGCACCGGGCTGGGTGCGGTGGCAGGCGGCGTGCTTGGCGCCGTGGTCGGCAACCAGGTGGGCGGTGGTAATGGCCGCACGGCCGCTGCGGTGCTGGGCGCACTGGGCGGCGGCTGGGCTGGCAATTCAATTGAGAAAAAGATGAAAAAAGAAACGCTGTACCAGGTGCGCGTGCGCATGGAAGATGGCGGTAGCCGCACGTTTGAAGTGGCCACGCCGGTGAACGCCGGAAGCCACGTGACGGTGGAAGGCGGCTCGCTGCGACTGGCCGATGGCAACCTGGCCAGCCCATTGCCCCCAAGGCAGCAGCGCCAGACCCAATCCAGCCCCAACCCGATTCAAACCGGCGGTTGATTTTCAACGCCGCTTTTTTCCAAGGCACGCTTCTACAGGGGGTGCTTGCGCCATGCAAGCCGCTGCGCCAGGGCCAGCGCCACAACACCCGCCACACTGAGCCCCAGCATACCCATAGACCGTTTGTGTAGCCGCTTTGCTGGCTCCACACCAAGCCCAGGCCGATGGGCGCAGAGGCTCGGGCCAGCGCCCGCGGGATGCCCAGCGCCCCGTTGAGCGTTGCCACGTGCTCGCGGCTCACGTATTGCGCCATGGCCGTGCCCTTCACGATGGTCAGCATGCCGTTGCCCATGCCCCATAAAAACACGAACGGCAGCACCAGAAATACGCTGCCGCCCGCCTGTGCGCCGCCCCGCGACGATGCCCCCAGCAACGCCATCAGGCCCAGCGGCATCAGGCACGGGATCAGCCGATTGGCCGTGTGAATGTCAAACCGGTGCTCAAAGAAAAATAGCAGCATGCGCCCTACCACCTGAATGATGCCGATGCTGGCCGGGATGGCAATGGCCCACGCCTCGCTCAAACCGTTCTCGCGCAGCAGGCTCACCATGTGAGCAGGCAGTGCGGTGGTGACGGCCATCATCAGCACCACGAACAGTCCGATCAAGAGGTAAGGCGCGCTGGTCAGGTGGTCTTTCAGCGTTGGGGCTGTGGCTGGCTGGCCGATGGGTTTTTGGCTGACCGGTTGGTGGCTGTCATTTGCGGGCGCGGCCTGCCCTGGCCCAAGCGGCGCGCAGCCCCCACGCGGCGGCGCATTTTTTAGCAGAAAAAAATGCAATGGCGCCACACCGTCGGGGAAGCGCCGCGTCACCACCGCAAAAACCGGCCAAGGTGGTCACCGTGCTGTGCAGCAGCAGGCACACGCCCAGCAGCATGGAGCCGCCCGCCATCACCACGCGCTCATGGCCCTGGTCAATCAAACGCCCTACCGGGTACGCCAACAGGCCCTCGGCCAGCAAGGCCAGGCTGAAGGCGAGCGATGACTGTGCCCGACTCAAGCCCAGCTCGCGCTCGATAGGGGCCATGATCAGCGCAAACAGGTAAAAAACACTGCCCATGCTGATGAGCTGCGCCAAGGACAGCCAGGCGACTAAAAGGCGGTCATGCTGTCGGGCGGCGGTAATGAATGGTAGTTTGCCGAAAAAACCGGTAAATCAAGCTATAGCCCTTGTCCAGTGTGCATAAGTAGCTATCAAAATTATATCAAAGTAGGCGTGGGCTCAGCGCAGACAAACTGTGCCCGGCCCAGCTTTTTTGCGCCGTACAGGGCCGCATCGGCGCGCCGCACCAGCGAGTCGGGCGACAGCCCCTGTGACGGCACGATGCTGGCCACGCCAATACTCATGGAAACCCAGGCGGACACAGGAGACGCCCGGTGCGGCAGGCGTGCGGCGTTCAGGCGGTCCAGGCAGCGCTGCGCGAAAGACGCCGCAGAGGCCAGGTCATTGCTGGGCAGCAGCACGGCAAATTCTTCGCCGCCATAGCGGGCAAGCAGTTCGCCCCCGCGCTTCACGCAGCTGCCCAGCACACCGGCCACCCGGCGCAGGCAATCGTCACCGCCTTGGTGCCCATACGAGTCGTTGTAGAGCTTGAAGTGGTCAATGTCGATCAGCAGCAGGGCCAGCGGCTGCTCCTGTCGCACGCCTCGGGCCCATTCGGCGGCCAGGGTTTCGTCGAACAGCCGCCGGTTGCCAACACCGGTCAGCCCATCGGTGACGGACAGCCGCGATAGCTGCGCGTTGGCGCGCTCCAGCTGGGCCGAGTGCTCAGCAATATCTGCTTCCGCTGTCTTGCGCTGGGTAATGTCGAGATGGGTTCCCAGCACGCGCGTGGGCGCACCCTGGGCGTCGCGGGCCATGACCATGGCGTGGTTCAACACCCAGACCCAGTAGCCCTTTTTATGGCGCATGCGGTGCTCAACCCGGTACGACTCAGTGCTCCCGCTGGCGTGGGCCTTGAAAGCGGTTTGAACCGCCGTCTGGTCGTCGGGGTGGATGGCGGCGCGCCAGAACCGGGTTGTCAACGGCACCTCCCCAGGCGTGTAGCCCAACATCTGCCATTCGCGGTCGTTGACCACCGTCTCATCGGCCACGATATTCCAGTCCCACAGGCCCAGGTCCGCGCCTTTCAGGGCAAATGCGAGTTGCTGGGTGTTTTCCCGCTGGATCGCTTCAGTTTTCGCGCGTGCACGTTCTCGCGCAGTCCGGCGGCGCTGGTTGAAATACAGGGCTGTGCAGGCCGCCATGCCGGCCAACATGCAAAAGATGGCGAATTTGAAGGCCTCAATGCGCCACGTCGCATACACGGCTGACAAGTCCCGGCTGACTTCAACAAGCAGTGGTTTGTCCATGCGCAGCTGTGCGGGCATGATCGTGCGAATGGCCAGCATGCGTGTGCCAGACGCCCGGCCCGCGCCCGACCCCGACCCTGCGCTGGTGCCTTCCTGCCCGATTTGGGGCGATGCGAGCAGCACCTTGCCATCGCCATGAGCCAGCCGCGCCACCATGTCATCCGCATACACGGCAGAGCGCATTAGGATCTCCAGGTACTCCGGGTCGAGCGTCGCCGAGACCACGCCAAAAAACTTGCCATCCGATCCGATCATGACCCGGGTGACATCAAACACATCGGCTGCCTGGATTGACTTGTATGGCGGCGACACGTACAGCGTGGTGGCGTCAAGCCCGGCCTGGGGCGCTTTGAAATAGCCGCGCTGGCTGACATTCTGGCCTACCAGTTCACGCCGGTTGGACACTGTGACCACGCCCTGCGAGTCAGTCGCAACCAAGGAGCGCACTCCGGGCATGGCATCCGCCAGCACCTTCAGGTTCAGCGACAGGGCGTTTTTTTCAGCATTGCGGTCGCCTGACACCAGGTCGTAGCGCACCCCCGCCAGCGCAGCATTGATGCCCGCTAGCTGGCGCTCGATGTTTTGCTCAATTACCCGCGCCTGCGCTTCAAGCCGCTGCCGCTCGCGGGCCGATGTGCTGGCCCGTTCATTGGACATCCAATATCCGCCAAGCGAAAACAGCACAAGCAGTAATGCAGTCAGGCGGGCCCACTCCCAGCGGTAAGTGTGCTTCGCCTCAAGCGATACCGGATTTTCGGATAGCTGTTGCATTTTCAATGGCCAATGACTATCACCTGGAAATCATGTTCGCCAGTCTTCGCAGAAGTGCGCGCCCTGGACATATTTTTACTACCAGTGTATATCCTTCGCGGAGTATCGCTGTTTTGCTATAAAATATGCAGTAATCCCAGGCCAATCCCGTCCCGGCAGAGGCGTAGTTACATGTCATAACCAATTGCTACGCTTGCAGCCGCAGTGCAGTGTTCCAATTGCGTCCATCAGTAAGCCAACGACAATCGACTCGGCAACCGGGCTTGCGGCATGCCGGCAAGCAGTTAGCAGACAAGCCATCAAACAACCAGACCATGAGTTGGAAAAAATCAAAATTCGCGTCAAGCCTGATCAGCCTTTTCGCTGATTCGGCGCCAGACACACACATTGAAAGTTGTGTGCAGGACATCCGCGAAAAAATGCTGGATTCGCTGCGGGATGCAACTCCCACCCATGTGCTGGCCATGGTGCTTGGCCGCGTGCGCTGCGCGCCCCATATCCAAGCCCTGTGGTATCTGCGCACCGACGTCATGACGCTGCTGGCCGGGCAATATGGTGAATCTGCGGCGAGGGAAGAACTGCGTGCCATCACCGACATGTTTCGCGGACTGCTGCCTGCGGGCATGGAGTCGCGGCCCAGCCGCTTGGGGAACAATTAGGCCAGCATCCGGCGG
>JANYJD010000097.1 GCA_025358555.1 Rhodoferax sp.
CACTGGCTCAATCCCTCAAAACAACTCGCTGTGCGACCCAGTGCGCACCAACACCAGCCCGCCGGTCTCGAGTGAGCCCTGTCGGTCATAGATCAGCAGCCAGTCTGGCTCCACATGACACTCGCGTACGCCAGCGTAAACGCCACTGAGTCTGTGATCGCGATTTTTGGCTGGCAGTGGTTGGTCATTTATCAGGATCGCCACCAAGTTGCGAAGCTTTTCCCAGTCGTGGCGGCCTGATCTTTTAACGCGTTTCTTGTCGCTTTTGAACTGCGCAGTCTCACGCAAATCACGAGGCATGGGGCGACAAACTCAGAGCGAGTCCAACCTCGTGCGCGTGGTTCGCCCCTTTTTTGCATCTGCAATAGCCGCCAAAGTCCGCGCATTGGGCTTGGGCATGTCAATTGGAAAGTACCCCTTCTCCACGACGCTGCGCATGAATAGACGAATGGCGGTGCTGACATCCAGGCCTGACGCTTTCAGCACGGCAGTGGCTTCATCTTTGAGCGCTGGCTCAATGCGGGAGCGGACTTCAACAGTTAGCATGGTGTGACCTTGTGATGCTTGCAATAGCGCTACATTGTAGCGCTATTGCTGCTCATGCGATTGAAACTTGACTGTGGCGAAAACCCCGTAACCAGGATTCTCAAGCGCTCCCGCGCCTAGGCACCCACTCACAAAGCACATCCTGCATGCGCGTCTGGCAGCATGCACCTGTGCCGTTGAAATACGCCACCACTTCGGGGTCATAGCGCACGGTGACTGGCGTCTTGGTGGGCCGACGCTGCGGGCCGCGTGTGCACGCTGCTCGCCGCCTCGCCCACCAAGCGTGCATGCCGGTAATTACAGCAGGCATAGGGCGACCTCATCACCCCAACAAATCCAGCTTCCCAAACAAATCATTGAATATCGCATCCCGCTGCACCCCATAAGCCTCGCGCATCAGGTGCCGCCCAGCATCCGGCTGCCAGCGACGCTCTGCATCCAGGCGCGGCGTGCGCACCAGCTCGCTGGGCACCCACTGGGGGTTGACCATCCATGCGATGTTGATCACGTCCCATATCACCCAGCTGTGCGGCTTGCTGCCGTCGGTGCCCAGCACGCTCCACAGCGGGTTGTGTGTGAACAGGTGGTGCAGGTAGTTGCCGATAGGGCCACGGCCCTGCACGTAGCGCTCCACCTCGGGCAGCGACAGCCGCAGCTGCGCGCCCACGTGGTAGCCGGGCAGGTAGACATGCGGCACGCCGCTGTCCAGCAGCCACTGGCTGGCTGGCAGGTCCTGCTCCAGGTTGAATGAGTTGTTGACGTGCGGCGCGTGCGACGGAAAGCCGCTGGTCCACACCACCAAGATGTGGTCAACGATGTCCGGGGCCAGCAGCAGCGCGCTGGCAATGTTGGTAACGCAGCCCAGCGCCAGCACGTACAGCGGTTGGTTGGGTGGGCTGCTGCGCGCGGTGGCTATCAGATGGTCGACCGCGTCGCTGTGCAGCGGCTCGGTGCGTGATGGCAAGTAGCCCGGGCTGCCGCGCCACACCCGCCCGGCAGAGGGCAGCCCCAGCTTGTCATAGACGCTGAGGATTTCATCGTAGCTTCGCTGCATGCCGACAGCGGGCGCATTGAACGGCGCCGCGTCTGCCGGTGCCTGGGGCAAGGCCGCGCGCCGGTGAGCGAACGAGAACGGCGCGGCATACACGGCCAGCACGTCAAGCTGCGCGGGGGACAGCAGCGCCCACGCCAGCGCGAACTGGTCGTCAATCTCGTTGGCGGCGTCTGTGTCGATGACGACTCTTGGGCGGGCACTTTGGCTTTGAGGTGGTGCGAGGCGGGCGCGGTACCAGGCGTCGTCATGTTTTGGAAAATGGGTCATGTTTGGGCTTTCAGTGGTGACGTGATGGAGGGTTCTTGTAGTGGCGATGGTTTAAACAGAGCCTGCAGCCGCTGCCAGTCGGCAGGCTCATCCACGTCCCATAGCGTGGGCAGCTCCAGCCACGACACGCCCGCGCGGCGAAGCTGGTCGCGGGTTTGCGCCATGACGTGCGGCGTGCTCCAGGCAATGCCTTCAAACACCTGGGGCACCAGCACCCGCATGCCAATCAGCACGTAGCCGCCGTCTTCTGCGGGGATGAGCACCACGTCATGCTGCTGTAGCGCCTGCGCGGCCTGCTGCAGGTGGCCGGGTGCGAGCCCAGGGCAATCGGTGCCGACCAGCACCAAGGGGCCTTTTGCATGGTGTGCAAAGTGCTGCTCGAAGGCATGCCGCATGCGCGCGCCAATGTCGCCTTGCGGCTGGTTGACGCACACCATTCCAGTGGTCCTTTGCACCGCTCGGAAAAAACGGTGATCTGCATTGGGTGCGCACCATAGAGTCACAGGGCCGAGCGCGGTCTGGCTGGCAACCTGCAAGGTATTGAGGGTAAATCGCCGCTGCGCCCGCGCCGCAGCGGCAGCGCCCAGCACCGGGAGGAGCCGCGTCTTCGCCAGACCGGCCACGGGCGCTTTGGCGAGGATGGCGACTGCCGCTGCAACGGGTTCAGGCCTGGGCGCGTAGCCATACCGCAACGCCAGTGCGTGCGGGCTTGCACCCAGAAAATACGCCAGGCGCAGCCGCCACATCAGCAAGATGGAAGGCCACACGCCATGCTGCTGCCAGCGGCGGGCCGAGGTGGTTACGGGCAGCTTGATGCACGCGGGCGGGCCGAGTTTTCTGAGGCGCTTCGAGAGTTCGATGTCTTCCATCAACGGTAGATCCGCGAAGCCGCCGACGCGCTCCAACACCTCACGCCGCACAAATATGGCCTGATCGCCCGTGGC
>JANYJD010000341.1 GCA_025358555.1 Rhodoferax sp.
CATTGGCGCGATTGCCGACAGCGTGAAAGACTGCCTGCGCTGCGGCAAATGCAAACCGGTGTGCGCCACCCACGTGCCGCGCGCCAACCTGCTGTACAGCCCGCGCAACAAGATCCTCGCCACCTCATTGCTGGTGGAGGCCTTTCTGTACGAAGAGCAGACGCGCCGCGGCATTTCGATCCGCCACTGGGAAGAGTTTGAAGACGTGGCCGACCACTGCACCGTGTGCCACAAATGCCTGAGCCCATGCCCGGTGGACATCGACTTTGGCGAGGTCTCCATGAACATGCGCAACCTGTTGCGCAAGATGGGGCAAAAGTCGTTCCGGCCCGGCAATGCGGCGGCGATGTTCTTCCTCAACGCAACCAGCCCGCAGACCATCAAGCTCATGCGGATGGCTATGGTGGGCATTGGGTTCAAGGCGCAGCGCCTTGCTAACCAGGTACTGCGCATCGCGGCCAAAAAGCAGACCTCTGCACCGCCCGCCACGCTTGGGCCAGCGCCCATCAAAGAGCAGGTCATCCACTTCATCAACAAGAAAATGCCCGGCGGCCTGCCCAAAAAAACCGCGCGCGCCCTGCTGGACATTGAAGACGGCGACTACGTGCCCATCATCCGCAATCCGCAGGCCACGACGGCCGAGACCGAGGCGGTGTTTTACTTCCCCGGCTGCGGGTCCGAGCGGCTGTTCAGCCAGGTCGGCCTGGCCACGCAGGCCATGCTGTGGCATGCGGGCGTACAAACCGTGCTGCCGCCGGGTTACCTGTGCTGCGGCTACCCGCAACGCGGCAGCGGCCAGTTTGACAAGGCCGAGAAGATCATCACCGACAACCGCGTGCTGTTCCACCGCGTCGCCAATACGCTGAATTACCTGGACATCAAGACCGTGGTGGTGAGCTGCGGCACCTGCTACGACCAGTTGCAGGGCTACGAGTTTGACAAGATCTTCCCAGGCTGCCGCATCATCGACATTCATGAATATTTGCTTGAGAAAAACATCACGCTCGACATGAACTCGGGACGCGGCACCGGCTACCTGTACCACGACCCGTGCCATACCCCGCTCAAGCTGCAGGACCCGATGAAAACTGTCAAGGCGCTGGTCGGCGACAACGTGCTGAAGAACGAGCGCTGCTGCGGCGAGTCTGGCACGCTGGGCGTGACGCGGCCCGACATCTCCACGCAGATCCGCTTTCGCAAGGAAGAATAGCTGCGCAAGGGCGAGACGGATTTGCGCGCGCTAGCCGCACTGCCCGAAAAAGCCAACGTAAAGATTCTCACCAGCTGCCCCAGTTGCCTGCAGGGACTCACGCGGTTCGGCAATGACCTGAACAACGGCCTGCTGGAAGCCGACTACATCGTGGTGGAAATGGCCAACCAGATTCTGGGCGACCAGTGGCTGCCGCAGTACGTTGCTGCGGCCAACAACGGCGGGATTGAGCGGGTGCTGGTGTAAGCTGGTATGGCTTGGCGATTTGGTTAAGCGATATCGGCAATCCGGCGTTTTCATTGAAAGGTTTCACCATGGCAGGTTTGCAATCAGGCGCTCCAACGCCCCAGGATTTAACGGTGCACAGCGCCTCCAAGGTGCTCGAAGTGAGCTTCTCTGACGGCGCGCATTTCCGCATCCCGTTCGAGCTCATGCGGGTTTACTCGCCCTCAGCCGAGGTGCAGGGCCACGGTCCCGGGCAGGAGGTGTTGCAGACGGGCAAGCGGCAGGTGGGGCTGGCGTCGCTGGAACCGATTGGCAATTACGCCGTGCAACCGACGTTTACCGATGGCCACAGCACCGGCATTTTTTCGTGGGATTACCTGTATTTTCTGGGCTCCCAGCAGGACAAGCTGTGGGCCGACTACACCGCCCGGCTGCTGAAGGCCGAGGTTGACCGCGACGCCCCGATGATCGACAAATCAAGCCACGCCTGCGCCAGCCACTGAACCTGCCGTCCTTTACGGTACGATGCCGGCGCAATTCGTTTGCTAATTATAACGTAGCTAACTATGCATATTCCACGAGGGCTACGGGCTCTTTTTAAGGTATTTTCATGAATTTCACCCTGAAACTCAACCAATTCAGGGCTCAAACGGCCAAAGTGTGGGCCTTGTCACTCCCCTACTTCAAGTCTGAAGAGAAATGGAAAGCGCGCGGCCTGCTGCTGGCCATCGTTGCGCTCAATCTGGGCGCCGTGTACATGCTGGTGTTGATGAACGACTGGAACCGCGTGTTTTACGACGCGCTGCAAAACAAGGATGCCGCCGTGTTCTGGACGCAGCTGGGGCGCTTCACCTACCTGGCATTTGGCCTGATCATCATCGCGGTCTACAAGTTCTATCTGACCCAGTTGCTGGAGATGCGCTGGCGCGCCTGGATGACCGCGCACTACCTGCAGCGCTGGCTGGGCAACCATGCGTTTTACCGGATGGAGCTGGCGCGGTTTTCCAAAGCCAGCGGCCCGGGCAAAGCTGCCGGAAATGTTGATCTGCCTGTCGGTGGGGATGTCGGTAGGGATGTCGGTGGAAGTGTCGGCGCAGATGCCACTGGAACGGTCACTGGAAGTGCCGCAGGAGGCACCCCCACAGCAGCCAACCCCGACAACCCCGACCAGCGCATCCAGGAAGATGTCAACCAGTTCACCACCTACACCATCTCGCTCACCATGGGGCTGCTCAACGCCGTGGTGACGCTGGTCACCTTCATCGGAATCCTGTGGGGCCTGAGCGGCAACTTTGCCTTCACCCTGGGCGGCACTAAGTTTGACATCCCCGGTTTCATGGTTTGGGCGGCGATTCTGTATTGCCTGGTGGGCAGCATCATCACCCACTACATTGGCCGCCCGCAGATCAAGCTCAATTTCAACCAGCAGCGCCTGGAAGCCGACTTTCGCCACCACATGGTCCGCGTGCGCGAGTACAGCGAATCCATCGCGCTGGACAAAGGCGAGGCGGTGGAGCGCGGCCAGCTTGACATGCGCTTCTCCAAAGTCCTGGGCAACTACCTGGCGCTGATCAAAAGCCAGAAAAACCTGATCTGGTTCACCGCCGGGTTTGGCCAGGCGGCCGTGGTGTTCCCGATGATCGTGGCCGCACCACGCTACTTCAGCGGCGCGATCCAGCTTGGCGAGTTGACGCAAATCAGCGGCGCCTTTGGCCGCGTGCAGGACTCGCTGAGTTGGTTTGTGGACAACTACAGCACCCTGGCCGCCTGGCGCGCCACAACCGACCGTTTGACCAGTTTTGAAGATAGTTTTAGAGCTCTAGCCCTCGTCCACACGGCGCCATTAGCTACTAATTCAGTAGTTTTGGATGCGCCGGACCTGACGCTGGCCTTGCCCACAGGCGCGCTGCTGCTGGCCCATGCCAGCCTGCACGCCAAAGCCGGTGACAGCGTGCTGCTGCAAGGGCCCTCGGGCAGCGGCAAGTCAACGCTGTTTCGCGCCATTGCGGGGATTTGGCCTTTTGTCAACGGCGGCAGCGGCCAGCTGGCGCGCCCGGCAGACGCCATGTTCATCCCGCAACGGCCCTACTTCCCCAATGGCCCGCTGCGGGATGCGCTGGCCTATCCGGAGCCCGTCACACACTACTCAGATGCGCAACTGAACCAGGCGCTGGTGGACGCCCTGCTGCCCGAGTTGGCCAACCATCTGGACGACTCGGACGCCTGGGGCCAAAAGCTCTCAGGCGGCGAGCAGCAGCGCTTGGCCATCGCGCGCGTGCTGCTGAAAAAACCGGCCTGGGTGTTTGCCGATGAGGCCACCAGCGCGCTTGACGTTGTTGCCGAGGAAACGCTGTACAAACGGCTCATAGCCCTCGTCCAATCTGGCAAAGGAGCTATTATTTCAATAGCTCACCGGCCTTCGGTCGCGGCGTTTCACACCACCACCTGGACGCTGGAGCGGCAGCCGGAAGGAGCCGCCGCAGCCTACCAGGTCAGGGCATCGGCGACCGTGCCTGCACTGGCGTCGGGACCTGCAACGCCCTGAACCTCGCATACCCACGCTCCCGCAATTCACACGCCGGGCAAGCGCCGCAGCCATAGCCCCAGGCTTGGCGGTGGGTACGGTCGCCCAGGTAGCAGGTGTGGGTGTGCTCGATGATGAGGTTGACCAGCGGCGGCCCACCCAGGCGCTCGGCCATGTCCCACGTCGCCGCCTTGTCAATCCACATCAGCGGCGTCTCAATCAAAAAGCGCTTGTCCATGCCCAGCGACAGCGCCAACTGCATCGCCTTCATCGTGTCATCGCGGCAATCGGGGTAGCCGGAAAAATCGGTCTCGCACACGCCGGTGACGATCACCTGCAAATCGCGCCGGTAGGCCACCGCAGCAGCCAGCGTGAGGAACAGCAGGTTGCGCCCCGGCACGAACGTGTTGGGCAGGCCGCTTTGTTCCATCTTGAACGCGGTGTCACGCGTCAATGACGTGTCGCTCACCTCGCCCAGCACCGCCAGGTCCAGCAGATGGTCTTGCCCCAGCTTCAACGCCCACTGCGGGAACTGGGCACGGATTT
This sequence comes from Rhodoferax sp., assembly GCA_025358555.1. GTDB lineage: Bacteria > Pseudomonadota > Gammaproteobacteria > Burkholderiales > Burkholderiaceae_C > JANYCG01. The sequence continues at coordinate 4,506 of JANYJD010000341.1, forward strand.
CCCGCAGCACATTCAAGCGGCACTCCAGCTCAACACGATGCCGCTGCCGGTAGTCAAAAGCGATAGTTTCCACTCGCTCGTATTTTGAGAGCGCCAGCGCCAGGCAGGTGGTGGAATCCTGCCCGCCTGAAAATAAAACGAGCGCAGTGGTGTGCATAAAATTAATGGGGGTCAGATTCCAATTATCTATGAGCCGTTTGCATACTTAATTGGAATCTGACCCCAATTAAATGGGCGTCTAAATCGTTACACCGCCATCCACCACAATCGTCTGGCCGGTCACAAACGAGCCGGCTTGGGACGCCAAAAACACCGCCGCGCCGGCAATCTCATCGGGCTCGCCAATGCGGCGCAAGGGTGTGGTGGAGGTGCGGCGCTTCAGGCCTTCTGCGTCTTCCCACAGCGCGCGGGCGAAGTCGGTCTTGATCAGCCCTGGCGCGATGCAATTCACCCGCACGTTGTGCGGCCCGTACTCATGTGCCAGGTTGCGCGCCAGTTGCAGGTCGGCCGCTTTGGAGATGCCATAAGCGCCAATCACCGGCGTGCCGCGCAGGCCACCGATGCTGGAGACGATGATGATTGCACCGTCTTTTCGCTCAATCATCTGCGGCGCGACAAAGCCGATCAGCCAGTGGTTTGCGAGCACATTGTTCTCAAAAATCTTGCGGAACTGGTCGTCTTCAATGCCCGCCATCGGTCCGTAATAGGGGTTCGATGCCGCGTTGCAAACCAGAATATCGATCTTGCCAAAGCGCTGATTGGTTTCATCCACCAGGTTTTTGAGCTGCTCTTTGGACGAGATGTTGGCGGGGATGGACACCGCCCTATCCGCGCCAAAATGCGCGCCGAATTTGGCGTTGATGGCCGCTGCCACTTCTTCGCATGGCCCGGCTTTGCGGCTTGAGATCACCACCTTGGCACCCTGCTCCGCCATGCGCTCGGCAATCGCCTTGCCAATGCCTTTGGATGAGCCGGTGATGATGGCGACTTTGCCGGTTAGATCAAACAGGGACATTGGATTTCCTTGGCTACGTTTGTTGTTGGCTTCACACCTTCTCCACCCCATAGCGCCCATATTCCATGCGCGCGATGGTGCGGCAATGCACCTCATCCGGCCCATCGGCCAGGCGCATGGTGCGCATGCTGGCGTACTGCTTGGCCAGACCGGCGTCGGTGCTGACACCGGCTGCGCCAAAGGCCTGAATCGCGTGGTCAATGATGCGCAGGGCGGCCAGCGGTGCGGCGACCTTGATCATGGCGATTTCGGCACGCGCGACCTTGTTACCCGCCTTGTCCATCATGTCGGCGGTTTTGAGCGTGAGCAGGCGCGTCATCTCGATGTCGATGCGCGCATGCGCCACGCGCTCTTCCCATACCGACTGCTCCGAGATGCGCTTGCCAAAGGCCACGCGCGACTGCAAACGCCTGACCATTTTCTCCAGCGCCACCTCGGCACTGCCGATGATGCGCATGCAGTGGTGGATGCGCCCCGGCCCAAGCCGCCCTTGCGCAATCTCAAAGCCGCGCCCTTCGCCCAGCAGCAGGTTCTCCACCGGCACGCGCACGTTCTTCAAAATCACCTCGGCGTGCCCGTGTGGTGCGTCATCAAACCCAAACACCGGCAACATGCGCACCACCTCAATGCCCGGCGCGTCCAGTGGCACAAGGATTTGTGACTGCTGAGAGTGCTTGGGCGCAGTCGGGTCGGTCTTGCCCATCACGATGGCCAGCTTGCAGCGCGGGTCGCCCACGCCAGACGACCACCACTTGCGGCCATTGATGACGTAATGGTCACCGTCGCGCACGATGCGGGTGTCGATATTGGTGGCGTCGCTGGATGCCACGTCTGGCTCGGTCATCAGAAAAGCCGAGCGGATTTCACCAGCCAGCAGCGGCTGCAGCCATTGCGCCTTGTTGGCGTCAGACGCATAGCGCGCCAGCACTTCCATGTTGCCGGTGTCGGGGGCTGAGCAGTTGAACACTTCAGACGCAAAATTGACGCGGCCCATCTGCTCCGCGCACACGGCGTACTCCAGGTTCGTGAGGCCCGCGCCCTTGTACGGGCTGCCTTCGTGGGCCGAGTCTTTGGGCAAGAACAGGTTCCACAGGCCTTCAGACTTGGCCTTCTTCTTGAGCTCTTCCACGATGGGCACCACCTGCCAGCGGTTCTCGCCAAAGGCCTTCATTTGAGCGTGGTACGTCGGCACAGCGGGATAAACGTGCGCGTCCATAAAGGCCATAACGCGGTTACGCCAGTGAACCTGGGTGTCGGACATTGTGAAATTCATGCTGCGCCTTTGAATTGAGGTTGTTTGGTCTGGGGGGAGGTACGGTTAGACTGCGGCGGCCATCATAAACTGTCGCCAGATCAAGCATACATTTGCTATTATTTATATATCTGTTTATGCACTGTAGACGAGGGCTACAGCCTGTTTTTATCCCTGAAAATCGCGTTTTAACCAACCAGAGGCGCCACCGTCGCCCCCTGAATGCCATGGCGCGCCAGCGCCTGCGCCACAAACCCGCTGGCCTTCATCTCCTCCACAAAATTGGCCAGTGCAGACGCCGCGTTGGCACCCCGCCCTTTAGGCAAGCCCATGGCCTGCTGAATCACCATGAAGCGCCCTGGCAGCAGGCGCAGGCCGGGCAGGCGGGCCGCATCGGCTTGCAGTTGCTGCTTTATCCCGGCGACGACTTCAAGCTGCTGGTCCAGGAAGGCGCTGATCACGGCTGGAAATGTGGTGGCCCGGACGATCTGCGCGTGCTTCAACTCGCGGCTCAGATACAGGTCATACGCGCTGCCCTTGCCGACCGCAACGCGGTGCGCTGGGCGGTCCACTTCGCCATTGCTTTGAAGCGGCGAGTCTTGCCTCACCAAATAAGCACCCTCGATCAGCACATACGGCGCGGTGAACGCAATACCCTCACCTCGCAGCGGGTCTACCGCAAAAAAACCGATGTCAGCGGCTTCGCTTTTCACCGCCTCCACCGACTTGGCCGCATTGTCGAACACGACAAATTCAACATCAACGCCGAGCCGCTGTGCAAAGCCCCGCGCCAGGTCAACCGACACTCCGAAAGGCGCGCCCGTGACGGGATCTTTGCCGGCCAGGATGGTGTTGCCGAGGTTGATGGCGGCGCGCAGCTTGCCTGCGGGGGTGAAAGCGCGGGCGATGGTGGCGGGCAGCGGCATGGTGGGTCCCGGTTCAATTGGGCATCAGAGGCGCCCCAGCATGAACCCGGCATCCACCGGAATGAGTTGGCCGGTGACGACGGAACCTGCTTCGAGCAGCCAGCACACTGCACTGGCGATGTGTTCTGGCAGGCTGACTGTGCCAAGGGCTGACGCATTGGCATATTTGCTTTTGACTTTCTCATACGCCTCCTCACCCACGCCGTCACGCATCCAGCGGCCATCAATCATGCCAGGCAAAACCGCATTGACTCGGACCGCCGGGGCCAGTGTGCGTGCCAGCGATACGGTCAGCATGTTCAGCGCCGCCTTCGAGAGCACATAGGGCAATGAACTGCCGCTGCCAGTGAGGCCGGCAATGGAGGACACATTCACGATGGCGCTGCCGTTCGGCATATGCGCCTTCACCGCGCGCGCCATTTGAAACGGACCGATGGTGTTGACGGCGTACACGCGCTCAAAATCGTCTGTGGTCACCGCCTCCAGATCGGCCATGGGGATGAACCGGGTGGTGCCTGCGCTGTTCACCAGGGCGTCCACGTGGCCCCAGCGTGCCACGGCCTGTTGTACCAGCGTGCGGCAATCGCTGTCACTGGCCACATCGGCCTTCACTGCCAAAGCATCCGCCCCGAGTGCAATGCACTCGGCCACGACCTGCAGAGCCGCATCACCGCTGCGGCTGTAGTTGATGAGGACGTTGTGGCCCCTTGCTGACAGCATGCGCGCCACGGCGGCACCGACGCCGGTTGCACCGCCAGTGATGATTGCAATTCTTTTGGTCATGGCCGAGTTTGTTTTTGCGTTTTTCAGAATGTGTTTTGCGGACTATGTTTTACGGAAATACCGCCGAACCACATGCTCTGCAACGCAGGCCGGGCGCTCGATGCCTGCTATCTCAAACGTGATGTTCCACGTCATCTGGATGCCGCCTTCAATGTCGTCCAATTTGGCAAGCACGAAGCGGCCTCGCACGTTGCTGCCAGCGCGCACTGGGTTGGTGAAGCGGACTTTGTTCAGCCCGTAATTGACGCCCACATCGCAGAACGGCAGGATGATGTCGTCGTCATAGAACTTGCCAAGCAACGACAAAGTGAGAAATCCGTGCGCGATGGTGCCGCCGAAAGGCGATTCTTTGGCGGCGCGCGCTACGTCCACATGAATCCATTGCAAGTCACCCGTGGCCTGGGCAAACTGATCAATGCGCTCCTGCGACACCAGCACCCATTCGGTGACGATCGCTTCTTTTCCGACTTGGTGGCGCAGTTTTTCAAGCGTGCTGATATCGGCATTGGAGTGGACTTTGGAGTCGGCACTGGACATGGGATTTCCTTATTTGCGGGATGGCGGAACAACAGCAGGCATGGCAGCCGCCTGGTCGCGCAAGGCGCGCTTCACCAGCTTGCCATTGGCGTTGCGTGGGAGCGGCACCTCTGACAGGGTGAAGCTTTCCGGCACTTTGTAATCGGACAGCCGCGTGACGCAAAACTCCCTCAGCGTGTCCTTAAGCGCGGCATCCGTCGATTGATCCAAGGCGGCGCCATCGCGCAACGTCACAAACGCATGGACCCGCTCACCCAACACCGGGCAGGGCTTGGCTACCACCGCGCATTCAAGCACCGATGGGTGGGCGTAGAGCACGTTTTCGACCTCAATGGTGTAGATCTTGTAGCCACCCCGGTTGATCATGTCCTTCATGCGGTCCAGCACTTTGACATAGCCGTCGGCGTCAATGGTGCCAAGGTCTCCGGAATGCCAGAAGCCCCCCGTGAAATTTGCAGCAGTTGCGGCCGGGTTGCCCCAGTAGCCTTTGACTACCATGGGCCCCTTGATCCAGATTTCACCCATCGCTCCGTGTTTGACCTCGCAGCCCGCATCGTCGAACACCGCAATGTCGGCGCAGCCCAACGTGCGGCCGACGGTGTCGCTGTGCGCGGCGGTTTCGCCCTGCGGCATCAGGGTGGCGGGCGACGTGGTCTCGGTCGAGCCGTAGCAGTTCATCAGCGTCAGGCGGGGCAGCGTGCGCGCCAGGCTGGCGATGGTGGCCACCGGCATCGGCGCGCCACCATAGGCACCTACGCGCCATGCGGCCAGGTCATGCGTATCGAAGTCCGCCTGCAACAGGCACAGGTTGTACATGGCAGGCACCATCAGCGTGGACGTCATGCGTTCACGCGCTGCCAGCAGCAGAAAGTCTGATGCCTTGAAGGCAGGCATGATGACCAGCTTGCCCGCGCAGCGCGCCATCGTCGCCACCAGCGCCACCAGGCCGGTGACATGGCTCAAGGGCACAGCGGCGATGGAAGCATCGTTTTCCGTGAGGCCCATGCCGATCTGGTAGTGCATGGACGAATGCACAATGCCCAGATGCGTCAGGGTCGCGCCCTTGGGGTTGCCCGTGGTGCCCGAGGTGTACATGATGACGGCGACGTCTTCCTCCTTCACCGGGGCAGGCGCTGGGATTGACGCGCCGGGTTGTGGATGCGCAAGCAGGCTGCTGAAGCCTTCAGAGCCCTGGCAAGCGCCAATGGAGACACGGGTCCGCAGCGACGGGAGGTCAGCGCTGGAAGGAAGCCTGTCGGCCAGATCGGCTTCGTGCACGACCACTACCGCTGCGCAGTCGTTGAGCATGTAGCGCAGGCCTGGCGTTTGCTCGCGGATGCTGATGGGCACCGCAATGGCCCCCAGGTGCGCAATGGCAAACAGCGTGGCGACAAACTCGTTGCGATTGCCGATGAGCATGGCCACCCGGTCCCCCGCGCCAACGCCACGCGCGGCCAAGCCTGCTGCCAGCCGCGAGGACACGTCATGCAGTTGTTGCCAGGTAAATCGCTCAGGCCCGCACACCAGTGCCTCACGCTGGGGGTGACGGGCCGCTGCGTTCGCCAGCAGTGCATGCACGCTGCGCGGGCGATCCACAAAACAGCGCACCACGCGGTCGCCAAAGTGGCTTTCCAGGCGCATGGCAGGCCAGGCATCATTCCACCGGGTCATTTCAATTGTCGACAAATTCAACCCCCCGTTTTGCAAACGCGCTGCACAGTGCACCCACTTCAGCCGCATTGCCTGCGGCCGCGTTGCCGCTGGCTGCGCGTACAGCAATGCCCTCAAAGATGACCGCCATGCGAAACAATGCGAATGCAAAATGAAATGCGGTGACGCCATCGACGCGGCCGCTTGTGCGGTAGTAGTGTTTCAGATACTCGTCTTCGGCAGGAATGCCAAGCTGTGCCAAATCCAGGCCACGAATGCCACCGTATTCAGCAGGCAGCGTGTGGTACGCGATGCAGTTGAAAGCCACGTCTGCCAACGGATGCCCCAGGGTGGACAGCTCCCAGTCCAGCACGCCCACCACACGGGCCTCGGTAGGATGGAACATCAAATTGCCAAGGCGGAAATCGCCGTGGCTAATGGAGGTTTCAGCCTCATCCGGAAGGTTTTTCGGCAACCAGTCGACGAGCCTCTGCACGTCGGCATTCTCGCGGGTTCTGGCGGTTTGCCATTGTTTTGTCCAGCGCGCAATTTGACGTGTGAAATAGCCGCCGTGACGGCCGAAATCAGACAGTCCAATAGCGGCCCAGTCGACCTTGTGAAGGCGGGCCATTGCGTCTGCCATGGCGAGGTAAATTTCACGCCGTTCGGCAGGTGCCATACCGGGCAACGCGTATTGGGGGAACACCCGGCCCTGCAAGCGCTCCATCAAGTAGAAAGGCGTGCCGACCACATCGCAATCTGCATGGAACAGCAGCATCCTGGGCACCGGCACGTCGGTGGTAGCCAGCGCCTGCATCACGCGGAATTCGCGGTCTACCGCGTGGGCGGACGGCAACAGGTTGGCCGGGGGCTGTTTGCGCAGCACCATGGACCGGTTGTCGAAGTCTACAAAAAAAGTGGGGTTCGACTGGCCACCGGCGATGGGCTCCAGCCGCATGGGCCCCTCTAGGCCAGGGATTGTGCCCTTCAGAAAGGCTTCAAGTCGCTCCTTCATATGAAACTACCCATCGGTTTCTATAGTGAGGTCAAGCAGCAGCCAGATAGCCGCTTTTTGCCAATGCAAGCCAGGGCGCAGTGTGGCATATACGCCACCCGCCAGCGCTTCAGGGGCCACGTATTTGAGCGCCCGCAAACCAGGGATTTCGTAGCGCAGCACAGGCCCTGGCACCACGCGGTTCAGCGCAGTGCGAACCGCGTCGACCGTTAGCGTGCGGGCCAACAGGGCATAGCTTGCTTCATCGCGCGCCACCAGGGTCAGGTCAAGCACGCTGCCCTTGTCACCGGCCCGCCCGATTGCAATGTCTCCCACTCTGATGGCTGTCATGACTGGCTCCATTCAATCTCAGGCTTCACCAGCTCGGGCGCAATAAAGCCGTCAAGCACTTCGATGCGCGGGCGGCGCTCGCTGCGCACGCTGCACCCGCCCGCCGGGCCAGACAGGGTTAGCGCATAAATTTCGTCTTCGATGGTTTGTGCGGCTTCAAGATCAGCGCAGCGGGCGGACACATGCACCCGCAGTTCGGCCGGTGCAGCCAGTGATGGCAGCGACCCGGCCCGCAAGATCGAGTTGATGCCAATCAGGTCAATCGCAATGTCGTCATCGCGCCAGTCAGACAGGCGCATGCGCAACGCCTGTGCCGCACGTTGCGCCCGCGCAAAGGCACCTGTGCCAGCGAACCCGATTTCGCAGTCGGCTATAAAACCGGGCAACTCCAGAAACCCGGCGACCTTGAGGGTTGGCGGCGGACCGAGCGAACGGGCTCCCGACATGCGCACGCGGTTTTTGCCAATTTGCTCAAAGCGGATGGCAGTGAAGTCCAGAATCAAATCTGGCGTCGCGTAGCGCGCCGGGTCGTGCACCTCATAAAACAGTTGCAGGGTGCAGGTATCGGCATTGAGCAGGCCAGGCGCATCGTCCAGCACGGTGATTTCTGCACTGCCGTCTGCATGCACATGCGCCAGCGGATAGCCAAGGCGTGCGTAGTCAGCTGCCGACAGCAAAGCTTGCCCGATGGGATCGTAGTTGCCTCCAGTCAACTGTCCGCCGCACTCAAGCAAATGCCCTACGGAAATGGCGCCTGCCAGCGCGGTGCCACCCGGCTCAAGGTGATTCATGGCCGCAGCAGCGAACAGTGCTGAGTCAGCGACCCGGCCCGTGACCACCACATTGGCGCCGCCATCCAGCGCCTCGGCCAGTGCGCCTGCGCCCAGGTAGGCATGGGCACCTAGCAGCTTGCCTTCAACCGGCCGAACCCAGGCGATTTCGTCGCGCCGATGCAGCACGTCGTCGCCGTGCACGGCCGCCACCCGAATGCCCCGGGTGCCGCGCAGGCCCAGTTCTTCGGCCAAACGGGCGATGGCTTGTCCCGCAGCGCGCGGGTTTGCCGCGCCGAGGTTTGACACGATGCGGCATTGGTTGGCCACAGCCACTGGCAGCAGCGGCGTCAGGCGCCGCCGCAGGCGGGTGTCAAACCCGGCTGTTGGGTTTTCTGCGCGGGCCTTTAGCGCCGGCACGAGTGTGCGCTCGGCCAGGCATTCCAGCACAACAGTATCAATCTTGCCCGATGCCGCCAGCGCGACTGCCGGGTCAACCCGGTCACCCGCGAAGCCGGCACCGGCGCCAATGCTGCAAATGATTTTTGTCTGTTTGGTCATCACTCTACAACCCCATGTAAGACCGCTGCACGTCCGGGTCGCGAAGCAGGTCTTCGCCCCGTCCCGATTTCAATATGCCACCATGCTCGATCACGTAGCCGCGTTGGCACATGCGCAGCGCATTGCCAACGTTCTGCTCCACCAGCAGCACCGAAAGGCCTTTGGTGCGCACCAGCGAACTGACCATCTCGAACACCTTGTCGACCATGATAGGCGCCAGGCCGAGCGAGGGTTCGTCGAGCATGAGCAGCTTGGGCAGCGCCATCATCGCGCGCGCCACCGCGCACATCTGGCGCTCGCCACCGGACAGCCGTCCGGCAAGCTGGGTGCGGCGTTCGGCCAATATCGGAAACAGGGTCATGACCTCGTCGAGCGACTGCGGCAGACGCGAGCGTGCGGCGCTGTGGTACGCGCCGAGTTCCAGGTTTTCCAGCACGGTCATGAATGGAAACAGTCGCCCGCCTTCGGGCACCATCACCAAGCCGCGCTCTGCCGCCTTGTGCGCCGGCAGATGGGTAATGTCCTGGCCATCGAAGCTCACCCGGCCGGCGCGCGTGGCCAGATGGCCGCTGATGGTCAGCAGCAAGGTGGTCTTGCCCGCGCCATTGGCGCCGACCACCGAGACGATCTCGCCCTGCCCGACTTCCACATTCACCTTGTCGAGCACCGGCAACTCGCCATAGCCCGAGCACAGGGCTTCGACCTTCAAGACGGTTGCGCTCATAACCTTACCCCCACGCTTGTCACTTCGGGTACTTCGCTGCCCCCCAAGGGAACCTTCGCTTGTTTAAAAAAGTTCGGCACTGCGCTCATAAATTCCCCAATTCTGCAGCCTGGTGCCCGTCGCCCAGATAGGCCTTGACGACTTCGGGCGAGCTCAGTATCTGGTCGGCCGTGCCTTCGGCGATCAGGCGTCCCCGGTCCAGCACCACGACGCGGTCCGAGAACGCCCGCACCACCTTCAGGTTGTGTTCGATGATCAGGAAAGTCAGGCCCTCGGCATGCAAACCCTGCAGAAGTTCAATGGCCTGCCCTACCTCGCTCTGGTTAAGCCCGGCCATCACCTCATCCAGCAGGACAATCTCTGGCTCAAGTGCCAACGCACGAGCCACCTCAAGCCGACGCCGTTCGCTCAGGGTCAGGTCGCCGGCGCGCACGCGTGCGTGGTGCGCGAGGCCGACCTTCTCCAGCACCGCCATGGCCTTGTCGCGCGCGGTGCCCAGCGCACGGTGCCGCATGAAGGCACCGATCATCACGTTCTCCAGCGCGTTAAGGGCGATCAGCGGTTTGGCGATCTGGAAGGTGCGTCCCATGCCGAGCCGCGCCCGGTCATGCGGCGCCAGCTGGTTGATGCGCTCGCCGCGAAGGCGCACTTCGCCCGAAGTCGGCACAAGCTGTCCCGTCAGCAGGTTGAAGAAGGTGGTCTTGCCAGCGCCGTTGGGGCCGATGATGCTGACGATCTCGCCCTTGCGCACCGACAGCGAGACATCATCAACGGCGCGCAGGCCAAGAAAATGCTTGCTCACCCCGGAGACGGCCAGGAGAAGATCGGCGATCATTTTCCGCCCCTCTTCTTGGTCCGAAACCAGAGCATCAGGTCGCGCCAGGCGCCAACCGCGCCGCGCTTCATGAACAGGGCGGCCAGCACCATGAGCAGACCCAGTATCGCCAGGTTCAGCCCCGGCAGTGCATTGGCAAGTTCGGCGCGCAGAAAGTTCTCGAACGGGATGATTAGCGCCGCGCCCAGCAACGGCCCGGCGACGGTGCCGACGCCACCGATCAGCGACAGCAAGGCGAACTTCACGCCGACCTCCTGCAGGTTGAAGATGGTCGGCGGGTCGATGAAGCGCAGGTACATGGCAAACAGCGTACCCCCCATCGCCGTCAGCCCGGCGCTCAAGCCCATGCCTTGCAGCTTGACCGCAAGCACGTTGATGCCCGATGCGCGCGCCGCGTCCTCGTCCTCGCGCACCGCCAGCAGGTAGTAGCCAAGCCGGCTGCGCCGCAGCAGTACGACGATGCCCATGACCAGCGCCAGAAAAACGAACATCAGCACCGCGTACTGCCAACGCTCGCGGAAGATCATGTTGGCGAAACCGGCCTTGAACGGAATCATGATGCCGCGCGGCCCGCCGGTGAACGAGTCAAAATGGTGGGCGATCACGAAGGCCACTTCGTTGAAGGCCAGCGTGGCGATGGCGAAAAACGGGCCGCGCAGGCGGAAGGTGGGCCAGGAAATCAGCATCGCCACCAAGGCCGCAAATACCGCGCACGGCACGATGGTGAGCCATGGCGACAGGTCGTAGGCCACGTACAGACGCGCCGCCAGATAGGCACCGATGCCGAAGAAGACGCCATGGCCCAGCGAGAACTGCCCGCCGAAGCCGCCAATGATGTTCCACGCCGCCGCCAGGGCACCCATGAGGTAGGTGAAGGCGATGATGTTGAGCCAGTGCGCGTCGTCCACCAGCAGCGCCAATGGCAGCAGCGCCAGCGCCATGCCGCCGAGGTATTTCACCAGCGCGCGGCTGCCGGACTCGATGCCGGTATCCACTGCCATAGTGGCCACGGACGGGGCGCCGGGCTGGGGTTGGGGTTGGGGTTGGTCAGTTTTGTTCACGGAATCCCACTTCTTCAGCACCCACTTGGCCCATCAGGCCGGACGGACGCACGATCAACACCACCAGGAAAATAATGAACCAGATCGCGTTTTTGAACGCCGGGTCGATGTAGTAGCCGGCAAAGGCTTCCACCACGCCGACGATCAGTCCGCCAATATAGGCACCCCAGACGCTACCCAGGCCACCCAGCACCACCACCGCGAACGCCGCCAGGATGAAGTTGCCTCCCACCGCCGGTGTGATTGAATAGATCGGGGTCAACAACGCACCGGCCATGCCGGCCAGCGCCGCGCCGATGCCGAAGGTAAAGAGGAAAGTGCGCTCCACATTGATGCCCATGACACGCGCGGCCCGCTTGTCCTGGGTCACCGCGCGGATTGCCTTGCCAGACATGGTGTGGCGCAGGAACAGGTGCAGGCCGATGGTGATCAAGGTGGTCGCCACCAGCGTCACCAGGCGCACCACGCTGATGCGGATGTCGCCCACCGTCAGCACATTTGCGCCGACCTCGCCGCCGATGCTGAGCGCTTGGCCCTTGGACACCGCCAGCATGATGTTCTGAAACATCATTAAGAGGCCGAAGGTGGCGAAGATTTGCATGTTGGACTCGTTGTGCAGCGGCTGTATCACCAGGCGCTGGATCGCTACACCGAGCAGGCCGACTAGCGGCGCGACCACCAGCACCGACAGGTAGGGGCTGAGGCCGAACTCGGCGTAGGCGTAGTAGCTGCCATACATGCCAAACATGACCAGCTCGCCCTGCGCGAAGTTGACGATGCGCACGACCCCGAAAATCAGGTTCAGGCCTATGCTCACCAGCCCGTAGATGCCGCCCAGCAGCAGGCCGAACACCAGCACGTTGAGAATTTGATCCATCGTCCGCCTTCCTAAAGCTGCTTCAGCACGTAGCCGATGCGCGGGAAATGCACATGCAGCAAGCCCGCGCGCGGGTCAACGCGGCGCAGGCTGTAGTGCTGCGGCGTCGCGGCGACCAGTTCGCCTTCAGTTGGCTCGCGCCCGAAGCTCTGCGCGCTGATCGCGACACGGCTGCCCGGCGCCAGGCCGTGTTCGTCCCGGAACTCGCCGTCGTCCAGCAGGTTGCAGCCGAGCGCTGCCGGCTGGCTGTCGGCCGCAATGGCGATGGCATGCGCAGCGTCCAGGGGCGCTGCATGGCCGTGGCCGATGGACTGCATGCGGCCGAGCCAGCCTCTGAGCGCCGTGGCCTGCGGCGGCACCTGCACCGTGGCCCCTTGGCGCAGGTGCACCAGCCACAAGGCGTGGTAGGCGCTGAAGTCGGCGAGGCACGGCTGCTGGCCCAGCAGGTAGGGCTGGTCGCTCAGCATCTCCGACAGGCGCTGGACATAGGCACGGTAGGCCGGTGCGGCATCGTCCGGCCGCCACCAGTCAACGTCGAAACCCATGGCTCTGCGGTCTTCGAACACGGCCGGCGGCAGTTCGGCCGAGGCACCCCGGTTGTAGGTGACGGCGGCCCAGAACAGCGCGTCATCGGCCCACTGCGCCAGAATGCTGGCCAGCGCCCGCCCCTGTTGGGGATAGAGGCTGGGAGAAGACTGCAGGCGCTCCAGCACCTGGGCGATCAACGCCGTGTCGCAATAGATGTCTGCGCCGATCTGCAGGAACGGCGTCCTGCGGTAGCCGCCGGTGAGCGCCAGCACATCGGGCTTGGGCAGGATGCTGGGCACCGTCACCGACTTCCACGCCAGTTGCTTATACCCCAGCATAAGGCGCACCTTCTCCGAGAACGGCGAACCCGCGAAATGGTGCAGGATCAGGTCTGCCATGGCATGTCCCGTGACGACACCTTCCGGTCTCAGGGACGCGCCAGCGGTTTCAGGACCACACCCGGCGCCACGGCGGCCTTCGGAAACACCGTTACCATCTTGCCGCCTTGCCACTGCGAGGTGGTGAACTGCGCGCGCACGTTCTGGAATATCTTGTCGAACTTGGCGCCGAAGCCTGAAGGGTAGGTGTTTTCGGGCTGGTCCAGCTTGGCAGCCGCCGCCTGCACCTTGGCCATGTCAAGGCTGCCAGCGGCCTTGAGCGCTTCGACCATGATGAGGAAGCCGGAGTACGCGGCCATACCCTGCGGCGCTACCGGTTCGCTCTTGTACTTCGCGCGGTAGGCTTCGAGGTAGGCCTTGTTGCCCGGCCCGAAAGCCTCACTGATGTCGTTGCGCGGGTAGCCGGTGACCAGCAGGCCTTCGGTGTAGGCTCCGAGTGCCTGCAGGGTTTCGGGCGTATCTCCGGTGCCCACGAACAGCACGGCAGCCGGTTTGAAGCCCTGCTCGCGCATCGTGCGCAGCAGCAGGTTGCCGTCAGGCACATAGCCGGTCTGGATCAGCACGTCCGGGTCGGCGCGCTTGGCGCGCAGCACCGCGTCGTTCAGGTCGATCGAGGCCGCCGAGTGCGCGCCCACGCCGACCACCTTGGCGCCGAAGGCTTCCAGGATGCGCTTCTGGCCCTGGGCGATGGAGGTCCCGTAGATCGATTCTTCGTGTTCGATCCAGATCTTCAGGCCCTTCACGTCCTTCTTCAGCGCAGGCGCAATCAGTTCTCGCACGGTGGCCGCCGAGGTGTTGGCGAATGCACCGCCGTCCGGGCCGCTCCTGATGAAGTTGGGCAGGCCGCGCTCTGTCAGCACCTGG
>JANYJD010000375.1 GCA_025358555.1 Rhodoferax sp.
CCCAACTCATGCATGAAGCGCGGGTCTTCAAGTGAATACAGCCGCTCAATGCGCTGCTGTATTTTCTTTTCGCCGCCCATGAAGTTGACCACCAGCAGCACGGTGGCAACGGTGATTGCGACTGCCGTCGCAACCAGCAGCGCCGTGCGGCCCGTCCTGGAGAAGTTTGCCATCGGCCCATTGTCGCGCGGCTGCGACACCGTGCTGCAATAGAAGGGACTTACATCGTCAATCTGGTACCTAGGCGCGGCATTTTAAAAAATTAAATTACTATATTATCAGTAGCTGGTTATGCAAGCTAGACGAGGGCTACAGGCCTATTTGGCAGTCAAAAGGCCGCAAAATCGGCACGTCTAGCCGCGCGGGGCCCGGTCAGCCCCTTGCGCCGTGCGTGGCGGTGGGGCGGTACTCGTTTACGGTGGTTTTTGGCTTGCCACGCATCAGGCGCTGTCCTATGATGGGCAGTCCCATCAACCCAGTGACAACGGCCGATGCAAGACCCATTGATTGATTTGAAGCGCAAGGACGAAGCCCCACGGTATGCGCTGCTGCGCAGATTGGCCCCGGCCATACGGCACCAGATGGCGGGCAGTTTTCAGCCGGTCAGCATGATGGCAGCCATCATTGAAAAACGGCTGCTGGCGGCGTCTCCTGATTTGCCCGCGTTGGCCAAGACCAGCAACGAAGTTCGCGTGATGGCAACCGCCGCCACCCGCTCAAACCTGGATTTGATGGGCTGGATTGCACCTGATCCCGAGGCGCATGTGCCATTGGACAAGGGCATCGACGACGCCTTGCATCTTGTGGCAACCGAGCTTTCTTTCAGGGGCTTCAAGTGCACCAACCAGACGCAGGGCGTGGTGGATGAAGTGGCGCTAACACATGTGCGGGGAGTTTTTGTGGCGGCCGTACTGGCCCTGACCGACGCAGCGGCTGCGCCCGCAACCGTGCGGCTGACAGCACGGCGGGAGGGCAATCACATGGTTGTGACCATTGCCCTCACTGACCGCGAAACCGCCGCGGAAACAGCGCCCGATGAAGAATTTCAGTTAAGCCTGGCTGCCTACCGAAAAATCGACTGGAGCGATGTGCAAGCTATAGCAACGGCGGACGGCGTCTCTGTGCAAAACACCCCCACACAGGCGATCCTGCGCGTCCGTGTTGCCGCGCCATAACCAAATTGCTTCTGTAAACATAGCTGAGCATTCAATTTGGGCGAGGGCTGGAGGGCTGGAGGGCTGGAGGGCTGGAGCGGAGTTTTCACCGAGACTAAAGTTCCGGCATTCGGAGATTTTTGCGTTTATTTCGTGATAAAAACGCAAAATGCGCATACGTTATTTCATCGCGTTGATGGTGACCGCCATCATGCTGCCGCTGCTGGTGGCCTCGGCCACGGCCATCCACCGCATCTGGCAGGAAGAACACAAATCGGCCATGGCCACGCTGCTCAACACAGCGGACGCCTTGGCACTGCAGGTCGACAAAGACCTGGCCGCGTCGATATCGGCAATGCAGTCGCTGAGCGCTTCAGAGCATCTGGTCACTGGCAATTTGGAGGCTTTCTACCGGCAGGCCAAGGCCATTAACCGAACGCCAGACACCTGGTCTGCGCTGCTCAATCCCGATGGCACGCAGGTTTTAAATACGTCCATGCCATTTGAATCACCGCCGGAGGCCTTGCCGTCAGCGGAAACCCAATCCCGGGTCGCCCACGTTTTAGCCACCCAAAAACCATGGGTATCCAACGTGTATCTTGGGCAACGTTCAGGCCGACGTATCGTGGGTGTGTATGTTCCCTCCGAGGCAAGCGGCAGGAAAAAATATGTGCTGGTTCAGGCGTTGACGTTAGAACACTGGAAAGATTTTGGCCAAGGTCCAAAGGGTCTCCAAAACATTGCCAATACCAGTGATAACAGCAACCAGGCCAATATCCGAAACATTCCCCAGAACGCTCCCCAGAACGTTCCCCAGAATTTTGCCAAGGATCTGATTGTGGTTCTGGTTGATCGAGCCGGCCAAATCATTGCGCGCAGCCACAACCGGGATCAATTTGTAGGCCAGCCCGCCCGTCAAGACTTCCTGGCCGCGGCGGCTGAGAACAAAATGGGGTTCATAAGGACGCAAACCCTGGATGGCATTGACTCCTATGTTTCCTTTGACCACTCCGACCTGACCGGCTGGACCATCGGCGTAGCGGGGCCCGCAGCTGCCATCAACGCGCCTGTCGTGCGCGCACTGCAAATCGTCATCGGGGGATTTTTGCTCGCGGTGCTGGCATCCGTAGCGCTTGCGACAGCCTTTGGCCGGCGCTTTGTGATGGCCCTGCAAACCTCCAGCCAGGCGGCTATGTCACTGGGCCAAGGCCAAACCCCCCCGCCCGTACGCACGCCGATTGCCGAGGTCACGGGCCTGAACCAGTCGTTGGCCAATGCGGGTGCGGTGCTTGAGCAAGAGCGCACCGCCCGGCTGGCGGCAGAACAGGCCGGCCAGCAGTTACTGCAAAACGAGCGCCTGGCGCACCTTGCTGCTGAAAAAGAAAGCAAGGCCAAAGACCGCTTTATGGCGATGCTCGGGCACGAGCTGCGCAACCCGCTGGCCGCCATCTCTGGCGCTGTGGCGGTATTGACGCGCAGCGCCAAAGGCACGTTGGGCGCAGACCCCACGGATCGCTATCTTGGCATCATCCGCAGGCAAAACCGGCACCTGGTGCACATCATTGACGACCTGCTGGACATGTCGCGCCTGATTGCCGGCAAAATTGTGCTGGAACGCCACCCGGTGAACCTGGCCGAAAGCCTGCAGAGCTGCGTTGACGGCCTCAAAGCAGCACAGCGCGACAGCACCCACACCCTCACCATCACGGCTGATCCCGTTTGGGTCAACGCCGACCCGGTGCGCATTGAGCAGATTCTCATCAATCTGATTGGCAATGCGCTCAAATTCTCGAAGGTGGGCGCCACCATTGAGGTTGAGCTGCACGCGCTTGGCGAACTGGCCGTGCTCACCGTGCAGGACCACGGCACCGGCATGAGCCCGGAACTGCTGGCCCAGGTGTTTGAGCCTTTTGTGCAAGGCCCTGCGCCGGTGGTTGGCACCCAGAGCGGCATGGGCATTGGCCTGGCCCTCGTCAAGCAACTGGTGGAGCTGCATGGCGGCACGGTCGCCGTGGCCAGCGCCGGCAAGGACCAAGGCAGCACCTTCACCATCCACTTGCCCGCCGTGGCCCGGCCCAGCAGTGAAGCGACTTCAGGATTTTCTCCTTTGATGGCGGCGCGCCCGCGCACCTTGCTTTATGTGGAAGACAACGCCGACGCCCGGGAGGTCATGTCTGAAATCCTGCGCATGGCCGG
The DNA here is from genome assembly GCA_025358555.1 of Rhodoferax sp. GTDB lineage: Bacteria > Pseudomonadota > Gammaproteobacteria > Burkholderiales > Burkholderiaceae_C > JANYCG01. Next base: position 3,351 of record JANYJD010000375.1, read on the forward strand.
TTACACCGTCATCGAAGCGGCCACCGGGGCGCAAGCCCTGCAGGCAGTGGCCGCGCAACAGCCAGACGGCGTTGTGCTGGACATTGGGCTGCCGGACATGAACGGCTATGAAGTGGCGCGCCAGATTCGCCAGTTGCCCCATTGCCACGACATGCCCATCCTGGCGCTGACGGGCTATGGACAATCGCGCGACATGGATGCTTCCCTGCAGTTTGGCTTTAACGCCCATCTGGTCAAGCCGGTCGACCCGGAGGATTTGACGCGCGCCCTTGAAACTGTGTTGGCTGGCAGGCCGTAGGAAATTTCTGCCCCCGTGATGCGCCGGGTTCTGACGTCGGCCCGCGCGCTTAGCCCATGGCGGGTTTGGCGAGTGCCGGGCACACTACGGGCACACTACGGGCACGCTTCATGCGTGCAGTGCTTCACACGCAGCACACGCAGCATTCCCTGCCATCCTCTCTTCTGGAAAACCCATGCACATCAAAATTGGTTTTGACATCGAGCTTGCCATCATGTCCCCGATGGCCATCCTGTACCTGCTGCATGTGCATCCGTCCAGGCGCGGCGATCTGCTGTTTGCCGATGCGGTGAACATCGACCATCAACTTGTGGCGGATGAGTACCTGGATGGTTTTGGCAACCTGTGCGGGAGAGTCAACGCATTTGCGGGTGTCAGCCAGGTGCGCTTTCAAAGCGAGACAGTCGTGCGGGATTCCGGCCTGCCAGACGAAGTGAACTGGCAAGCCTGGCAGCACGACCCCACCGACCTTCCCCCGGAAACGTTGCAGTTTTTGCTGCCCAGCCGCTACTGCGAGGTTGACAGCGAACTGCTGAATTTTGCCTGGATGCAGTTTGGCAACACGCTAAAAGGGTGGGCGCGGGTGCAGGCAATTTGCGACTTTGTGCATGGCCACCTGCGTTTTGACTACAGCGCCGCCCGTGCCACGCGCACGGCGCTGGAAGGGTACCGCGAGCGCACCGGCGTGTGCCGCGACTTCACCCACTTGGCCGTCACGCTGTGCCGCTGCATGAACATTCCGGCCCGTTACTGTACGGGGTACCTGGGCGATATTGGCATACCGCCGGTGCCGTATCCGATGGACTTCAGCGCCTGGTTTGAGGTGTTTCTGGGCGGGCGCTGGTACACGTTTGATGCTCGCCACAACGTCCCGCGCATTGGCCGCGTGCTGATGGCGCGTGGTCGCGACGCGGGCGACGTGCCGCTGACGATGGCCTTCGGGCAAAATTCGCTGATGAAATTCAACGTCACCACGTTTGAAGTTGACAGCTACGGCAATGCGATGTGATCCGATGTGAATAGTCACCTGATCATCACATGCGAGCACGGCGGATGCGAGGTTCCAGCCGAATATGCAACCCTGTTCGCAGGCCACAAGGCGCTGCTGCAAACGCACCGGGGATGGGACCCGGGCGCGCTGATTCTGGCTCGGGAGCTGGCCAGCGCTTTCAACGCGCCGCTGTTTTTTGCAACCACCAGCCGTTTGTTGATTGACTTGAACCGGTCGATCGGGCACCGGCAACTCTATTCTGAGTTCACCCGCGACTTGCCGGCTGGTCGGCGCCAAGACATCGTCACCGAGCACTACCGGCCCCACCGCGACGCGGTGGAGTCACAGGTGGACCGGGTGATTGCGGCGGGCCAGCGTGTGGTGCACATCGCCTCGCACAGTTTTACGCCAGAGCTGCGTGGCGTCGTACGCCGGGCCGATGTGGCTTGCCTTTACGACCCGGCTCGCGCGGGAGAAAGGCAATGGGCGGCGGCCTGGCTGAGCGCGCTGGCCCGCCAGCGACCAGACCTGCGGCTGCGCCGCAACTACCCGTACCAAGGCAAGGGCGACGGCCTCACCGCGCTTCTGCGCAAACGCCATTCGTCAGACCGTTACGTTGGCATAGAGCTAGAGGTGAACCAGCATTTCGTGATTCATGGGGGTGCAGCGTGGCGCTTGCTGCGCCAGGACATTGCAGCTGCCGTGCCAGGATTTACGGTTCGCCCGGCGTGCGAAACGGTTTTGCCGGTCGAGGTGAATTGACTCTCATTAGCTATTATATGTATAGCTGTTAATGCACTACAGTAAAGGGCTACGGGCGTAATTTTTTAGAAATTTATCGAATGACGCGAAAAACTCAGTCGGTTTTTCAAAGTGCGGCAGCGCACCGGTTTCAAACGCCGTCGTATGCCAGTTACCCGACGTCGCAAACCTAGACGCGCCCTGGTAATCTGTGAAATCGCCGCGGGTGCCGTGACTTAGCCACACCGGCTGGGTCAAGTTGGCATAGACATTGAGAATGTCAGTGCTGAAAAGCCCGCCTGAGAGAAAGTAAAACGGGGCGAACCTGGCGCCCGGCTGCCGAGCGGTTTTTACGGCATAGGCCCAGGCGGTCTCGTCGATGGCCTTTGAACCCCAACTGCGCTGCAGAAAGTAGCGCACCACGACCGGGCGGGTGAGCGCACCAAACAAGGTTTTGGCCCACAGCGGCAGACTCAGAAACTCATGCATCGCTTCACTAAACCGCGTGCCCTCGCGCGGCGCGCGACTTGATGTGCGGCCATCAAGCCCGGTGGGGCTGATCAAGGCCAGGCGGCCCCACCGTGATGGGTCTTCCACCGCAGCGCGGGCCAAAAACTCGCAACCCAGAGACAGCGCGGCGGCGTCAATGGGCACATCAACAAAGCGCTGGCGAATCTGCCTTGACACGGCGTGCAACGCGTGGGTCATGAGCCGCGGCGTGTAGGCACGGTCGCTGCGGTCACTGAAGCCGTAGCCCGGCAGGTCAATCGCAAACACCGTACGGGTTGCCATGTAGTGCTCAAAGATCGGGCGCATTTCTGCGGCGGATGCAGCAGCGTTGACACTGTGCACCAGCAACAAAGGCGGGCCGTTGCCTGCCACATAGCAGTTGATGCCCTCAAAGCTGAAGCGCTCAGCGCGCAGGGCCGGTGGCAAGGACGGGTGCGAGGGCTCATGCGCTTGCGGTTCGGGCAGTTCTATGCCGATACTGCGTGCAAAAAATATGTGGAAGAAGGAAGGTAATTTTTTCTTCATGTCATGGGAATCAATAAAACATGATTGTGATTTTCAAAAGCTCCGTTGGATGTAGGACTGCGTGTGAATTCCGCGTCGGATGGCGGCATGGCCGCAACGGAAACCTGCGGTCACACCTTCACCTGGATGGCACAAGGCATCGTCCTACTCCCAGCACCGGTATCGCCTGACGGTGCTGGACTATTCACGCCCGTACGATGAACTTTTTTAGGAGCCTATCTTGAACAACACCAGCAATTCACGCGAAAACCTGCACGATATTTTGGAAAACTTTGACACGGCCATGATGATCGCGCGCGCGAGCGACGGCCATGTGCACGGTCGCCCCATGGCGGTTGCGCTGCTTGAGGACAACGCAGACATGTACTTTGTCACCAGCACCCAATCACCAAAAATTGCAGCCATTCAAGCCGACCCCACCATCACGCTGACGTTCCAAAGTTCCAGCCAGTTCGCCACCCTGTCTGGCCGCGCCACCGTAGTGCAAGACAGGCCGATGATTGATGACCTGTGGAAAGAAGCGTGGAAACTGTGGTTCCCGCAAGGCAAGGACGACCCGACCATCTGCCTGATCCACTTCAGTCCGCAAGACGGCGAGTACTGGAACAACGCCGGTGCGCAGGGGCTGAAGTACGCGTTTGAAGCCGTCAAGGCTTATGTGAAGGGCGAAACGCCGAAATCGGACCAAGGGCAGCACGCCAAGGTGGATTTGTAAAGGCCAGGCCTGCATGGATTACCTGGACATCCTGCAATGGCCCGCCATGGCGGTCACCATCCTGGCGTCATGGCTGGTTGCATCTACCCAAGAGGGGCGGCGCAATGCAGGATTCTGGATACTTCTGCTGACTAACGCGATGTGGGCGGCGTGGGGGCGCGATGAAGACCGAAAAGAGCGGTGGCAACGCCTGAAATCCCCTCCATCAACAGCACCACCCGCGTGTTGATAAGCGCTTTACGAACATGCAGAGGCCAAGGAATTGATTGCCCTCATCGAAGACATGGATGCCTCTGCGGCTGACTACGACGCAACCGTCAAGCAGCTTGGCAAAGTGATCGACCAGCGCGTCGTCTGAAGGCGGGCAAGTAAAGCAAGCTAAGCCTCACGCGCGCCCGTGCGTAAGTGAAGCGGTGCTGTCCTACAGGAAAGCGTTTGTATGCCTGACGGACCTATGGTGGCACCTGTCCGAAACTTGGATGACCTTAACTGCGGAGTTACCGCCATCAAAGACACAAGCTCACCGGAAGGCGTTTTGGAGGAGCATGCACTGATCTTCGTCGGCGGCTGGCTACAGCAGCAGGGCTACGGTTTTGCGACCGTCACGCCCGCTACGCAGGCGCGAGTCAATGCCCGTTTGGAGTCGGCGCAAGCCGGCGACTTGCGCGACGTCTTCGGGTGGAGCCGACCATTCTTGCCCGGCCTGCTTGACGCGCGGGTTCTGGGGTGGCTGAGGCAGGCCGACTTGCTGCGCAGCGCGGAGCGCACTCGGACTATTGCCGCGTGGCGGGGCGCTCAGTCAATGAGTGGTTGTCATCACCGGACAACATGCCCGCCTTTGTGCAAGCCCTGCAATCGGTCGGATGGATCAAGCTGGGAGAACCCCCGCAAAACAGCCGCTTCTGGAAGCTGCTCCAAGGGGAGCGGGCTGAGATGTTTGGGGTGTTTTCGAGTTATGAGCTT
>JANYJD010000376.1 GCA_025358555.1 Rhodoferax sp.
CTTCGTTGTTCACCTGCTGAATTTTGCAGCGCCCGCCTTGTCCATTGCGCTGCTGGTGGCGCTTTTTGCCCGTATTTTAGTAAGAAAACAGGCTGTAGCCCTTGTGTGGTATGCACAAGCAGCTATTAATTGTGTAGTTTGTCTGGTTTTGATGCTGGCCGGGCTGTGGTACTTTGGCCGCGATGGCACCATCGCCAGCTACGCCGCCATGGTGCTGGGCTGTGCTACCAGCCAATGGTGGATGCTGCGCAAAATCTAGAATCCACGCCACCCAAATCAAAAAGCCCGACCATGAGAATCACCAAAGACACCGCCGTCACCCTGCGCTACAAAATCCTCAACGACAAAGGCAAAGTCATTGAAGAAGCGCGCCAGCCCATGGTGTATCTGCACGGGGGCTACCAGAACACGCTGCCAAAGATTGAAGAGGCCATGGAAGGCCGTGCCCGCGGCTACCGCACCACGCTCAAGCTGGCGCCGCTTGACGCATTTGGTATGCGCGATGACAGCCTGGTGCAAACCGTCGCCCGCAGCAGCCTGCCAGGCACTCCCAAAGTAGGCGCGCAGTTTCGCGGCCAGACCGGCACCAGCCAGAGCGAAGTCGTGTTTCGCGTCACCCGTTTTGAGGGCGACAGCGCCATCATGGACGGCAACCACCCCCTGGCCGGCCAGGCCGTCCAGTTTGATTTGACCGTGATGGACATCCGCGCCGCGTCAGACGAGGAAATCACCCATCGGCATGTGCATGGGGTGCACGGGCATCATCATTGATGAGAGATTTGGGTCGGCTCGATGAGTTGGTGGAAATCAACTCGGTTGAATGAATTGATTAACGGTAGAAATCCAATATGTTTCGTAAAATTTTAGGCACATCATTCCCGCACGCGTGCGGTGTGTTTGCCAGACAGAGTGCAACACTGCACTAGACAACCCCGGCGCAGCGGTGACCGTGCTAAGCGGCCTGCCGGACAAGGCGCGCCACGACGCGCATGCCATGGGCGTGGGGCCGGACGGCATGCTGTACGTGTCCGTAGGCTCGCCCTGCAACACCTGTGAAGCGGTGAATGATGAGTACGGCAGGATCCTGCGCAGCAAGCCGGATGGCAGCGGCAAGGAGGTGTTGGCGCGCGGCATCCGAAACACCGTTGGCTTTGACTGGCATCCGCGGACACGCGAACTCTGGTTTACCGAGAACGGACAGGACGAGTTGGGGCCGGACCGCCCGAATGATGAGTTGAATCGCGTCACCAAGGTGGGCGAGCACTTTGGCTTTCCGTATTGCCATGACCGCGACATTGCCGACCCGGAGTTTGGGAAAAAGCGTGCTTGCAGTGAATTCACACCGCCAGTCTTCGGGCTGGGTGCGCACACCGCCGCTTTGGGCATGAGATTTGACACTACAGCACAAGCCAGCGGCGCGGTCAGCATGCTGGTGGCCCGGCACGGCTCGCACCCGCCCACGCGCGTCGGCTACGACGTGATGCGGGTGACCCTTGCCAGCGGCCAGACGCCGCCACGCATGGAGCCCTTCCTGACCGGCTTCCTGCAAGGCCGCAGCTATTAGGGCCGACCAGTGGATGTGCTGATGCTGCGCGACGGATCGGTGCTGGTGTCTGACGACTTGAACGGGGCCATTTACCGGGTGGCGCGGGAGCGCTGACTCGTTGCGTCGGCGACAGGCGGCGGTTGCCAACTTGGCTTGCACCGCATGAAAATAGCAAAAAATTCCGTTTTTTGGGAGACAAAAGTTCTTGTAGCCCTTGTCCTATATGCATAATCAGCTATTTTTTATATAGTATGGACAGTCTGCGCAATTGTCGGCATCACCGCGAGGCCGTTGTCGGCGAGCGCGCCGCCGCGTCTAGGCCGTGCCACGCGCTAGTGTAGTGTTGCATTCTTGATGGCACAAATAAAACGGATGGATTTTTGGTCAGGGCAAGGCGCAAACCACAGCGATACCAGTGGGTATCGCGCGGATTTGCAACGCCGCCATGGCCGAAAAGACACCGTTTTATGTGCCAGACAGAGTGCAACACTGCACTAGGTGACGATGCGACAAACTTGAACGCCGTGACCAACTGCCGTCAGCTCGCTGGTGCCGTTTACTTCCCCAGCGTCACCACCCGGGTGAACCCGCCGTACACCATCCGCTTCATATCAAACGGCATCTCCATCCCCTCTGGTGGTTTCATGCTCTCGTCGCTCATCATCTTCTTCGCTGCAGCGTCGCAGACTTCGCGAGACGGCCACTCCATAAAGGAGAAGACGATTTTCTCGTCCGGCTCGGCCTTCACGGCCCGGCGAAAGTCAGTGACTTTACCGTCGAACAACTCGTCGCCCCAGGCCTCGACAACCCGCAGCGCGCCGTAGCCCTTGAACATCACCCACGCGTCTTGAGCCATCTTGCGATAGGCTTCGCGCCTGGCCAAAGGCACCGGAATGATGAAGCCCTGGATGTAGCTGTCTATGGTGTGCTCACCTTGGTCGACTAAGGGCTCGAAGCCGCCGTAGATCATCCGCTTGCCGTCGAACGGCATCGGGTTCTTTGCCGGGTCGAAGCGCTCGTCGGTCTTGCCGAGTTCGTCCATGCGCTGCATCACCTTGTCGCGGCAGGCCTTGTCGGACCACTCAATCCACGAGAACGCCATCGTCTCATCGTCCGTGGCCTGGACCGCGCCCTGGAAGTCGGTGGTTTTTCCCCTGGGCACGTCGGCCCCCCAGCATTCGACCACGCGCGTTGCGCCGTGCTCGATGAACGCGCTGTCGAACACGGTCGCGTGGGCGATGAACTTCTGCTTGTTCGCGGTTGGCACCGCGATGACGAAACCGTCGATGTATGCCATGAGTTGCTCCTTGAAGTTTGTGGTGAGGTCAGCCGCGCAGCGTGGCCTCGGTCGACAAGGGGCCGTGCGTCATCTTTTCATCCATTGAGCCACCCGGCACCAAAGCCTCCAGCGCAGTCTTGAACTTCGCCAGGAACTTGTCCGCCACAGCGTCCATCACAATGAAGCGCTTGGCGGCACAGCAGGTTTGCCCGCTGTTGTACCTGCGGCACCACACGGCCCACGGAATCGCCTTGTCCAGGTCGGCATCGTCCAGCACGATGAAAGCGTCGCTGCCGCCGAGTTCCATAGTCGTAGAGTTAGGCAGTGCTCATGTGCTCGAAGCTTTTGAGCAGGTTGCCGGTGTTGGGGTTGATGCTTTGGTAGGCCATGGTGGTGGGTCCTTGGGTGCGGGCGGGTCAAAACTCTGAAAAACTCAGGTTTTAGGCGTAAAAAGTGTCCGTAGCCCTCGTCCTACTTGCATGGTTAGCTATTATTTATGTAGTAATTGGTAATCTGTGTAGCCCTTGGCTCCGCCGCCGTAATAGGTGGCGCGGTCGCCCTCATTGAGCGGGCCGCCGTGGCGCAGGCGCTCCGCCAGGTCGGGGTTGGCAATGTAGGGGCGGCCAAAAGCTACCAAGTCGGCGCCGTTGTGCAAGGCTTCTTCCGCCAGCGCCTTGTCCAGACCGTTGTTGACCATCCACGCGCCTTTGCCGCCTGCGCGGGCATAGGCGGCTTTGAGGGCGGGGTAATCGAAAGGGCGGTCTGGCAGCACACGCGGGCCGCCGGTTGCGCCTTCAATGATGTGGATGTAGGCCAAGTGCAGCGTGGCCAGCTGCGCCATGACGTACTCAAACAGCGGCTGCGGCGCGCTGTCATAGGCGTCATTGGACGTGGTGACCGGAGCCAGGCGGATGCCGGTGCGCCCGCCGCCCACAGCGCTGGTGACGGCGCGCACCACTTCAAGCAGAAAACGGGCACGGTTTTCTATGCTGCCGCCGTAGTCATCGGTGCGTCGGTTGGAGCCGTCTTTGAGAAACTGGTCGATCAGGTAACCGTTGGCAGCGTGGATTTCAACGCCGTCAAACGCTGCTGTTTCCACCGCGTTGCGCGCAGCCGCGTGGTAGGTGTGAACGATGCCGGGGATTTCCTGCGCGCGCAACGCTCTGGGCGCAGAGGTGGGCACAAACGTAGGCACGCCGTCTTTTATCAACACGGTTTTGGTCTTGGCGGTGATGGCCGAGGGCGCAACAGGAGGGGCTCCACCCTCCTGCAGGTCAGTGTGCGACACGCGCCCCACGTGCCAGAGCTGCACCACAATCTTGCCACCAACGGCGTGCACAGAATCCGTCACACGCGTCCACCCGTCCAGCTGCTCGGTGCCGTAAAGGCCTGGCACATCGGCATAGCCCTGACCCTGCTGGCTGATGGCCGTGGCCTCGGTGATGAGCAATCCGGCGCTGGCGCGCTGGGTGTAGTAATCGGCCATCAGCGGCGTAGGGATGGCATCAGGCGCCCGGTTGCGCGTGAGCGGAGCCATGACGATGCGGTTCGCAAGTTGCAAGTCACCGGCTTTGAATGGGGAGAAAAGAATGGCGTCAGAAGAATGCATGGCTGTGGTGGAGAGTCGAGGGACTGGCTAATCCAACAGTACCAGATTGCCGACGTCCGCTGCGGCCTTGACGTCTTCAACCGGCAGCGCTGCCGAGCTCTGCCCGCGCGCGCCCCAGATGATGCCCACCAGCAGGTCGTCAATCTGCTCGATATTCCAATCAATGGTCCCAATAGTTCGCACGCCCATGGTGCTTGAAGAAATCATCTTCGTGTTTGCGCTCCAAGCTCACGGCTGGGTTGTAAACCGGCGCATTCTGCACGGCCTGGCGGGTGAGGTTGACCGAGACCTTGGCGTCTGCCCAACTGATGTTGTCCACCCACTGCGGCACGATCAGCACCTTGTGGCCCAGCCACCAGTTGCTGGTGTCCACCACCAGGTAGCGGATGGCCCAGGTTTCCTCGTCCACCAGCAGGCCCTGCACGTGGCCGATGTCACCGTCGCTGGCATGGATGTGGTAGCCCACCACCGCCTTGCAACTGCGCAGATGCGGGTCGGCATGTTCGCGCGTCGCTGCCCGCTCCTGCTCTTGCTCTATTTCTGCTTCGGTGCGCACCGGCGGCGGCGCTGCGGCCCGGCCCTCATAGCCCGGCATGATCATGTTGGGGCCCATCTCGCCGCCCCACAGGCTGGAGCCGCCCCAGTAGTAAGGGTAGCTGTAGTAATTCAGGTACTCGATTTCATGCTGCCGCGACACGGGCTTGTTGGTGTCGATGTCAGGGCTGTTCTTGACCTGCTCCTTGGTCATGGAGGCTGGCAATACCTTGTCGCTCCAGTTCGGTTGCCCCAATGCCACGGGCGATACCAGCACCTCGCGGCTGGACAGCCAGGTGCCGGTATCGACAACCAGGTAGCGGATGACCCAGGCCTGGTCGTCAAAATAGAAATCCTTCACATGGCCAATAGGGCCATCGGTCGCCTGGATAGCATAGCCTTGCAGATCGTTGGTGTTGCGTAGCATGATGGTTTCTCCGGTTGAATTGAAAGGATACCAGTTTCAACCCGCGCTGGGTGCGCGTCTGTGCGATAGCGCACTAACGGGTGAGGTTGGTGGTTGCGGCGGCTTATTTCAACTTGCCTAACCCAACTCGGAACTCTTCCAGCTTTTTCTCATAACCCACAGCGTCCCCGTAGTCCAAAAACCGGTTGTAGCGCTTGTGCGTTCCGAGTATTTTGTGGGCATGTTTGATAGGGCAAAAATACTCTTCGGTGCGGGCCAGGATTTCGGCGATGTAGCCCATCAGGCCATTGCCATATTCGCAGTAAGTGCAGTGGAATTTTTCTATGAAGTTGAGGTAACCCAGATGGTGGCGGTCAAAAACGATGTAGTTGGCGCGGCGCACTTTGGTAATGCCATAGATGGGAAAGCACGTCCATTGGTACAGCGTCACCAGCAGATCCAGCAGCAGCATGGGCAGCACCATGCCGTAGATGATGGGGCCGGTGATGAGGTTTTGAGGGCGGTTGGTGACCAGCCAGCGAAAGACGTTCTTTTTCAGCTTGTGGTGGGCTGACTTGACCGCACTCTCAAACTCAACCCGCTTGCCCTTGATGGAGAAGAACATGCGGCTCTCCTGGTCGTGCACTGCGCTGCCTACGGTGGTGGCAGTCCGGGTGTCGATGACGGCCGGCAGCACCTCGTAGTCGACCTCGATCAACTCGACCGCGTCCTTGGCCTCGGCGATGCTTTCGGCGACGACCATCGCGACCTGGTCGCCAACGTGGCGCACCTTCTCGTGCGCGAGCACCGGGTGCGGCGGCTCGTTCATCGGCGTGCCGTCCTTGCTGTGGATCAGCCACCCGCAAGGCAGGCCGCCGATCTTCGCGGCGGCGAGGTCGGCGCCGGTGATGATGTCGACGACCCCGGGCGCCTTTTTGGCCGCC
>JANYJD010000065.1 GCA_025358555.1 Rhodoferax sp.
GACGTGTCCATCATCGAGATTGCCGATGTCGATGGCGAAAAGCAATTTGAAGTGCTGGCCACCAACGGCGACACGTTTTTGGGTGGTGAAGACTTTGACCAGCGCGTCATCGAGTACATCATCTCCGAGTTCAAAAAAGAACAAGGCGTGGACCTGGGCAAAGACGTGCTGGCCCTGCAACGTTTGAAAGAGGCCGCTGAAAAGGCCAAGATCGAGCTGTCCAGCAGCGCCCAGACCGACATCAACCTGATGCCTTACAAGATCACCGCCGCCGACAACGGCGATGCCTGGGTGGAAGTGCGCGGCGAACGCATGGCGCCCCAGCAGGTCAGCGCCGACGTGCTGCGCAAAATGAAGAAAACGGCCGAAGACTATCTGGGCGAGGCTGTCACAGACGCTGTGATCACCGTGCCCGCGTACTTCAATGATGCCCAGCGCCAAGCCACCAAGGACGCGGGACGCATTGCGGGCCTGGACGTCAAGCGCATCATCAACGAGCCGACCGCAGCCGCTCTGGCCTTTGGCCTGGACAAGCAAGAAAAAGGCGACCGCAAAATTGCCGTGTATGACCTGGGCGGCGGCACGTTTGACGTGTCTATCATCGAGATTGCCGATGTCGATGGCGAAAAGCAGTTTGAAGTGCTGGCCACCAACGGCGACACGTTTTTGGGCGGTCGCCTTTTTCCTGCTTGTCCAGGCCAAAAGCCAGCGCGGCTGCGGTGGGTTCATTGATGATGCGCTTGACGTCCAGGCCGGCAATGCGTCCCGCGTCTTTGGTGGCCTGGCGTTGGGCGTCGTTGAAGTAAGCCGGCACGGTGATGACTGCGTCTGTGACGGGTTCGCCCAGATAATCTTCAGCGGTTTTCTTCATCTTGCGCAGCACGTCGGCACTGACCTGCTGGGGCGCCATGCGTTCGCCGCGCACTTCCACCCAGGCATCGCCGTTGTCGGCGGCGGTGATCTTGTAAGGCATCAGGTTGATGTCTTTTTGGACTTCTTTCTCAGAGAACTTGCGGCCGATCAGGCGCTTGACGGCGTACAGCGTGTTTCGTGGGTTGGTCACGGCCTGGCGCTTGGCCGACGCGCCCACCAGCACTTCGCCGCCATCCTGGTAGGCGATGATGGAAGGTGTGGTGCGCGCGCCCTCGGAGTTCTCGATCACTTTGGGCGTGTTGCCCTCCATGATGGCTACGCAGGAGTTGGTGGTGCCTAAGTCAATGCCGATGATTCTTCCCATGATTTTCTCCATTGCGGCTACTGCGAAGCTGTGATGCGTCGTTGGGCGGTGCTCGAATTTCTCATGCACGTTAAGTGCATTCCGGTTCCTGCGCTCCGCCCGCCTAGCCTGACAGCTTCTCGCTACGCCGCAGTTCCTTTTAAAGTTAAGTGGTTGGTAATTTGCGATGAAACCGAAAAATTCAAGCTTTCGGCGCGGAAACGGTGACCAGCGCCGGGCGCAAGATGCGGTCGGCAATGGAATAGCCTTTTTGCAGCACCATCACCACTGTATTGGCCTCATGTTCAGACGGCACCACGCTGATGGCCTGGTGCTGATGCGGGTCAAATTTGGCACCAGCCTCGGGGTTGATTGCTATCACTTTGTTGCGCTCCAGTGCAGCGGTGAGCTGGCGCAGCGTGGCCTGCGCGCCTTCGCGGATTTGCTCATTGCTGGCGTCTTTGATCAGCAAACCTGCCTCCAGGCTGTCGGCCACAGGCAGCAGGCTTTCGGCAAAGCTTTCGACGGCGAATTTGCGGGCCTTGCTGATTTCGTCTTCCGCGCGACGGCGGGCGTTTTCGGCTTCGGCTTTGGCGCGCAGGTACTGGTCTGCCAGATCGGCGCTTTTCGCTTTGAGGGTGGCCAGCTCAGCTTGGGCGGCGGTCAGGGCATCGACCTCGTTGACAGCTTGGGCGGCTTCATGCTCTTCAGGACTCATCGGCCCTGAGGCATGTTGCTGGCTCTGCTGGCCAGGCGGCGGGTCAACGGGCTGATTGGCCTGCGGATTGGGTTGGTTTTGGTACGGTTCAGACATGCTAAAAGTGAAAAAGCGGCGAATACCCCTACGAAGTAAGGACAGATCAAGCCGTTTCAAGAGGTGATGCAAACGCAGATTCGACAAAAAATTGTCCATCACCTCCCGGCAACCTCAAACGCAAGGCGCACAACCCAGAAACCACAGGCTCTTGCGTCTTGAACCAGACGTGCAGCCCGGCATGGATGCCCCGGCCCGATAGGTTGAGGCCTCATTTCATGACGGCACGGCGGGAGCCGGGCTCAGCGAACCGCTAACAGCTCGACGTCAAATTTCAATGTCGCCTTGGGTGGAATCACGCCACCGGCGCCGCGGTCGCCATAGCCCAGGCTGCTGGGGATGATTAAGGTGCGCGCGCCGCCCACCTTCATGCCCGCCACGCCTTCGTCCCAGCCCTTGATGACCATGCCTGCGCCCAGGGAAAACACAAACGGGTCGCTGCGGTCTTTGCTGGAATCAAACTTGGCGCCCTGCACGCCGTCGTTGTAGAGCCAGCCGGTGTAGTGCACGGTGACGCTTTGGCCTTTGGCGGCTTGCGCGCCGGTGCCTTCGGTGGTGTCGTCAAATTGCAGGCCGGAGGGGGTGGTGGTCATGGTCATGCTTGATTTCTCAAATACTACTAAATAAATAGCTGTTTGTGCACTGTGGACAAGGGCTAGAGGCCTTTTTCACAGGAAAAACGAGATAAATTTGGGTTAAAAAAAGGTCGCGGCGGGCAAACGCAGGTTTGAGTCCGCTGAAGAGCGCTGAATTATGCCAGCAGCATGGCTTGCATGGACAGCAGCTTGCAGTGCCGTGGCCGCGTGACAGGAGGCGTTTGCGCCGCACCAGATCACGCACCACCGACACAAAGTACAGGAAACCCCGTTGCGTTTATTTGATGGGAATGCGGGTTGGCAGCGGAGGTCGCAGGATCGGGTTGCGCGGCCCGCAATACGCAAGCCGGCAAGCCTTGGTTCTTATTTGGCGGCGGCGGCTTTTTTGGCCTGGCTGGTGGCCCACTTGCTGGCAAACGCCTGCAGTTCGCCCAAGCGCTTGAGCAGGTCGGCCCCGAGGCTGGTGACGGTGTAGCCGTCGCTGCCGTGCGTCATGAGCCCGGCGGCGCGCATTTCCTTGATGCGGGTGTTCAACGTATTGGGCGTGATGGTGCCAACGCTGTCTTGCAGCAGGCGAAAGGTTTGCGGGTGGCCGTCTTTCAGGGCCCACAGCACGCGCATGGCGTAGCGGGACTCCAGCAGGCTGAGCAATTGGCCAACGGCGGCGTTTTCTTTGGTACTCATATGAAAAATCTCCTTAAATTAGGGATAGGGCGGTGGAGACGATCTCCGTTGCGCGGCTTGTCCAGATAAAGGCCGGGCTGGGGTGCAAAATCCGGCGCTGTCTGAAACTATAGCGCAATTTCCGCTACGCTACTAGTTTTATAGCTTCATTTGTTGGCAGAACAAGCACGAAATACGTGAAAAAATGTAGAAATAAACAACGGACGCGGAAAACCCGGCCAAAAAACGGAGTCATAGGTAAATTTTCTTGAGCAGGCGTATCAGGGTTTTGTTCTCTGCAGGCGTGAGCCGCGCCGTGGCATCGGCCTCCAGCCGGGCGGCGGTTTTCTCGGCGCCCTGCATGAGTTTGCGTCCTTTGGCGCTCAGGTGCAGGCCCATGGCGCGGCCATCGCTGGGGTGGGGCAGGCGCACGATGAGCCCTCGTTTCTCAAGCGCGTTGATCATGCCCACCAGGTTCGGTGGCAGCAGCCCCAGCGCCGTGCACAACTGGCGCGAGGTGATGCCCGCGTTGTGGGTGATGAGCGACAGCACCGAAAAATCAACCGGGCGCAGGCCATACGGTGCCATCTGCGTCAGAAATTCCCCAATGATGGTCAATGCCGCCCGGCGGGCGTTGTAGCCCATGAGGCTCTCAAGGTAGCTTGTGTCAACCTCGCTGACTATGGCCGCCGGTGTGGCAGCCCGTGCGGCATGGGGCAAGGAAACTACGACGGGGAGGCAGGGCATGGTGTCAGAAAAAAAATTCGGCGGGTCGTTAATGCTACTTTAAAAGTAGCAAACTATTGACCAAGGACAAGGGATACAGGCCGATTTTATTGTCTTTCAAGCGTAATTTTACGATTCCGCCGTAAACCCGATGCGTTTCACATACCCGCCCCACAAATCGGAGTCGGCCTTGACGGTTTTGGCAAAGTCGTCAATGCTGGCCGACGCGGTGGGCACCAGGCCCAGCGGTGCAGCAAAGTCGGCCACGTCTTTGGCCACGATCAGCGTCTTGAGCGCATCGTTCATGCGGGTGGCCATGGCCACGGGCGTTTTGGCGGGCATGAAAAAGCCAAACCATTCTTCCATGGTCAGCTCGGGGTAGCCCTGCTCAGCATACGTTGGCACGTTGGGTGCAAATTTGGAGCGGGCTTTGCCGGTGACGGCCAGCAAGCGGATTTTGCCGGCTTGCAGGTGCTGCAAATAATCGCCAATGGGCGACGAGAACATGGGCAACTGGCCCCCCAATAGCTCGATGATCGCCGGGCCGGAGCCGCGGTAAGCCACCTGCTTCATGTCGGTGCCCGCTGCCTTGTCCAGCAGGGCCGCCACCATGTGCGGCATGGAGCCCGCGCCCGGTGTGCCGTAGTTGCCCATGTTGGGGTTGGCCTTGACCCAGGCGATCAATTCCTTCACGTTGGTGATTGACGCGGGCACCGCCGGGCCCACGCCCAACCCGAACGCGGTGACGATGCCCGTGCTGATGGGCAGCACATCGCTCGGCTTGTATTGCAGCTTGGGGTAGGTGTGCGGGTAGATGGTGATCATCGAGCCGGGGGTGAACAGCATCGACGTGCCATCAGCGGGAGAATCGCGCAGGTTCATCACCCCGATCTGGCCCCCTGCGCCGGCCTTGTTGTCAATCACCACGTTGGTGGCGTACACGCCGCGCAACTTCTCGGCCATGCGCCGCGCAAATGCATCGGTGGTGCCACCCGGCGGAAAGCCGACGACCATGCGCAGGGTATCAACCAGGGGTGCACTGGACGTCGAGGTTTGGGCGCGCACCAGGCTGGCAGGAAGGGCGCCCAGAACGCTGGCAGCGGCGGCGGCTTGGGTGAATTGGCGGCGAGTGCTCATGATGTCTCCTGGAATGTTAGGGGTGGGAACGTGGGGGAAAAAACGGTGCTGGGTGGGTAGCGCGAAGGATGGCTGGGTTGAATTGGCGGCGTTGCATGGGGTCTTTCCTTTGGGGCTGGTGCACTGACTGGAAATTTTTCAGGCAGTGGCCGCCACCGGCTTGGCAACATGCGCCGCGCTGCCGTCGTGCAACGCATTGACCAGCGCGTCGCGGTGCTTGAGCACGGCGCGCTGGTTGATGGAGCCTTTGTCGGTGACCTCGCCCTTGTCAATGCTGGGCGGCTCGGTCATGATGATGGCGCGGGCGATGCGGGTGGCGCTGCCGGTGGCGGTTTTTGCAAGCGTGTTGAGCAGGGTTTGCAGCCAGGCCTTGGCCGGGGCGCTTGCCACTACGTCAGCCATGCTTGCATTGGCGGGCAGGCCGCTGAGTTCATGCAGTTTGCCTGTGGCGAAAATCATGGCTCCGACCTCCTTGAGGTTCAGCCCCGTGAGCACGACGTCTTGCACATAGGGCGCACCGGCGGCGATGACCTTGCCGCGCATCGGCCCCACGCTCACAAAAGTGCCGGTGGCCAGCTTAAAGTCTTCGGCAATGCGGCCATCAAACTTGAGGCCCTGGTGCGGGTCGGCCGGGTCGATCCACTGCACGGCATCGCCGGTGCAGAAAAAACCTTCCTCATCAAACGATTCCGCCGTGGCCTCAGGTGCACGCCAGTAGCCGGGCGTGATGTTGGGGCCGCGATAGCGCACCTCGACCTTGTCGCCAGTGG
The DNA here is from genome assembly GCA_025358555.1 of Rhodoferax sp. Classification (GTDB taxonomy): domain Bacteria; phylum Pseudomonadota; class Gammaproteobacteria; order Burkholderiales; family Burkholderiaceae_C; genus JANYCG01. Next base: position 5,923 of record JANYJD010000065.1, read on the forward strand.
GCACGAGTTTGAGCTCCATCCCGGGGGCAGGCAGGCCGAGGTCGCCCGCCCTGGAATGCGGCGTGGTGACAAACAGGCCAAACGGGCCGGATTCGGTCATGCCCAGCCCGGCCGTCATGACGACGCGCTCGCCGTATTCAGCTTCGGCCGAGGCGTACAGGCTGTCCCACACCGGCTGGGCCAGCGCAGCGCCGGCATAGAAAAGCTGGCGCACGCGGCTCAAAAAATTGCGCCGCAACTGCGCATCAGTCGTCATGGCGTTGGCAATGGCCTCAAAGCCAACCGGCACGTTGAAGTACCAGGTGGGCGCCACCTCGCGCAGGTTGCGCAGCGTCTCGTCCAAGAGCGCAGGCGTGGGCTTGCCGTCGTCGAAATAGAGAGTGCCGCCGTTGTACAGCACCATGTAGAAGTTGTGATTGCCGCCGGCCGTGTGGTTCCATGGCATCCAGTCCACCAGCACCAGCGGCTGCTCCATCAGCACCGGCATGGACTGGCGCATTTGCTGCTGGTTTGCGCAGATCATGCGCTGCGTGTTGATGACGGCCTTGGGCAGCTTGGTGGAGCCGCTGGTGAAGAGAAATTTGACGATGGTGTCCGGTCCGGTGGCCTGCATCGCCAAATCGACCGCTGGCGTCGGTTTTGCCTGTAAAAGTGAGTCAAAAGTGCCTATAGCCCTTGTCCCGCCTGCATAGTCAGCTATTGAATTTGTAACAACTTCAATATCAGCGGCAACTGAGGCCTCAATCGCGCGGCCGTAGCGCTGCCAGTCTGCCGCGTACACCAGGCCGGGGGTCAGGGTGTCCAGCACATGACGCAGCTTGTCGAAGTCGCGGCTGATGAGCGAGTAGGCGGGTGACACCGCGCAGTACGGCACGCCGACCAGCATGGCACCCAAGGCCAGCAGGGCGTGCTCCAGGCTGTTTTCGCTCAGGATGGCCAAGGGCCTGTGTGCGTTGAGCCCCCGGTCAAGCAGAGCCTGGCCAATGCTGCGGGCCGACGCCAGCGCCTGGGCAAACGTGATGTGTCGCCATTCGCCGCCCCGTGCCGGGTCACGCCGCGCGTACAGCGTGCGATCCGGCGCGGCGGCGGCCCAGTGCACCAGCTTGTCCGTCATGCGATGGGCGTAGGGGGCCAGCGATTGGTCTGCGTTGAGGTAAGTGTGGCCGTTGGCGTCATGCACCTTGGCGCGGGTCACGCCGAAATCAAACGGGCGAAATTTTGCTTCTGCAATCATGGGTTTTCCGGGCATTGAGGCTGCCGCAACCAATTCAACTGGCCTTGATGCCGTCGGGCTTGACCTTGGGGCCCGTGCCATCCAGAAACGCCCGCACCCGGGCCTTGGCCTCGGGTGCAGACTGCACCACGGAAGACATCAGGGCCTCCATCAGGTAGCCATGGTCGGCCGTCTGCTCGGCGATGCGCGGCAGCGCGTGCATCAACGCGTAGTTGGTCATCGGCGCATTTTGCGCGATGCGCTCGGCCAGTTCAATGGCTTTGGCCAGCGCGTCGCCTTTGGGCACGTGGTACTGGGCAAATCCTTTGGCCACGCCTTCTGCAGCCTTGTAGACGCGCCCGGTCATCATCATGTCCATGACGGTTTGCGCACCGACCAGCTTGGTGATACGCACCGAGCCACCGCCGCCCACAAAGATACCGCGCGAACCTTCAGGGAGCGCGAAAAATGTGCTGTCGTCGGCGACGCGGATGTGGCAGGTGGTGGCCAGCTCCAGGCCGCCGCCCACCACCGCGCCATGCAGTGCGGCAACAATGGGCACGCGGCCAAATTCCATGGCGGTGAACACCTTGTGCCACGAGCGCGAGTGGTGCACGCCGTCCACCGCGTCCATTTCTTTCAACGAACTCAAATCCAGCCCGGCGCAAAAGTGCTCGCCTTCGCCGGCCATCACTACGGCTTTTGTGGAGGAGGGCAGCTCGTCAAATCGCTGCGCCAGCGCCGCAATGACGCCGTCGCTGATGGCGTTGCGTTTTTTGACGCGGTTCAAGCGGATGATGCTGATGCTGCCCCGGTGTTCAACCGAGACTTCGTCCAGCGTGGGAACAGTCTTTGCAGATGTCATGGTGCTTTTGGATAAAAATGGGCTGGCTTGGCGTTCAGGTGACCCAGCAGGCACGATTATGGTTATCAATGATAATCAATTCAAGCCCGGTTCATGCAGATTCGACTAGGGTTTACGCCAATCCGTCCCCGAGAATAGCGTCGCCATGGTGTGGCGCAGCCACAGGTTTCCCGCGTCGGCATTGAAGCGCTCATGCCAGTGCTGTTTGACCCGGTAGGGCGGCAGCGGCCAGGGCGGCTCCAGCACCTGCACGCGCTCTTGCGCGGCAAGCATATTGCCCAGCAGCCGAGGCACGATGACCAGAAACTCGGTTTGTTCCACGATGCGGGCCACACCCAGAAAACTGGGTACGCGCAGCACCACGCGGCGCACCGCCTTGTGGCGCGCCAGCACCTTGTCTACGACAGAGTGCCCCGTGGCCGACGATGCCACCACGATGTGGCCTTCGGCAAGGAACGCGCGCTTGCTGATTTTTGACTGAACGCGCGGGTGGCTGCGGGACGCCAGGCAGACAAAATCCTGGGCAAACAGCGCCTGCTGGTAAAAGCCCGCATCCAGGCTTGGGATGAAGCCCACGGCCAGGTCCATGCTGCCGGACTCCAGCGCGCGCCGACTGTCCTGGGTAATCGGTTTGGCCTCAATCACCACGCCTGGCGCGGCCTGCTGCAGGTGGTTGAGCAGGCGGGGCAGCAGCACAATCTCGCTGATGTCCGTCATGCAAATGCAAAATTCACGCTGCGCGTTGGCTGGGGCAAAGGCCTGGGGCGCGCCGCGCGCTTTGTCGATGCGGCGCAATGCCTCGAGCAGTTCGGGGTAGATGGCCTCGGCCCTGGGTGTGGGCGCCATGCCCAGCGACGTGCGGGTGAACAGCCGGTCGTCAAAATGCAGCCGCAGCTTGTTCAGCGCAATGCTGGCACTGGCCTGCTCCATGCCCAGCAACACGGCCGCGCGCGACACGCTTTGGGTTTTATAGACTTCAACGAAGACGCCGAGCCAGTCCAGGTCAAGCTTTGCCATGGTGGCAGTGTAATGCTGTATATCAAAACAATATACCCAGTATTCGACATTTCGATTTGACGCAATAGTCTGAGCCTGCGACAGTTGCACCCAGTTTGTCAAAGGAAACAACGAAATGCAATTTCACCTCAACGGCTTTCGAACCGGCGATCCCGGGCTTCTGGAATCTGCCGCGCCAGCTGCGGACGTCTCTGCCGGGAACACCCTTCCCGCCGAGGCAGACGTGTTGATCGTCGGCTGCGGCCCCGCAGGGTTGACGCTCGCAGCGCAATTGGCGGCTTTCCCCGATATTCGCACGGTGATCGTGGAGCAGAAACCCGGCCCGTTGCACTTGGGTCAGGCCGATGGCGTAGCTTGCCGCACGATGGAGATGTTCGAGGCCTTTGGCTTTGCCGAGCGGGTGCTCAAAGAGTCTTACTGGGTTAACGAGACAACCTTCTGGAAGCCCGACGATGGCGATGCAAGTCGCATCGTGCGCAGTGGACGCGTGAAGGACGTGGAGGAGGGCCTGTCGCACATGCCGCATGTGATTTTGAACCAGGCGCGCGTGCACGATTTTTATCTTGAGATCATGCAAAGGTCGGCCTCGCGGCTGGTGCCGCACTACGCCCGCCGCCTGGTGGGGCTGGAGCGTGCGCCGGATGGTGTGCCGGGTGGTGCATCAGACCACCCGGTCACCGTCCGGTTCGAGCGGCAGGATGACGGCCACTCGGGCGAGGTGGAGACAATCCGCACCCGGTACGTTGTGGGCTGCGATGGCGCGCGCAGTGTCGTGCGCCAGTCCATTGGCCAGGCGCTGAAAGGTGATTCTGCCAACCATGCCTGGGGTGTGATGGATGTGCTGGTGGTCACCGATTTCCCTGACATCCGATTCAAGGCGCTGATCCAGTCTGCCGACGAGGGCAGCATCGTGCTGATCCCCCGCGAGGGCGGGTATCTGGTGCGCATCTATGTGGAGCTTGACAAGCTTGCCGTAAATGAGCGCGTGGCCGCCCGCAACATTGGCATTGAGCAGATCATCGCCGCCGCCCAGCGCATCTTCAATCCCTACACGCTGGATGTGAAGGAGGTGGCCTGGTGGTCGGTGTACGAGATCGGCCAGCGCCTGTGCGACAGGTTTGACGACATCCGGGCGAACGAAATGGATACCCGCTTGCCGCGCGTCTTCATCGCCGGCGACGCCTGCCACACCCACAGCCCAAAGGCAGGCCAGGGCATGAACGTCTCGATGCAAGACGGCTTCAATCTCGGCTGGAAGCTGGCCGCAGTGCTGCAGGGGCTTTGCCCGCCCAGCCTGCTGCACACCTATTCGGCTGAGCGGCACGCTGTGGCCAAGGAATTGATCGACTTTGACCGCGAATGGGCCAGCATGCTCAGCGCGCCGTTGAAAAAGCCTGGCGATCCAGCAGGCATGGGGATTGAGGCAGCCGACGTGCAGCGTTACTTTGTGCAGCATGGCCGCTACACGGCGGGCACGGCAACGCGCTACAAACCGGCGTTGCTGACGGGGCCTTCCACCCACCAGCACCTGGCTGCGGGGCTGGTGATCGGGACCCGCTTTCACTCCTCGCCGGTCGTGCGGCTGGGGGATGGCAAGCACATGCAACTGGGCCAGACGCTGGCAGCGGACGGCCGCTGGCGCTTAATTGCATTTGCGGGCCGGGGTGATGAAGGCAGTGCCGACTCGCCTTTGGGCAAGCTGTGCCGCTACCTCGTCGAATCCCCCCAATCCCCCGTCAGGCGCTACACCCCGCCAGGCGCAGACCAGGACGCTGTCCTGGATGTGCGGGCCGTTTTCCAGCAAAGCCACCACCAATTGGCGATTACTGCCCTGCCCGAGTTGCTGTTTCCGCGCAAGGGCCGCTACGGGATGCGCGACTATGAAAAGGCGTTCTGCGCGCTGGCTGGCCCAAACCAAAATGAAGCAGACGCCAGCATTTATGCCATGCGCCAGATTGACCGAGAGCAGGGCTGCCTGGTTGTGGTGCGCCCCGACCAGTACATCGCGCACATTCTGCCTCTGGACGCAACCGACGCGCTGGCAGCGTTTTTTGGCGGTTTTATGCGGGACGCCAAAGCCAGCCCGGCAGATTGACCATCGCCCAACTGGCGGGTCTGCAACGCCTTAGTCTTGGGTATTTACCCGCGTCCACAAGTCGGTGTTTCGACTGTGTAATTCGTTACCCCCTGTTGCGGCAGAATTCTTTGGGCGCGGCCATGTTTTCCTTGATTTTCAACAATGAGTGAGACTGTCATGAAACCTCTAAAACGTTCTGTGTTTGTCAAATCGCTGCTGGCCGCTGCCGCGCTGGCTGCAACCGGTCTGCCCGCCCTGGCGCAGAGCGGCTTTCCGAGTAAACCCGTGACCATCGTCACCGCTTTTCCGGCGGGCAGCGGGCCAGACTCGGTGATCCGCGCTGTCGGCGAAAAGCTGTCCAAAATATGGAACCAGCCAGTGCTGATCAACAACAAACCGGGCGGCGGCGGCTTCATCGCCATCGACGCTGCCATCCGCGCACCTGCCGACGGCTACACCCTGATCCAGCTTGACAACGAGCACCTGGCTGCACTGCCAGTGCTGTCGCAACTGCTCACCTCGGTCGGCTCTGGAGAGCTGCAATGGAGCTTTGCTACGCTGCCTTCCAGCGCGGGCATTTTCAAGGCCGGCAAGTTGCGCTACATCGCGGTTGCGTCACCCAACCGCTTGCCGCAAATGCCAGACGTGCCCATGGTGTCCGAAGCGGGTGGCCCGCCGGGGTTTGATCTCACGTCGTAAATGGCGCTGCTCTCGCCCAAAGGCCTGCCAAAAGAGATCCAGGTCAAGATACATGCCGATATGATGACTGCGCTGGCCGACCCGGACATCAAGTCCCGTTTCAACACCTTCGCCTTTGAAGCCATCAACTGGTCGCCCGAAGAAATGCGCCGGGTGTCCGAGGCCAAGATGAAGGTGTACGAAGAACTCGCCCGCCGGAAAAACATCAGCCTGGAGTGATGGGTGTTTGGCAACTTTTAATCGGAGAATGACATGAACGAACTTGGCCGCATTGAAGACTTGCCCGCTGACTATGTGGCAGAGCTGAAATCGCACAACCTGATGCCGCTGTGGCCGAACCTGCGGGCCTTGCTGCCGCCGCAGAAGCCCCGGCCCAGCACCGTGGCCACGCATTGGCCCTATGCTGCAATTCGCCCGCTGCTACTCAAAGCGGGCAAGCTGACCCCCATCGAGAAAGCCGAGCGCCGCGTGCTGGTGCTGGCCAACCCAGGCCACACGCTTGAAAAAATGCAGGCCAGCGCCGCGATGTACCTGGGCATGCAGTTGCTGCTGCCAGGAGAGTGGGCGCCGTCGCACCGTCACACACCCAACGCCGTGCGCATGGTGGTGGAGGGCGAGGGTGCGTGGAGTACGGTGGAAGGCGAAAAATGCCCCATGTTGCGTGGCGATTTGATCCTGACGCCCACCGGGCTGTGGCACGAGCACGGCCATGATGGCAGCGAGCCCGTCATCTGGCTGGACGTGCTGGACGTGCCGCTAGTGCATTACCTGGAAGCCAGCTACCACGTCAACAGTGGTCGCCAGACGCCGCGCTCCGACCACGGCGAGCGCCGCTACCCGCGCGGCGGCGTCGTGCCCGCGCCGGTGTTTGAGCGGGCCAGCAAAGCCTATCCCATGCTGCGCTACCCGTGGGCCGACACCCGGGCCGCGCTGGAATCACTGGCCCTAGACCAGCCCGATTTGCAGGCGGTGCAGGTCACCTACGTGAACCCCGAGACTGGCGACCATGCAGAAAACATTCTCGGCTTTTACGCCATGATGCTGCGCCCTGGTCAGACCTTGACGTTGCCCGCGCGCAGCCCGGCCAGCGTCTTTCACATGATTGAAGGCGGCGCGATGGTGCAGATTGACGGGCAGCGCTTCAACATGAAAGAGGCAGACACCTGCTGCGCGCCGGGTTACACGCCCATCACGCTGGCCAACACCTCCAGCACGCAACCCGCATTTCTGTTCATCGCTGATGAGACGCCTCTGCACAAGAAGCTGGGCGTTTATGAGGTGCGGGCCTGACATCATTCAATTGAGGCAGAATCAAATTCCCCCAACCTGAAGGAGACTGATATGGCAACCACCCCGCAAAACCCGTTTGGCGACGTCACCAAAATGCTGGAAAAATTCAAAGTACCCGGCGTTGACATGACCGCCATCATTGAAGCCCGGCGCAAAGACATCGAGGCCGTGGTCGAATCCAACAAGGCAACGATGGAAGCCATGCAGGCCATGGCCCGCAAACAGGCAGAAATGCTGACCGCCGCCATGCACGACATCCAGGCCAATGCCAAAGACATGGCCAGCAGCACGGGCGACCCGGCCAAGCAGGCCGAAATCGCCAAGAAAGCCTACGCCAAGGCCGTTGCCGACGTGAAAGACCTGGCCGACATGGCCCGCAAATCGCAAACCGATTCCATGGCCAGCATCACCAAGCGTGCCAAGGAGCACATGGAAGAAATCAAGAAAATGATGAAGCCGAAATAGGCTGGGCCCATCCGACGCAACCGGCGCAACCGTCGTAACGGGCGCAACACGAAAAAAATCTGCACTTCAAATGCCCATGGACACCGCCAACCTTATCGCCATCGACACGCACACCCACCTGGAGGTGTCGTGCCGCAACCCGTTTGACAACTATGGCGAGGAGTACGACCGTGCGGCGGACAAGTACTTCCGCTCAAGCCGCCGGCCGACGATGGACGAGACCATCGCGTTTTACCGTGAAAAGAAAATCGGGTTTGTCAATTTCACCGTAGACGCCGAATCCCAAATGGGCCGCGCCCGCATCACCAACGAGGAGATTGCCGACGCGGCGGCGGCCAATAGCGACATCATGATTGCCTTTGGCAGCATCGACCCGCACAAGGGCAAGATGGGTGGCCGTGAGGCGCGCCGCCTGGTGGAAAACCACGGCGTGAAAGGTTTCAAGTTCCACCCCACGGTGCAGGGCTTTGAGCCCGCTGACAAGATGGCCTGGCCTATTTACGAAGTTATCAACGAGCACAAGCTGCCCGCCATCTTCCACAGCGGGCACAGCGGCATTGGCAGCGGCATGCGCTGCGGCGGAGGGCTGCGCCTGCAGAACTCCAACCCCATGCTGCTCGAAGACGTAGCCATTGCCTTCCCCGATATGCAGATCGTCATTGCGCACCCCAGTTGGCCGTGGCAGGACGAAGCCATTTCGCTGGCCATGCACAAGCCCAACATCTGGATAGATTTGAGCGGCTGGAGCCCCAAGTACTTTCCGCCGCAGTTGGTGCAATACGCCAACACCCTGCTCAAAGACCGCATCCTGTTCGGCAGCGACTACCCCCTGATCACGCCCGACCGCTGGCTGGCAGACTTTGAAGAGGCGGGCTTCAAGGACAGCGTGAAGCCGCTGATTTTGAAGGCGAATGCGATGCGGTTGTTGGGGTTGAATTGAGACATTCCCCGACGTGTCATCTGACGTGCGTACCATCGCGTACCTGATCACATCATCAATCGCGACACTGACAGCGTCATGAGCGTGCTTGGGTCATGAATGCCATTGCGTCGCTGGCCGACATCGAAGTGCTGGAGTCGCAGCGCTATAAATTGGTCGTACCCGCCCGTTGCCCACCTACGAGCTGATCTCGCTCGCGACAAAGCGTTTTCCGCAGCACCAGGCGTTCCTGAATTTGCCGAACGGCGGTCTGGCCACTGCGCCGCGCGGCCAACGCAAAGCTGATTGTGGCGCTGAGCCGAATGACGAGCTTGCGATTTGGCCGACGGTGGAAAAGGTGAGGGCGCTGTGACACCGGCGGGAAGGGCAATGCAAAGCAGAGCAGCAGGGTCCGACAAGTCTATGCCGTCATACCAAGTAAAAGTGCCGGGGTGCGGATGCGGTCATGGTGGCAATTTCAATTAAATTGCGTCCAGTTGGATGAAAAAAAGGGATGCTATAAAAATAGGATCTAGTTATGCATATCTGACGGTGGCTACAGGCACATTTGACTCCTAAAATCGGATAAAAGCCGCCAAAAACGGGAGCAAATGCAGCGCCGCCATGCCGGCCATCACGGTCAGCAGCAAATTGCCCTGGGTGCGCAGGGCCACGCCAAATGCGATGGCCGCCGCAGCGTAGCGCGGCCACTGGTCCAGCCCGGCCACGTGGCCACCCACCATTGCCACGCCGCTGAATACGATGGCCCCAAAGATCGCTGGCACCATCAACTGCAGCGCGCGCAGCAGCCACACCGGCATGTCGCGGTTGGCAAACAGTCCAATGAAAGAGTAGCGGATAAGGAAGGTGCCCACCGCCAGGCCCAACACCACTAACCAGCTTTGCGTGCTGCCCATTGCTGCACTCCTTTCTCGGTCAACTGGCCCGCGACTAGACCAATCAGGCAGGCCACCACCAGGCCCAGTTTAAGCGGCAGGTCAAACAGCAGCAGGCTGGCCATGCCGCCCACAATCGCTGACGCACCGGTCGGCAAGCTGCGCACGGCCGTGGCGCAAATGGCAATGAAGGAAAGCGGAATGGCAAAGTCAAGTTGCCACGCCGTGGGCACAATGCTGCCTGCAAAAATGCCGATAGTGCAAAACACCACCCAAAACGGCCACACCATGGACGACAGCCCGGCGTAGTAGGCCAGCAGGTGCGCGTCATGCGGGTTGGCATCAGAGCGTTTCTGCATCAATGCGAAGGTGTTGTCCACCAGAAAAAACGCGGCCGCCATGCGCCGTGCCGTGCTCAAGCCCCGCAGCTTGGGTGCCATGGCTGCGCTGTACACGGCCATGCGCAGATTGACCACGCAACCCGACAAAATCGCCACCCAGATCGACGCGGAACTCTGGATGAACTGGGTCACCACCGCCTGGGATGAGCCGCCAAACACCAACGCGGGCATCGCCAGCGCCGCACCCGTCGTCAGGCCAGCGTTGACCGACGCCACACCGCAGACCAGTGCGAATGGCAGGTAAGAGGGCACAACGGTGAGGGTGTCGCGCACGCCGGCGAAATAAGCGGCTCTGGCATCGGCCTTCATAGAGGCATCGCAAAGCGCTGGTTGGGCTGCGCTGGGCTCGGGGCTGCTGGGTGTCATCCGTCAATGCTAACCAACCCAAGATTCACCAGTCGTCTTATGATTTGGCGTGCTTTGGGGTGATGCTGATGGCAGCCAAGCGAATTCGTCACAGCAATGCGACCTTGCCTGTATCCTGGTTTTTGCGCAGGCGCTCGCGGCTGTTGGCCAGGTGCGTGCGCATGGCGGCACGGGCGGCGTCCGGGTCCTGGTTGCGGATGGCGATGAAGATGCTTTCATGCTCGCCGTTGACGCGCTGCAGGTAGTTGAGCCGCCCCTCGGGCGCGCTTCGCAGCGTGTTGACGCGGGTGCGCGGAATGATCATGGTGCCCAGGTAGGTCATCAGGTCGGCAAAGTGCCGGTTGCCGGTGGCCCGGGCCACTTCCATGTGGAACTGGAAGTCGGGCGGCACCGCGTCCGAGTCATGGTCTATCGATTCCTGAAACGCATTCAGGGCCGATTGCATGGCTGCCAGGTGGGCCGCCGTGCGCCGCTGGGCCGCCAGGCCAGCCGCCTCGGTTTCCAGGCTGATGCGCAGTTCAAGCACCTGGATGACGTCGGCCACGGTGGACAAGTCTTCCTCGGCGATTCTGAAGTTGCCGCCAGCCGGCGCCGCCATCACAAAGGTGCCAATGCCGTGACGGGTTTCAACCAGGCTGGAGGCCTGAAGTTTTGACAGCGCCTCACGTACCACGGTGCGGCTGACGTCAAAGCGGGCCATGATTTCGGATTCGGTCGGCAGCTTGTCGCCGGGCCTGAACTCGCCTTCGCGAATGCTCGTACTCAGGCTCTCCACGATTTCGGTCACCAGCCCGCGAGGGCGCCGCGCAGGCAACAGCGGTGTCGCACTGGGGGGTTGCCTTGGTTCCATCAAATAATTCTTGACAAGTGAATGCTGCACAATAAAATTTGAGTCATCAGACAACGTATGTATGATGAGTTTAGACGGACTGTATTCATTTCTTTAAGACATGTCCAGTCCTTCCCAATTTATGGTGATTCATGACAATCAATGCACACAACAGACTTTTAATGACGGGGGCTGCTGGCGGCCTTGGCCAGGCCATGCGGGGTCGCCTGAAGGCCAATTGCGCCGTACTGCGTCTGTCTGACAGGGCAGAATTTGGCCCGGCCCATTCGCATGAAGAAATCATGCTGGCCGACCTGGCCGATGCCGATGCCGTGTTGGCCACGATGCACGGCGTGGATGCTGTAGTGCACTTTGGCGGCATCTCGGTTGAAGGCCCGTTTGGCCCGATTCTGCAAGCCAATATTCTGGGGGTCTACAACCTGTATGAGGCGGCCCGCAAGCAGGGCACGAAACGCATTGTGTTTGCAAGCTCCAACCACGTCACAGGCTACTACCGGCAGTCTGAGACCATCACCGCAGACCATGCTCCGCGCCCCGATGGGCTGTACGGCGTGAGCAAGGCGTTTGGCGAAGACCTGTCACGTTTTTACTATGACCGCTACGGCATTGAGACGGCCTGCGTGCGCATTGGCTCCAGCTTTCCCGAGCCCAAAGACCGCCGCATGCTGGCAAGCTGGCTTAGCTATGACGACCTGCACCGACTCATCACCGCCTGCCTGACGACGCCCGTGCTCGGGCACAGCATCATCTTTGGCATGTCCAACAATTCCGTGACATGGTGGGACAACGCCCGCGCGCGCCACGTAGGCTACGCGCCTCAGGACAGCTCTGACGTGTTTCGCGAGGCCGTATTTGCCCGGACCCCAGCCCCTGATGCGAGCGACCCGGCGGTGCAGTTCCAGGGCGGCGGGTTTGTGAAGGCGGGACCTTTTCCGTTTACGGGGTAGCGCAACTTTCTTCCTCGCGCCGTCACGCTCAGCCCATCATTTTTGATTTTAATTTCACCTGTTTATTCACCCTGTTCATCCAAGGACACATCCATGGAAAACCACTCGACTTTTCGCAGAACCCTCATCGCTGGCGCCACCGCAGCCATTGCGGTTTTGGCCTTTTCAGTGTCATTCACCGCAACGGCGCAAACCGTGCTCAAGGCGGCAGCAGCCTGTGCACCAAGAAAAAGGTCACCACACCGGCCGACCTGAAAGGGCAAAAAGTCCGCATGATGGGCAACCCGCTGTTTGTGGACACCATGAACGCGATGGGCGGCAATGGCATTGCCATGGGCTATGGCGAAGTGTTCAGCGCGCTGCAAACAGGCGTGCTGGATGGCGCGGAGAACAACCCGCCGAGCATGTTCACCTCCAACCACTACAACGCGGGCACCAAGTTTTACGCGCAGACCAACCACTTGATCATCCCCGAGATTTTTGTCATGTCCAAGGTGACTTGGGACAAGCCCAGCAAAGACGAGCAGGCGCTGGTGCTGAAGTTCTCCAGGGAAGCGCAGATGGAGCAGCGCGCCCTGTGGGACAAGAGCGTGGCAGAGTACACGGTGAAGTTGAAAGTAGCTGGCGTGGAGTTTGTTGCGGCATTGTTTCTGGCAGGCCTGCTGCCAGGGCTGCTGTTGGGGGAGATGCTGGCGGTGTACTGCCTGTACTTGGCTCGCTAGAAGAATTTTCCCAAGGGCGAGTCATCCCCGTGAAACAGGCGCTGAAAATCTGCATTGAGGCGATGTGGGGCCTGATGACCATGGTGATCATTCTGGGGGGCATCATGTCAGGCGTGTTTACGGCCAACGAGTCGGCTTCGATTGCGGTGATCTGGGCGTTTTTTGTCACCATGTTCATCTACCGCGACTACAAGTGGCGCGACTTGCCCAAGCTGGTGCACCGCACGGTTAAAACCGTCACCACGCTGACGAACAACACCTACCTGATTTTGTTTTACATCAACATCATGCTGCTGATTCTGGGCACGCTGATGGACATGGCGCCGCTCATCCTCATCTTGACGCCCATTCTGCTGCCAGTGGTCAAAACATTGGGCGTGGACCCGGTGCACTTTGGCATCATCATCAGGGTCAACCTGGGCATTGGCTTTCTGACGCCGCCCGTGGGGTCGGTGCTGGTTGTGGGCAGTGCCGTGGGCAAACTTTCGATTGAAAAGCTCGTCAACGCCATGTACCCATTTTTTTCGGCGTGCTGCTGCTGCTGCTGCTGGCGATGGTGACGTATTGGCCGGCGCTCACGCTGTGGTTGCCTGGATCGATGCTGAAGTAGGCGACAATTCCATCGGCCCCGTACTGCATGTCCTACCTATGAAAATAGCTGCCGTTCGCGTCACGCCCATCGCCATCAAAGACCCGCCGTTGCTGAACGCAGCAGGGGTGCATGAGCCGTTTGGTTTGCGTTCCATCATTGAAGTGCAGGGTGCCAATGGCCTGGTTGGCCTGGGCGAGACCTATGGCGATGCACCCGTGCTGGGCTTGTTGACCCAGGTGCAAGACAGCCTGGTGGGTTTGTCTGCATTTGATGTGAATGGTTTGCTTGCGCGGATCAAAGCGGCCGCGCCAGGCGTTGCCACCGGGCATGTTGAGATGGAACTGGCACCGGGTTCGTTGGGTAGCAATCTGGTTAACAGCGCTTTCTCGGCGTTTGAAGTGGCCTTTCTCGATCTGCAGGCGCGCACAATCGGCATCCCTCTGGTGGATCTGCTGGGAGGCGCAGTGCGCAACAAGGTGGCGTATTCGGCCTACTTGTTTTACAAGTGGGACGCTGCGGTGGACGCTGAGTATGCAACCGATCCCTATGGCGAAGCAGTCAACCCGCAACAGATCGTCAAGCAAGCCCGGCAGATGATCGATCAATATGGTTTTGAGAGCATCAAGCTCAAGGCCGGGGTGTTTGACCCAGAGGAGGAGGCAGACGCCGTACTGGCGCTCAAGGCCGCGTTTCCCAGCCACCAGCTGCGCATCGACCCCAACAGCAACTGGACTCTGCCGACCAGTTTGAAGGTGGCGAAAAAGCTCGATGGTTGCCTGGAGTATTACGAAGACCCAACGCCCACACTGGAAGGTATGGCAGCTTTGCATCGGCAGACCGGGCTGCCGCTGGCCACCAACATGGTCATTACCAACTGGGCTGAGCTTAGGCGCAGCGTTGAACTGGGTGCCGTGCAGATTCTGCTTTCAGACCACCACTTTTGGGGCGGACTGCGCGCCACGCAGGCATTGGCAAAAACCTGCGAGGCGTTTGGATTGGGCCTGTCGATGCACAGCAACTCGCACCTGGGCATCAGCCTGATGGCGATGACGCATCTGGCCGCGTCCGTCCAGCACCTGAGCTATGCCTGCGACACGCACTACCCGTGGCAGCAGGACGAGGTTCTGGTGGGCGGCAAAGTGCCCATCACCGGCGGCTGTGTGCATTTGACCGACAAGCCCGGTCTGGGTGTAGAGTTGGACCACGAAAAGTTGGCTGAGTTGCACCAGGCGTTTCTGCAATGCCGCATTCGCACCCGCAATGACGTGGCGCAGATGCAGCGTTTTCGTCCTGACTGGCGGCAGGTCAAACCCAGGTTTTAGGCGTCATCATTTCTACCATCACCGTTCAGTCAGACCCAGTGGGTGCTGGCTTCATTCAATCGCTCCAAGTGGAGCTGCTCATGGCGATACAACTCCCGCAAGTGCGGACCCGGCTTACAGGGCAGGAGGCGGATCATGGCGCCTCATACGGCATAACGCTATTACCCTATAACGCCGTCAGCACCCGGCGAAGGTGATCGGCGATGTTGTGGCTGGCCTGATAGACTGTTTTTTGTGCTCAACCCCCCTCAAGGAGCCGCCGCGTCATGACCCAAGCAACCCAAGCAACCCAAGCAACTCAATCCACCCCGGCCGCGCAGGTCACCCTATTCCATAGCCCCAACACCCGCTCCACCGGCGCGCTGATTTTGCTCAAGGAACTGCAGGCCGACTACCACCTGCACGTGCTCAACATGAAGGCCGGCGAGCAGCGCGGCGCAGCCTATCTGGCGATCAATCCCATGGGCAAGGTGCCAGCCATCATGCACGGCGGCGCACTGGTGACGGAGCAGGTGGCGGTGTTTTTGTACCTGGCCGATCTGTTCCCCAAGAATGGTTTGGCCCCGGCAATTGGCGACCCCCTGCGCGGGCCTTACCTTCGCTGGATGGCGTTTTATGGTTCATGTTTTGAGCCTGCGCTGGTGGACCGTGCCATGAAGCGAGAGCCTGCGCCAGCTTCCACGGCCCCCTATGGCGACTACGACACCATGCTCACAACACTGACGGACCAACTCGCGCGCGGGCCGTACCTGCTGGGCGAAAATTTCAGCGCAGCAGACGTGTTGTGGGGAACAGCGCTGACTTGGACCACGGCCTTCAAGCTGGTGCCAGACTTGCCAGTCATCAAGGCCTACATGGCCCGGGTGAATGCCCGCCCGTCAGTGGCGTGGGCACGCGCCAAAGACGCTGCGCTTGCGGCAGGCCAGAGCGCTTGACCCGCGGCGCGCATCTGCGGCACTGGCGCGCGCGCTGGCGTCGCCACCGGCACCACGGCACGTTGCCCTAAAGCTTCCACACAAAATCGTATGTCCCGCTCCCACGTCGCCGTCCTGACACTGCTTGCCATGCTGGCATTCGCAGGCAACTCGTTGCTGTGCCGTCTGGCGCTTAAACACACTGGCATTGACGCTGCCAGCTTCACGGCGGTCCGGCTGATTTCGGCCAGTGTCGTCTTGTGCGTGTTGGCAGGCGGTTGGAACTCCAATTGGTTTAACGGATGGCGCAGTGCGTGGCAATGCGGCGGCAACTGGCCGTCCGCTTTTGCCCTGTTCGCCTACGCCGCCGGGTTTTCGTTTGCGTACATCAGCCTGCCTGCCGCCACGGGTGCGCTGCTGCTGTTTGGCGCGGTGCAGGCCACGATGATTGGCTACGGCGTGTGGGCTGGCGAGCGTCTGCTGCCCCTGCAGATCGTCGGCCTGGTGTTCGCGCTGTGTGGGCTGGTCGCGTTGGTGCTGCCGGGACTTGCCGCGCCACCACCGGGCAGCGCCCTGTTGATGGTGGGCGCGGGTGTGGCCTGGGGTGTGTACTCATTGCGTGGCAAGGCCGGACCGGGAGGCCAGGGTGGCTCGAGGTCTGGCAGCCCGATCACCGTGACTGCGGGCAACTTCATGCGTACGGTGCCGCTCACGCTGGGCTTGAGCCTGCTCATGGCCAGCAGTGCTTCGCTGGATGGCCCGGGTGTCTGGTGTGGCGTGATGTCCGGTGCGCTGACTTCTGGCATTGGCTATGCGATCTGGTACCGGGTGTTGCCGGCGCTAAAAGCGGCCAGCGCGGCGACGGTGCAGCTTAGCGTGCCGGTGATCGCCGCCGCCGGAGGCGTTGTGTTGATTGGTGAGCCCCTCAGCTTGCGCTTGGTGCTGGCATCCATCGCCATTCTGGCGGGGATTGCGCTTGTCATTCTCAACAAGAAGCCGACTCCACGGCAGGCGTCAGAGCAAGGGGCAGGTAGGCCACCCGCCGCACCTGCGGACAGCGCCAAACCCTGATGTAACCTTTTTCGTGCTGCCCGGTATAAGACGCACAGGCCCATAAACCCGTGGGTCTGCTGCCATGAAAGACGCTGCAACATGAACACCCGGTTACCCGACTATTCAGCGAGCCCAGCGCCTTCGAGCTGCTGCGAATGCGGCCGCCGCCTGTTGGGGAAGCGCCGTTGAGCGTGCAGCCAATTTTGCAACGCATCGCCCGCGGCGAGCAGCGGGCCTTTGCCGAATTGGTGGCGATTTACCAGCGTCCGCTGTTTGGGTTTTTGGGCCGCATGGGCATGGGCCAGGCGCAGGCAGAAGACATTGCGCAAGAGACATTTCTGCGCGCCTGGACGCACCTGCCCAGTTTCGATCCGTCCCAGTCGCAGTTTGGCACCTGGCTTTTCACGATTGCCCGCAACCTTGCGTACAACGCGCTGCAAAGCGCAGCGCACAAGCGCGAGGTTAGCGGTACAGAAATGGAACCGCCCGATGCGGCCTGCCCGCAACCCGGCCCGTTGCAGGTGATGGAACGCGCCCAGCAGCAGGCCCGGCTGCAAGCGGCCCTGCGCCAGCTACCCATGCCGGACCGCAGCGCGCTGGCCCTGGTGTACGTGCATGAGCTGGCGCTGGCCGACGTGGCCCGCATTGAGGGCGACAGCCTGGCGGCCATCAAGACCCGATTGCACCGGGCCAAACAGCGCCTGCGGGACATATTGCAATCGACCCCTGAATCGACCCCTGAATCGCCCAATGAATCGCCCTGCGAATCGACCGCACCCTCGGAGACTCACCATGGATGACGACCTGGACTCACTGCTGCGCGAAGACTTGTTGCTGCCGCCGCCGGACTTCACACAGCGGGTGATGAAAAACCTGGCGGCACAAATTCAGCCGTTGCCGCACGCCCAAGCAGATTCTTTGCCACACCTTCTTGCGCAAGCCGTGCAAAGGCCCGCGAGGCCCAGCGGGTGGGCTCCAGAAGGGCGGGCAGTTTGGCCCCGCCTGCGCTGGTTGGCGGCACGCGCCGGGCTGGCAGGCGGCGGCTTGTTGGGCTTTGTGTTGGGCCTGGACCAGCTTGCAAGTTTTGTGTTTGGCCTGTGGTTGGCAGGTGCCGCTCTTTAGGCCCTTGACCTTAAGCCATTCGCCTTAAACCGATGCACGCAAACCATTGACTTTTTCTTGAAGGAACACATCATGAATTCCCAGAATCCACGCGCCCCTGAATCCGAAACAGCACCGGATCCGGCCCCGGCGCAAGCCATGGCCCCGCGCCGCCCCATCGTCGCTGCCCTGGCATCGCTCGTCCTGCCGGGCTTTGGCCAGTTCTACAACGGCGAGTTAAACCGTGCCATCTGGCTCTTCCTGGGCTTTGCCGTGCTGTGCATCCCGGCCATCGCGCTGATTGCGCTGTACCTGCCCGATGGCTTGATGCTGCCGATTCTGGTGCTGGGTCTTGCTGCCGCGCTCGGCGTGTGGGGTTACGCGGTGTGGGACGCATGGCGCGGTGCGCGCGCCCACCGGGGTGGCCCGGCCAGGGCGTGGCAGCAAAGCGGCGTCTACGCACTGGTCTTTGTGCTGTGCGACCTGCTGGCCCTGCCGCTGCTCACGCTGTATGTGCGGGAACACCAGGTGGAACCGTTTTACATTCCATCTACCAGCATGGAGCCAAGCGTGCGCCGGGGCGACCGGATCTGGGCCGACAAGCGCTACAACTGCCCCGGCTGCAAAGAGGGCGTGCACCGCGGAGATATCGCGGTGTTTGCCTATCCAAATGACCGCAGCGTGCGCTACATCAAGCGCGTGATTGGTCTGCCGGGGGATCAAATCCAGCTCAAGGACCGGCAGGTTTGGGTCAACGGGCAGGCGCTGCAAGGGTCAGCCGCACCACCTACAACGCCAACCGCCGCTGGCGCGCCCACCGGTGGCGTGGAGGCCATTGACGGGCACACGTGGCAAGTGCAATGGGTGGAACCCGCCGTTTCCGCAAAGTCGGCAACTGTCAACCCGGCAGCCACTGCCCCGACCCCGACCGTTGTGCCACCCTTGAACCGCGCGCAAACGGTCGCTGCCAAAGAACTGCAACTCACCGTGCCAGATGGCCAGGTGTTTGTGCTGGGTGACAACCGGGTGAACAGCTCCGACTCGCGCAACTTTGGCACCGTGCCCATGCAGGACATTTTGGGCAGGGCGCGCCAGGTGTGGTTTTCAGCCGATGAGAATGGCGTGCGCTGGGGGCGGCTGGGGCAGGTGCTGCAATGAGTTGGAAAATCCCGCACCGATGTCAGACCGGCACTACAGGCCGGTTGAAATTTTTTAAAAAGAGTATAAAATGTCCATAAAAGGAGTTTTGCCATTTCCCTTGCACTTGCCTACCCCACCAGCCGCTTCGAGCCCGCCGCGCTGGTTGACCTGAATGCCAGGGCCGAGCGCGAGCGCCTGTCGGCCTCTGCCATCAAGGGGTTTTTCAGGTTGGCAGCCCAATGGCGCGTCAAAGACGAAGACGCGCGGGAGTTGCTGGGTGGCCTGTCCAGCAGCGCGTTTTATGAGTGGAAAAAGAACGCCGACCGCATGCTCGATGTAGACCGCATCACGCGCATCTCGTTTCTGATCGGCATCTACAAAGCGCTGCACATTTTGTATGGCGACAAGCTGGCCGATGAGTGGGTGATGCTGCCCAACCAGAACATCATCTTTGGCGGCCAGGCGCCGCTGCAGTACATGCTGTCGGGTGGCCTGATTGCGATGCAGACAGTACGCAAACTGCTGGATGCGCGGCGCGGAGGGCTTTGAGTTGCCCAAGCAAAAGCGCGTGCCCGCGATGACAATTCAAACGAAGCGCCAGACGACAGATCCAGCAGCCGCACAAGTCGCTCCATCGCAGCCAGCAACGACGCACCTTCCACCCCTCACGCCACTGCGCCAGCTCGACACCTGCCGCCTGATCCCCAGCCGCTTTGCGCAGGTGGAAGATTCGGTGCTGCAAGGCATTGCGCAAGACGCCAAACACTTGCAAGAACTGTTTGACCTGGACAACGCCACCAACCAGCGCCTGGTCGGCGAGCGCGGCGGCTTGCCGGGCATTGGTATAGACGAATTGGTGTTTGGCACGCCCAACTTCCGCATCGCCAACGCCGCCTTTACTTACCCGCGCCCCGAAGGCAGCCGCTTTAACGATGGCGAGCGCGGCGCCTGGTACTGCGCGTTTGAGGTGGAGACGGCGTTGGCCGAAGTGGTGTTCCACAAAACCGTGGAGTACCAGGAGATCAACCGCTTTGACGATTGTGTGGACTACCAGGCGTATCTGGCCGACTTCACCAATGAATTCCATGACCTGCGCGGGCAGAAAAAATTTGCTGCCTGCCTGAACCCGCGCAGCTATGTGGCCTCGCAAAACCTGGCCGACCAGCTGCTGACGCAGGGCTCGCTGGGTGTCATCTACCCCAGCGTGCGCCGGGCCGGTGGCACCAACCTGGCGTGCTTTCGGCCCGCGCTGGTGGGCAACGTGAGAAGGGCGTCTGCCTGGCGCGTGAAGTGGACCGGCACACCAGAGCCTGAAATCGAGAGTTTGACGCCCGTTTAGGTGCCAAATCGGGCTGTAGCCCTTGTCTACAGTGCATAAGTAGCTACTATAAATGAAGCAAAATCAGGTTTCAGCTTTGCAGTGGCACCAAGAGCCCAAGTTGCTTCAAGCCCAAATCGATTGCCCCACTCCCCGCAGGTTCCATGTCTCAGCTTCCTCGTCTCAGATTCCTCCCTTCATGTCACGCCAATGAGGTAGCTTTGAAACACGCCGACATGCACAAACGCCGTGTCAGCCGAATTCGGCCAAAGCTCAGCCGTGCTGAACCGCACATCGTAGGTCGGCTCGTCATCCGCAGGCACGCCATGGGCATGCGCATCCGGGAACGGGTAGGCGGGTGATTCGCCCACGATCACGCCGCGTTTGCCGCGAACGTAGGCGGGCATGCGGCAGTGGCCGGGCACGTGGTCTTGACGCACCATCACCTCATCGCCCATCGCAAAACGCATGCGTTCCGGCAGATTAGTGCGGCCCGGCGCGCTGGCCGATGCCAGGGGAAAGGTACCCTGCGCGCGGCGCTCCAGTTCTTCCCGCGTCACGATGCCTTTTTCTACCAGCAGCGTCGCCAGGCTGGTCAGGGTGCGCTCGTAGTAGCCGGCCGAGAGGTAGTGGCGCGGCTCCATGCGTTCGATGGCGTGGCGGTACTCGTCCATGTTGAAGATCCCTGACTTCACCGCGAGTGAATACAGCGCATTGGCGCGTTTCTCCCACGGTGCGTGAAAGGCCTGCGCGGCAGGCGAATGACGCACCTTGCCAAACCCTTGTTTGCCGCCGAGATCGTGAATGCCGTCCATGGTTGAACTCCTTGATAACAAACGTGAATGAAGGCGTGGTGATCGGTGTGATCAGAGCCGCGCCACGCCAATCATGGAATCCTGCGTCACTATGGCCGCAAGTTTTTCCACAGGCCAGCCCACGGTGTGGGGCGGCTGCACGGGCAGCACCATGTAGCGGGTGTCGGCCGTGGTGTCCCACACGCGAATTTCAATGTCGGGCGGCAAGTCCAGGCCCATCTCCCGCAGCACGGTGCGCGACTCGCGGACCGCGCGCGCGCGGTATTCCAGGTCTTTGTACCAATCCGGCGGCAGGCCGATGACGGTGAAGGCCGTGCAACTGCACAAGGTGCAGCAGATCACGTTGTGGATGGCGGTGGTGTTCTCCAGAACGACCAGGTGGCGGTGGTGCTTCGGCAAGCTGACGCCCAATTCACCCACTGCAGCTATGCCGTTGGCAAACAGGCGCTGGCGAAAGGCCGCGTCACTCCAGGCAAGGGCGACAACGCGGGCGCCGTTCTGCGGAATCCACTGTTCTTCAATCAGGTGGTTCGCCTGTTCGATGAACTCGTCGGGTTGCAGGCCGCGCTCTTGAAGAACTGCCTGGACGGCGTCGATCCGGTGGAGCAGGCTGGCTTGCGCCATGGTTGGCAGGGAATTCGCTCCTGACATTGGCGTTTGCCCTTGTGTATTGTGCATAGTGTGCCTCTAAAATAGTAGCAAATCAGTTCTTGAACAGCGCTTCGTACTTCTGCCGCAGTTGCCGCTTGAGCAGCTTGCCGCTGGGATTTTTGGGCAGCGCGTCTGTCAGCATAACGCGTTTGGGTACCTTGAAATGCGCGAGATTCTGGCTGCACGCAGCAATCACGTCAGCCTCAGCCAATGTGTACCCCGGCTTGGCCACCACCACGGCAATCACCGCCTCGATCCACTTGGGGTGCGGCAGGCCGATCACCGCCACCTCGGACACACCCGCAATCTTGTACAGCGCTTCTTCCACCTCGCGGCTGGCAACGTTTTCGCCGCCGGTTTTGATCATGTCTTTCTTGCGGTCGACCACGGTGATGAAGCCTTCGTCGTCCATCTGGCCCAGGTCCCCGCTGTGAAACCAGCCGCCTTCAAATGCGGCGCGGGTGCGTTCTTCGTCTTTGAAATAACCCATCAGCAAATGCGGTGAACGGTGCACGATTTCGCCAATCACGCCCACCGCCACATCGCGCATGGCGTCATCCACCACGCGGGTTTCCACATTCAGCGCCTGTTTGCCGGCCGAGCCTGCCTTGCGCAACTGGTCTTCGGGTTTGAGCACGGTCGCCATCGGCGCAATCTCGGTTTGCCCGTACAGATTCCACAACCGCACCTGCGGCAGCCGAGCCTGAATTTCTTTCAACACTGCCACCGGCATGATGGATGCTCCGTAGTAGCCCTTGCGCAGTTTTGACAAATCGGTCGCGTCAAACTGCGGCGCGCGCAGCAGCGCAATCCACACCGTGGGCGGCGCGAAAAAGGAGTTGATGCCTTCGCGCGCTAGCATGGTCAGCAGGTTGTCGGCGGTCGGCTTGCCGGTGATGATGTTGCTGGCGCCCACATAGATGCAGGGGCCAAAAAACACGTCAAGCTGTGCGCAGTGGTACAGCGGCAAGGCGTGCAGCGTCACATCCGTGTGTGCAATTTCAACATCCACCAGACAGGTGACGTATTCGGAAATGACCGCATCGTGGCTGAGCATCGCGCCCTTGGGGCGGGACTCCGTGCCGCTGGTGTAAATGATCTGGGCCAGCATGCTGCCGGTCAGTTCCACATCGGGCGGCGTGTTGCCGTGTTTAAGCAATTCGTCAAACGCTGTCATGCCCGGCGCGGGGTCACTCGCATCTTCACCCGGCAGCCACACCAGTTGCTGCACCGCCGTGCCCTGGGACGCGCTGCGCGCCAGATCAGCCAGGCCTGAGTCAGTGCACAGCAGTTTGGCACCCGAATGCTCCAGAATGAAATTGGCCTCGCCGCTGCTCAGCATGAAGTTGATCGGCACCAGCACTGCGCCCAGCCGCGCCACGGCAAAGCGCAGCGCCGCAAAGCCATGCGAATTGCGCGCCAGCACCGCGACGCGGTCGCCAATGCCCACGCCAAGTGTGGCCAAGCCCGCTGCAAACCGGTTGCTGACGTCGTCAAACTCGCGGTAAGTCCAGTCGGAGCTGCCGCAGCGGATGGCCAGCTTGTGCGGGTCGCGCTGGGCCGTGCGGCGCAGCAGGTCGCCGAGGGTTTGGCGGTTGAGTGTTGAATTCATGGCGGAGTTCATGGCGTCACCGTTTCGTTTTGTTTCATACGCGAATATTAACTTCGCTACCTGTTGCTGGCCCAGTTACAGGATGGCCCTTTGGGCCGCTGTTGCACGATGGACCGCGCGCATCGGAATGCGCGCGTCCCCGTGTCCGGACTGCGTCAATGGATGGCCATAAAAAGCGACGCCGGTTCGAGCTGCCGCATGCTGCCTAGCGCCATCGCCCAGGACGGCCCTGAAGCCCATCACGGTGTCCCACAAACCCCGTCGATTTGTGAGCGTCCGCCAAGCGCGCACCGCCGCCCCGATACCCGTGCGCCAACTGGCGATACGGTACGGGCCTTACCAAAACACCCGCATCCCAAACAGCCCAAACGCAGCGTCTTTGGTCACCAGCGTTGCGTCCTCAATCAGGCTTTGCGCCGCCAACATGCGGTCAAACGGGTCGCGGTGGTCCAGCGGCAGCCCGCCTGCGTGCACGCAATGTTGCCACGTCATTGGCAAGTGCTCGAAACCGTCAGCTTGCACAAGCTCTGCAAAGCGCGTTAACGCAAGCGGGCCGATGTCAAGCTTGCCGAGCCTCGTCTTGGTCGCAATCTCCCATGCGCTGGCGGCACTCACCAGAATTGCATTGCTGTCATTGGCAATGGCGCGCTTCGCCTTGGCCGAGAGTTGGGCGTCATTGGTCCACCACCAAAGCAGTGCGTGCGTGTCCAGCAACAGCTTCATGGTGGCACCCAGGCTTGCAGTTCTTCCTCGGGCAGGGGCTCAAAGAACGCGGACTCAATCTGGCCCGCCAGCCGCCCTGCCGTGCGTTGCCGTGCGGCGGGAGCGAGTGGCACCAGCCGTGCGTAAGGCACTCCTGCTTTGGCCAAGACAATTTCCTGGCCCCCGTGGGCCAGTTCAAGCAGTTTCGAGAAATGCGTTTTGGCGTCGTGGACGTTGACGATGGGCGTGACGATGGGTTGGTTGCCGAAGGGCTTTGCGCTCTGGACTAGGGTCATGGACTAAGTATAGCGAGGCCGTGGCAAGCTTGCTACAGCGTCATCATGTTCTCAGCCCGCGCGCCCACTACAGTACTCATCGGGACGCGTTGGTCAAAACTCACCAGCCGCCCCTTGTTCTTCACTGCCAGGCCCAGCAGATACAAATCGGTCAATTGGCGGTGGCCATGCATATGGGCGTGTTGAAACCTTGCGCTGTCCAGGATGCTGATGTCATCAAACCAGGTCTCGTGCACCGTCGTGTTGGTGGAGCGCTGCAACATGGTCATCAACACGGCCAGGGGTTGCGGGCTGCTGTAGCCAGGCTGGTTCATGATGCGCAGGCAGCCGTTTTGCATCAGCGGACAACTGGCCCAGCCGTGTTTGATATTTGCCTCAAACCAGGTGGCAGCGCGAATGTGGAGGACGTGGTCCCGGTCGTGCAGGGCGATCAGCACATGGATGTCAAGCAGCGCCCGCATCAAATGCCTTCAGCGTCGCGCAGGCGGTCAATCATTTCGTTGGTGACGAGCCCGCTGCGAGCGGGCAAAGGGTGGATGCCGTAATTCGCGATTCGCTCGGAAACGTGCGGGCGTGTTTTCAACTCTCTGCGGGTAAGCAAAGCTCCCGGCCGACTGGGCAAACGCACGCCGCGCCAACTCGCTGATGACATGGCCCAGCGGCCTTTTTTCGCGGCGCGCGACTTATTTGGCGGCGAATAGAACGTCGTCGGCAATATCCAGAGTGGTTCGCATGAATTTTGCTCTGCGGGGCGTCCAGCCTCAGCCCCAAACCTCCTCGGCCACCTCAATCACCAGCCTTAGCTTCGCGCGCTGCGCTTCGACCGCAATGTCATTGCCGTGCACCGTGCTGCTAAAGCCGCATTGCGGCGACAGGGCCAATTGGTCGATTGGGGCGTAGCGGGCGGCTTCGTCGATGCGGCGCTTCAGGTCGTCTTTGCTCTCCATCGCGCCAAACTTGGTGGTGACCAGGCCCAGCACCACGGTTTTGCCTTTGGGCAGGTAGCGCAGGGGTTTGAAGTCGCCGCTGCGGTCGTCGTCGTACTCCATGAAATAGGCGTCCAAGTCCATCTCTTGCAGCAAGGCCTCTGCCACGGGCTCGTAGTTGCCGCTGGCCGCGTGCGTGCTCTTGAAATTGCCCCGGCACAGGTGCATGGCCAAGGTCATGCCCGCTGGTTTTTGCGCCACCACCAGGTTGATGAATTTGGCATAGCGGTGGGCCAGCTCATTGGGGTCGTCGCCCCGGCCACGCGCGGCTTCGCGCATTTTTTCATCGCACAGGTAGGCCAGGTTGGTGTCGTCCATCTGCACGTAGGTGCAACCGGCCGCCGAGAGGCTGCGCAATTCGTCGCCATAGGCACGCGCCACGTCTTCATAAAACACCGGCTCCAGCTCGGGGTAAGCGGCACGGCTGATGCCCGCGCGGCCGCCGCGGAAGTGCAGCATGGTGGGGGAGGGGATGCTCACTTTTGCCGTTTTGCCCGCGCTTACCTGCGACTTGAGATACTGAAAATCCGCCAACTGAATCTGCTTGGCATGGGTGACTTTGTCCACCACGTGAATGGCGGGCGGAACCAGGTGCTCTTTGCCATCGGCACCGCGCGCCAAAGTCGCCTCGCCCACTTTCACGCCGCCGAGTTGCTCCAGAAAATCGAGGTGGAAATAGGTGCGGCGGAACTCACCATCGGTGATGCTTTTCAGGCCTACGTCTTCCTGGAATTTCACGATCTCGCTGATGGCCTTGTCTTCTACCAGGCGCAATTGCTCAGCCGTGATGCTGCCCTTGGCTTTTTGCTCGCGCGCCTCCAGCAAGTATTTCGGGCGCAGAAAGCTGCCGACATGGTCGTAATGGGCGGGAAGTTGGGTGTGTTTCATGAGGCTCCTCGATTTGCTGGGCCGGATTTTGGCCGTATTTTGGCTGCATTCTGGGTGTATCTTAGCGTGCGGCCAGACCGGTTTCGTGACCGGATTCGTGGCCACCGCCTTCACGGTTTCGGTGCGACCTTGAATTTGTGAATCCGTTGAACAACGCAAAACGACAGGGCCGGCGCGGAAAAAATGTGTGAGCCAGAGTTCGACCCGAGTTTCTGGTTCGCAAGAGCCCTTGAATCGACGTTTTCAGCGGTCTGTTTCGGTAGTCTGTTCGCTATCTATAAAGTAGCTATTCACGCAAAATTCTATTGGGCTACAGTCATTTTTGTACCCGCGAAGCGCTGTTCAAAGGCGCAAAACCCGGATGTCACCCACTGAACCGGCCGCCATCAGGTCGCCAGTCCCTCCCGCTCGCGGCGCGTCGTAATCCAGGCAGGGTCAAAGCTGAGTTTTTTGAGCATCGGCGACTTGGGCTCTAGGGCGCGCCAGACGGGTGGTATGTCGCCAACCGGCACGCCGGCCTGCGCTTGCACAAAAGCTTGCTCGGTAGCGATTCGCAAAAAAAGAGACGTTGACACCGGACACGCGGCATCGCAGCCATGGCGCATCGCCAGCTCTCGGCGCAGCTGCTGAATGGGCAAACTGCGCCCAGCGGGCAGGGTTTTTAGAAAATCAGCAATCTCTTGCGGGCTGGATATCAGCAGGCGTGCCCCTTTCGGTACACCGGTAAAGGCTTTGTCCAGCACCACGCTGTGGGGCGGCTTGGCCTGCATCTTGTCAGCCCAGGTTTTTTTGGCTCTTGGCATAAGACACTCCTGTTTTTTAAAACTGACATCGTATTGGCGTCTCTGCAAAGTGCAAATAATCCCCGTGAAAACCCGTGCCGGTACAGACGCTGGCCAATCCGGCGGCGGATTGGCTAAGCGCCGCCAAAGATAGCCCGACGGGGAGCTGCTTTTGTTGCTGTCGGGCGGGAAGAATTTCTTGCCGTCGAGATGATTGATGGTGAGCCTATATAGGGGCTGCCACAAGCTGCAAGAACCATCATGCAGAGCATCACCCAAGCCATTTTCAATACATGCGGTTCCTAAAAAACGGCGTTCAAGCCATTTTTCACCCATAAGATCAGTCTGTATTCCAGTAAATACTTGAGTTAACAGCTCCTTATTTTATAGCTAACGGCTGTCTTGCCCGACTCAGAAATGTCAATCAGCAATGGGCCATGTCACATTTGCGAACTCACCAGCCGCCCAGACACATATTTGTGCAGCACGCTGGCGATCAGCGTTTGGTAGGGCAAGCCTTCTTGTGCGGCTTTGGCCTGCAAGCCTTCTAAATCCATGCTGGACAAGCGAATATTGACACGCTTGTTTTTGAGCAGAGCGTTGGCTGCAGCGGCGCGGTAGCGAGCAATATCCTGTTCCTCGCTGGGTACTGTTGCCCATTCACCCGCCTCATACGATTTGAGCAAGGCAAGCTCATTGGCCTCGTCACGACCCGTTTGGGCAGCTATTTGGTGGGCGGCGTTAGCTTTCATCACTTTCTCCAAGGTATTGGCGTGTCGCTTTGCGGCTAGGAATGATCGTTTTCAGAAAAATATGTATGTCGGTTTCGACATACGGCACAAGATACGCATAAGCCTTCATTTTGATCACCCACACTTTTTGATTCCCATTACGTTCTGGCTGCGGATGCTGCAAGTCAGCCAGCAAGCCTTCACCTGCAACAGCAACCAACACATCCTCAAAGCACACGCCACGCTGGGTCATCAGTTGCAGATTCTTGTCTGCGTTCCAGAGGACAGGTTTGTCTGCTTGCATGTCAAATTATAGGCTTTGGCTGCCTTTTGTACTCACCCTTGATCCTCGCCCATTATTCTCACCTTTTGTATCCATTTTCTTACCCATTTTCTTACCCAATTTTCTAGAACATCTTGCAGTCTCAGTTATTTTTGTATACATTACGTATCCATGACTGCGAAAAAACCCAACTTTCCGCTCAATGCGTGGTACGCCGCCGCGTACGACGTGGAGGTGAAGGCGGCGCTGCTGGCCCGCACGGTGTGCAACCAAAAGCTGGTGATGTTCCGCAAGGCCGACAGCACGGTGGCCGTGCTGGAAGACGCCTGCTGGCATCGTCTGCTGCCCCTGTCCATGGGGCGGCTGGAGGGTGATGAAGTGGTATGCGGCTACCACGGTTTGGTGTACAACGCGCAGGGGCGCTGCACCCATATGCCAAGCCAGGAAACCCTCAACCCATCGGCCTGTGTGCGCAGCTACCCGGTGGTAGAGAAGCACCGCTTCGTCTGGGTGTGGCCGGGCGATCCGGCCAAAGCCGACCCCGCGCTGGTGCCTGACCTGCATTGGAACGACGACCCGGCCTGGGCGGGGGACGGCAAGCTCATCACGGTCAAGTGCGACTACCGCCTGGTGGTGGACAACCTGATGGACCTCACCCACGAAACCTTTGTGCACGGCAGCAGCATTGGCCAGCGTGCCGTAGCTGAGGCGCCGTTTGTGGCCACGCACGGCGACCGCACCGCGACCGTGACCCGCTGGATGGAAAACATCGACGCACCGCCGTTTTGGGGCGGGCAACTGTTCGACGCGCGCGGCTACCGGGGCAATGTGGACCGCTGGCAAATCATCAAATTTGAAGCGCCGTGCACGGTGTCGATTGATGTGGGTGTTGCTGAAGCGGGCACCGGGGCGGTCCCGCCCGGCGGCAACCAAGGCGATGTGAAACAGAGCAACCGCAGCAAGGGCGTCAACGGCTTTGTGCTCAACACCGTCACGCCTGAGACCGATGGCACCTGCCACTACTTTTGGGCCTTTGCGCGCAACTACAGCCTGGGCGACCAGCGCCTCACGCACCAGTTGCGCGAAGGTGTGGCCAGCATCTTCCGCGAAGACGAACTCATCCTTGAGGCGCAGCAAAAAGCCATGGACGAACACCCGGACCACCAGTTTTACAACCTCAATATCGACGCTGGTTCCATGTGGGCGCGCCGGCTGATTGATGGCTTGGTGGCGCGTGAGGCCCCGGCCCATACGGTCGTGCCGATCCGTCAGGTTGGGTGATTGCCATGCGATGCGTTCGTTGCTTTGCGTGATGATTTGCCTGCTATCAAAATGCGACTTGGCTGGTGTGAAGTTGTCGTGGACTAGATATGAATAGTATAGCTAACTATGCAATACTGACGGGGGCTAAGGGCGAAAAAGCACCTCAAAACAGGGCTTTTTCAACGAATGACGGTGAAATCCCGCACGGCAACGCCTCGGCCAAGGCCCTGCTGCGCCTGCGCGAGATCATCTGGTCGGGCGAGCTGGCAGGCGGTACGCGCATTGCTGAGATGTCGCTGGTGGAACGCGTTGGCGTATCCCGCACGCCCATCCGCGCTGCGCTGATGCGGCTGGAGCAAGAAGGCCTGCTGGAGGCTTTGCCAAATGGCGGCTACGCTGTGCGCACGTTCAGCGAGCGCGACATCTCCGAAGCGATTGAGCTGCGCGGCACCACCGAAGGCCTGTGCGCCCGCCTGGCCGCTGAACGCGGCGCGCCACCGGTGCTGATACGTGAGGCGCGCGATTGCCTGGCGGGCATCGATGCCATTCTGCAAAGCGGCGCGCTGTCTGACGACGATTTCGAGCGCTATGTGGCGTACAACGAAAAATTTCATCAGTTGCTGGTGGAAATGGCGGGCAGTTCGGTGATTGCGCAGCAACTGGAGCGCATCACCAGCCTGCCGTTTGCGTCGCCGTCCAGCTTTGTGGTGTCGCAGGCCAACTCGCCGCGCACGCGTGACATGTTCATCGTAGCCCAGGCCCAGCACTGGCAGGCGTTGCAGGCGATTGAGCAGCGTGAGGGTTCGCGCGCTGAGGCCGTGATGCGCGAACACTCCCGCATTGCCCAGGCCAACCTGCACGAAGCCGTGAGCGGGCAAAGCCACAGCGCCCTGCCGGGCGTGCAGTTGATCCGCCGCCGGTGAATCATGATGTTGAACTGCCGCAGATGACCCGCAACGCGAAGCGCCACTCACCATGAAAACCGCCCAGAACTGGATGCAGGCCACGGTTGTCGTCACGCGTGACTTGAGCCCGACCGTGCGTGAGTTTGAGATTCGCCCGCTGGAAAATGCCCCATCGAACTATCCGCCGGGTGCCCATCTGCAAATGCAGGTGATGGTGCAGGCGGGAGTGCAGGGCGTCGTACAGGGCGCAAAGGTGCAGACGCGCTCCTACTCGCTCACCGGCGCGCCCCAGCCTGATGCCTGGCGCATCGCCGTCAAACGCATGGATGACGGGCGCGGAGGCTCGAAGGCCATGTGGCGGCTCGCAGCGGGTGACCGCCTGATGGTGAGTGAGCCGCAAAATTTTTTCCCGCTTGATTTGACAGCGCCCGGCTACCTGCTGGTCGCCGGCGGCATCGGCATCACCCCGCTGGTGGGCATGGCGCAACGGCTCGCTGACCACGCGCGCGCCACCGGCGTGCTGGTGCGCATGCTGTACGGTGCCCGAAGCGCAGACGAACTGGTGTTTGAGGCGGCGCTGCGCCAGGCGTTTGATGGGCTGCAGGCAACTGGGCAAGCCGCGCTGCAAACCTTCACCGGCCCCGCGCCCATCGACTTTGCCCGCGAGATTGCCGCCTTGCCAAAGGGCGCGCAGCTCTACACCTGCGGCCCGGTGCCCATGCTGGAGGCGCTCAAGCTGGCCTGGAGCGATGCGGGCCGCCCCCTTGCCGACCTGCGCTTTGAGACCTTTGGCAGCAGTGGCCGCTTGCCCACGCAGCCATTCCGGCTCAAGCTTCCGCGCCACGGCGTTGACATCATGGTGCCGTCGGATGCCACGCTGCTGGACGCGCTGGAGCAGGCCGGCGTGCCGACCATTTCAGACTGCCGCCGGGGCGAATGCGGTCTGTGCGCCATGGACGTGCTGGCCGTGCAGGGCGAGATTGACCATCGCGATGTGTTTCTGAGCGCGCATGAGAAAACCGCTTGCCAGCGCATCTGCGTTTGCGTGTCCCGCGTGGCGGGGGAGATCACGCTGGACTCTGCGTGGCGGCCTGATAATTCGTAGCCGATGGCTGCGCATCCTGAAATTTGCAAACTGTGGCAAGGGCCACCAGCAATAACCTTACAACAACCGGAGACATTCATGAATTCACAAAAACGCCTTTTCCTTCGCGGCACGGCTGCCGCCGCGCTGGCACTCAATGCGGGCCTGCAATCTGGCTTGGCATCAGCCCAAGCCGCCCCTTTCAAGGTGGGCCTGCTGCTGCCGATGACCGGGCCGTTTGCATCCACCGGGCGGCAGATTGACAACGGCGTGCGCCTCTACATGGCGCAGTTTGGCGACAAGGTGGCCGGTCGCCCGGTGCAGATCATCCTGAAAGACGACACCGGCTTGCCCGACATCACCAAGCGCCTGGCGCAAGAGCTGGTGGTCAACGACAAGGTGGACGTATTGGCCGGCTTTGGTCTCACGCCGCTGGCGCTGTCAACCGCGCCGATTGCAACCCAGTCCAAAACGCCGATGGTGGTGATGGCCGCCGCCACCTCCATCATCACCCAGGCCTCGCCGTTCATCGTACGCACCAGCATGACGCTGCCGCAAGTCACGCTGGGCGTGGCGGAATGGGCGCCCAAAAACGGCATCAAGAAAGTGGTCAGCCTGGTCACCGACTATGGCCCCGGCATTGATGCCGAGAAAACTTTCCGCGAGCGCTTTTTGCTCAACGGCGGGCAGGTGCTGGCCGAGCTGCGCGTGCCGCTGCGCAACCCCGATTACGCCCCCTTCCTGCAAAAAGTGCGCGATCTGAAACCCGATGCGCTGTTTGTGTTTGTGCCCGCCGGTGCCGGCACTGCATTGCTGAAACAATTTGCCGAGCGCGGCCTGGACAAAGCCGGCATCAAGCTGATTGGCGAAGGCAGCGTGGCCGACGACGAATTCCTCAACGACATTGGCGACGTGGCGCTGGGCCTGGTCACCTCGCACCCGTACTCAGCCTCGCACAACTCCCCGGCCAACAAAAAGTTTGTCGAAGCTTTCATGAAGCAGAGTAACGGCATCCGGCCCAATTTCTTCGGCGTTGCCGCCTACGACGGCATGCGCGTGATTTATGAAGCCATCAAAGCGACCAAAGGCAAGGGCGATGGCCAGGCGCTGGTGGACGCCATGAAAGGCCAGATTTTTGAGAGCCCGCGCGGCCCGATCTACATTGATGGCCAAACCCGCGACATCGTGCAAAACGTCTACATCCGTCGCGTTGAGCGCGTCAATGGCCAGCTCTACAACATGGAATTCGATGTGCTCAAAGACGTCAAGGATCCCGGGAAATAGGGCGCACCCCCAGGCTGCGCCAGCGCTTCGCCACCCCCTTTGCAGGGGGCAACGCTGGTGGCCCGGCGGAGCCGGTTCCACGGCGTTTCTGGAATAAAACCCGTCCTCGCTTCTTCATCTTGCCTTTCTCTTTCACACAATGTTGACCATCCTCTTCGACGGCATCGCCTACGGCATGCTGTTGTTCATCCTGGCGGTGGGCCTGGCGGTGACCATGGGGTTGATGAACTTCATCAACCTCGCGCACGGGGCTTTTGCCATGGTGGGCGGCTACATCACTGTGCTGCTGATGCAAAAGCTGGGCGTGCCGTTTTTGGTGTGCCTGCCGCTGGCGTTTCTGGGTTCAGCGCTTTTGGGTGGCGTGCTGGAGCGCACCCTGTACCGCCCGCTTTACAAAAAGCCGCACCTGGACCAGGTGCTGTTTTCCATCGGGCTGACCTTCATGGCGGTGGCCAGCGCTGACTACTTTATTGGTTCCTCGCAGCAGATCATCCAGCTGCCTGCCTGGCTCAAGGGCCGCACCGAAATCGGGGAGGGCGCATGGATGCTGGGTATGGGGCATTACAGGCTGTTCATCATTGCGGTGTGCGCGGCGCTCACCATTGCGCTGCAATACGTGCTGGCCAAAACACGTTTTGGCAGCCGCCTGCGCGCGTCGGTGGACGACCAGCGCGTGGCAGCTGGGCTGGGCATCAACGTCAACGTGGTTTTCCTCAGCACCTTTGCCGTGGGTTCCGGTCTGGCGGGCCTGGGCGGCGCGCTGGGGGCCGAGGTGCTGGGGCTGGACCCTAGCTTTCCGCTCAAGTTCATGATCTACTTTTTGATTGTGGTAGCCGTGGGCGGCACGTCCAGCATCACCGGGCCGCTGCTGGCCGCGCTGCTGTTGGGCATTGCGGACGTGGCTGGCAAGTACTACATCCCCAAACTCGGTGCCTTCATTGTGTACAGCCTGATGATTGTGATTTTGATCTGGCGGCCGCAGGGGCTGTTTGTGCGCCAGGGGGGTAAATCCTGATGCATGCACAAGACATCCTCAAGGTCAGTGGCCGCTGGAAACCGTGGGAAATCGCGCTGTGGCTGCTGGCACTGGCGTCGCCGCTGCTTCTGCCCACGCACGCACTCATCATCAACGAGATTGCCATCGTGGCGCTTTTCGCCGTGTCGCTGGACTTGATATTGGGCTACACCGGCATCGTGTCGCTGGGCCACGCGGCCTTCTTTGGCATGGGCGCTTATACAGCGGCGCTGTTTGCCAAACTGGTCATGCCCGACCCGTTGCTGGGACTTGTGGTGGCCATTGCCGTCAGCACCGCCTTGGGGGCCGTGTGCAGCCTGACCATCTTGCGCGGCACCGATCTGACCCGCCTCATGGTCACTCTGGGCGTGGGCCTGATTTTGCTGGAGCTGGCCAACAAGCTGGCCTGGCTCACCGGCGGAGCCGATGGCTTGCAGGGCGTGGTCATGGGGCCACTGTTGGGCAAGTTTGAATTTGATTTGTCGGGTCGCACCTCGGCGTTTTACTCGCTCACCATGCTGCTGGTGTTTTTTGTGCTGGCGCGCCGCTTGGTCAACTCGCCGTTTGGCGGCACGCTCAAGGCGATTCGCGACAACCGCCTGCGCGCGATGGCGATTGGCATTCCGGTCACGTCGCGCCTGGCCGTGGTCTATACCGTGGCGGCCGCTGTGGCGGGTGCGGCGGGCGCGCTGCTGGCGCAGACCTCGGGCTTCGCTTCGCTGGACGTGTTTGCCTTTGACCGCTCGGCCGACGTGATGCTGGTGCTGGTGATTGGCGGCATTGGCTGGCTGTATGGCGGCGTGGCCGGTGCGGTGGTCTTCAAGCTCATGCAGGACTTCATCTCCAGCATCACGCCGCAGTATTGGACGTTCTGGATTGGGCTGTTTCTGGTGGTGCTGGTGCTGGTGGGGCGGGAGCGGTTGGTTAGGCCCTGGACCTGGTTTGCGAAATGAAGCACCCCACCGACATGAATCCTGCCACTTCGTCCACCGTGCTCTCTGCGCAAGGCCTGGTCAAACGTTTCGGTGGCATCACCGCTACAGACAACGTCAGCCTTGATCTGAAAAAAGGCGCGCGCCACGCCCTGATCGGCCCCAACGGCGCGGGCAAAACCACGCTCATCAATTTGCTGACCGGCGTGCTGGAGCCCTCGGCAGGCCGCATCATTCTGGAAGGCCAGGACATCACTGATCTTGCCCCGCACCAGCGCGTCAAGCGCGGCATGGTGCGCACCTTTCAGATCAACCAGTTGTTTGACACCTTGACGCCCTTGGAAACGCTGGCGCTGACGGTGTCGCAACACCAGGGCCTGGGGGCCAAGTGGTGGCAGGCGCTGGGCGGCAGCAAGGCGGTCACGCAACGCTGCGAGCAATTGCTGGAGCAGTTTCACCTCACGGCGGTGATGAACCAGAAAACCAATGTGCTGGCCTATGGCAAGCGCCGCCTGCTGGAGATTGCCATTGCGCTGGCCTGCGAGCCGCGCGTGCTGCTGCTGGACGAACCCGTGGCCGGTGTGCCTGCGGGCGAGCGCGAAGAGCTGTTGCAAACCGTGGCCGCGCTGCCCGCCGATGTGTCGGTGTTGTTGATTGAACATGACATGGATCTGGTCTTCAGCTTTGCCAACCGCATGACGGTGCTGGTCAACGGCACGGTGCTGACCGAGGGCGACCCGGACCAGATTGCCAATGACCCGCAGGTCAAGGCGGTGTATTTGGGGCATGGGGAAGAGGAGGTGCAATTCTCCGACGAGCCGCCTCAAGGAGAATTAGTCCCCTCGGGGGGCAGCGCCGCACACGCAGTGGCAAGCGTGGGGGCGATGTCACATGCGTGAACTCCTCAAGGTGGAAAATTTGAGCGCCGGTTATGGCGAAGCCGTGGTCCTCAACAACGTGTCGCTGGCGCTTGCCGAGGGGCACACCCTGGCGCTGCTGGGGCGCAACGGCACCGGCAAGACCACGCTCATCAACACGCTGGCCGGGGCCACGCGCCAGCACGCGGGCAGCATCACACTGGGCGTCGGCGCGGCAGCCGTATTGCTGCACACGCTGCCTTCGCACGAGCGCGCAGCAGCAGGCATTGGCTGGGTGCCGCAAGAGCGCAATATTTTCAAATCACTCACGGTGGATGAAAACCTCACCGCTGTGGCCAGGCCTGCACGTGCGGGCCGCGCGGCAGCGCCCTGGACGCCCGCACGCGTGTATGAGATGTTCCCGCGCCTGGCCGAGCGCAAGGGCAACCTGGGCATCCAGCTGTCAGGCGGCGAACAGCAAATGCTGGCGGTAGGCCGCGCCCTGGTGCTCAACCCCACACTCTTGCTGCTGGACGAGCCGCTTGAAGGC
This sequence comes from Rhodoferax sp., assembly GCA_025358555.1. Classification (GTDB taxonomy): domain Bacteria; phylum Pseudomonadota; class Gammaproteobacteria; order Burkholderiales; family Burkholderiaceae_C; genus JANYCG01. Next base: position 41,726 of record JANYJD010000065.1, read on the forward strand.
CTGGCTCCGATCATCGTGCAGGAACTGCTGCGCGCCATTCGCCGCATCACGCGGGAAGAGGGCCTGAGCGCTATCATTGTGGAGCAGCATCCGCAGGCGATTCTGGCAATATCCGACAGCGCTGCGGTGTTGGACCGGGGCACCGTGGTGCACGCGGGCACAGCCGCCAGTTTGCGGGAGCAGCCCGAGCTACTGGACCGGCTGCTGGGCGTGGCGCGCTGAACCCTCCAGCGCAAGGGTGAGCTGGCCACGTTTTCCGTCAAATTGCGGGTTGCTATATTAGTAGTAGCTAACTATGTATAATGGACGAGGGCTACAGCACTAAATTATCCTGAAAGAACGGCAAAATGACGAATAAAACGACATTTCAACACTTTTTGGTCGGCATAGCCGCCGTCCTGCTCTGGGCCACGGTGGCCTGCACGCAAGCGCTTTCGCAAACCTACCCCAGCAAGCCCATCAAAATTGTGGTGCCCAACGCGGCCGGTGGCGCGGCTGACATCACCGCACGCACGGTGGGCCAGGCCGTGTCGCAAACGATTGGCCAGCAGGTTGTGATCGAGAACAAGCCCAGTGCCGGCGGCATCGTGGCCGGTGAGCAGGTGGCGCGCAGCGAGCCGGATGGCCACACGGTGCTACTGATTTCCAGCGGCACGGCGGTTAGCGCATCGCTCTTCAAGACACTGCCGTTTGACACTCTGAAAGACTTTGTGCCCGTCACCACGTTGGCCACGTTTGACCTTGCGATTGTGGTCAGTGAATCAGGCCGGTTCAAAACCTTGGCCGACCTGCTGGCCTATGGCAAAGCCAATCCAGGCAAGCTGAACATCGGCACACCGCAAATTGGCACCACGCAGAATCTTGCGGCCGAATTGTTCAAGGCCAGCGCCGGTCTGGATGCGCAAGTGGTGCCATTCAATGGCACGCCCGCCGTCATCACGGCGCTGCGCGGTGGTCAGCTTGACGCGTCGGTGGACATCCTTGGCCCGCTGATGGGGCAGATCAATTCCAAGGCGGTTCGCGCTGTCGCGGTGCTTGGTGCCAAACGCGCCGCCAGCCTGCCCGAGGTGCCTGCGGCGAGCGAGTCCGGCGGTAGCCTTGCCAGTTTCAACGTCACGTCGTGGAACGGCCTGGCAGTCCCGGCCAAAACGCCCAAAGCGGCCATTGCGCGCCTGAACCGCGAAGTCAACGCCGCTCTCAACCTGCCCGACGTCAAAAAGCGCATGGCCGAGCTGAACCTTGATGCGCATGGCGGCACGCCCGAGCAGGCGGCCGAGGTTCTGGCCAGCGACATCAAGCGTTGGGGCGAAGTCATCACCCGCGCAAAAATTGAAAAGCAGTGATCGCCATGCAAAACAACATTGGCCTGATCGGCTACGGCGAGGTCGGCAAAATCTTCTGCGCAGGCCTCAAATCCAAACCCGGCATTGAATCCGTTGGCGCGTGGGATTTGAAATTTGCCGATGCGGCGCTCCAAAAAAGGGAGTTTGCCCATGCGGTGGAGGCGGGCGTGGCCGCGTGCACGTCGATGCAGGCCTTGTGCAGCCAAGCCGACTGGCTGATCTCGGCCGTCACCGCGTCCAACACGCTGGCTGTGGCCCAAGAGGCAGCAAAATTCATTCAGCCTGGCACCTTGTTTCTGGATTTGAACTCGGCGTCACCCGGCACCAAGCAACAGGCCGCAGCGGCTGTTGAGGCTGCGGGCGGGCATTACGTTGAGGCGGGCGTGATGACATCCATCCCGCCTTACGGCATTCGCGTGCCGATGCTGCTGGGTGGCCCAAAGGCAGATGCCCTTGCCTCACGGCTGCTGGGATGGGGCATGGACGCTCGGGCTGTGTCCGAAAAGCTGGGCATCGCCAGCGCCATCAAGATGTGCCGCAGCGTGATGATCAAGGGCCTGGAAGCGCTGGTGATTGAAAGCTACGCCACCGCCCGTGCTTACGGCGTAGAAGACCACGTGCTGCCCACTTTGGCTGAGACGTTCCCGTCCATCGACTGGGAAAAGCAGGGCGCCTATTTCTTCAGCCGTGTGGTGCAGCACGGCCAGCGCCGCGCCGAAGAAATGCGCGAGGCCGCCAATACTGTGCGTGAGGCGGGCTTTGAGCCGTTCATGGCCAGCGCCATTGCCAATAAGCAGCAATGGGTGGCGACGCAGGCGGTGGCAGGTGTGTTTGATAGCGTGGCAAAGGATGCTGTGTGGCAGGACTATGCTGACAAGTTGATTCGTGAAAAATTACTAAAGTACTAACTACTAAAATAATAGCTTCTCATGCACTATGGATGAGGGCTACAGGCCGATTTGTATGATTTTTACGGGCTATTTGGGCTTGCTGGTGGGTTTTGGCGGCTCTGTCGCAAGATCAGGCTCGCCGGGTGTTCAGCATCGGCGCTGCGCAGACGCTTCAACTCATGGGGCGGTTGATTGCGAGGCGGGTTAAACCCGTAAAAGTGGTGCTTATCTGGCAAGCGTCAAAAAAACAAGCAGCAGTTCAAGGCGCCTCCATCCCCTTGGATTTCAAAACCGCCGCCGCAGCCGATCCCGCCAACATGTCCAGCAGCGCTCGCGCTGCCGAGGGGTCGGCGCTGGTCGCAGACACGCCGCCCGCATAAACCGTGTAGTTCTGGATTTCAGCCGGAATCGGCCCCACCAGCATCGCGCCCGGTACGGCAAGAATCTCGCTGATCTGATGGATGGCGATGTCCGCTTGCCCATTGACGACGCGCTCGGCCACCAGCCCGCCGGGTACCAACACGGCCTTGGCCTTGATGCGCTCCGCTAGGCCCCATTTGTCAAACAACTGGCTTAGGTAGATGCCGCTTGAGCCGCCCGCCGCTGGGTCGATGTAGGCCACACTGCGCGCCGCCAGCAGGGCATTTTGGAACGCAGCCACTGTGCTGATGTCTGGCACGGGCGTGCCGACCTTCACCGCCACGCCAATGGCCACGCGGGCCAGGGTTCGAGTTGCACCGTCGCTTGTGGCTCCATAGCTTTTGGCGTCGTCCTTCACCTTGCCGGTTTGAACAAGTTGCGCCAGCGCCGCAGGCGTGATGATCAGCACATCAAATGCTTCGCCTCCAGCCACCCGGCGCTGCAAAGCCCCGGCGGTGTCGTTCTCAACCTTGAGGCGGTGGCCGGTTTGCGCTTCAAAGCTGGGTTGCAACGCCAGCAAAACGGGTTTGTAGGCGCCTGCCGTCAACACCTTGATGTCGGCGGCGCTGGCGGCATTTAAACTGAGGCCTATCAGCAGTGGCAAGGCCAGGTGACCCAGGTGAGGAACCGATGAGAGTGTGCGCTTCATGGTTTGGAGTATCTTTCGAGGATGGATTTTTAATTCAAAATTCTGTCAGAACGCATCGGCAAAGCACGGAGTATCACCCGTGTTGCTTGGCGTTGTCCACGCGCTGCCTGCGAGCACTTACCGCAGCCGGCATTTCGGGCGGACAAGCGCGGCAGAGTCGGGCAAACTCCCGCACACTCACGCGAATGCTTTCTGTTTCGACGCCAACTCAATTTTCCTATGAATAGTCTTGCTGCATATGAATAGTCTTGCCGGTGCGTCCCGTTCTTTGCCGCTTACCGGGCTTCGAGTGGTCGAATTCACCCACATGGTGATGGGCCCCACCTGCGGCATGGTGTTGGCCGATATGGGCGCCGAGGTGATCAAGGTCGAGCCGATCGGTGGCGACCGCACGCGGCACTTGCTCGGATCTGGCGCGGGCTTTTTCCCCATGTTCAACCGCAACAAGAAAAGCGTCTCGATTGATCTTCATAACCGGGCTGGGGCTGAAGTGGCACGCAAGCTTGCAGCCAGTGCCGACGTGGTGGCTGAGAACTTCAAGCTGGGCACGCTGGAAAAATACGGTCTGGACTACGCCTCACTTTCCAAAGTGAATGAGCGCCTGATTTACGTGAGCCACAAGGGCTTTCTGCCCGGTCCGTATGACCACCGAGTGGCGCTGGATGAGGTGGTGCAGATGATGGGCGGCCTGGCCTACATGACGGGCCGGCCCGGTGACCCATTGCGCGCGGGCACCAGTGTGAACGACATCATGGGCGGCATGTTTGGCGCCATAGGCGCGCTGGGTGCGCTCATTCAGCGGGGTATCACCGGCAAGGGGCAAGAGGTGCAAAGCGCGCTGTTTGAGAACAACGTTTTCCTCGTGGGACAGCACATGCTGCAATACGCCATTACCGGCAGACCTGCTGCGCCCATGCCGGACCGAATTTCGGCCTGGGGCGTGTATGACATCTTCACGGTGAAAAACGGTGAGCAAATTTTTTTGGCGGTGGTGAGCGACGCGCAATGGGCCGCTTTTTGTGACGCGCTGGGTTTCGCCGACCTGCAGGCCGACCTGAAGACCGAACGAAAGTACGCCACCAACAACCAGCGCGTGCAGGCTCGCCCGACTCTTATGCCCGTGTTGCGTGAGCGGCTGGCAACGCTCAGTGCGGCCGACCTCACATCGGTGTTTGAGAAGGCTGGCCTGCCATTTGCGCCCATTCTCAAGCCCGAAGACCTGTTCGACGACGAGCATCTGCTGGCCACCGGCGGCCTGGCCGACATTACATTGCCCGACGGTCTGCGTGCGGGGCAGACGGCGCAGACCACGTTGCTTCCTTTCACCATGGAGGGCCAGCGCCTGGGTGTGCGGCTGCAACCGCCCAAGGCGGGTGAGCACTCGGGTGAGCTGCTGGCAGCGCTGGGCTACAGCGCTACCCAGATTCACGCTCTGCGCGCTGACGGTGCAGTGGGTTGAGTGCTGCGCTTGGGCAGCGATGTCGAAACACGCCGGTTGGTGAAAAAAGTGGGCGTGGCGTTGCAATAAGAAAAAATTGCCAACACTATGTAAGATCGCGTCGGCACAGGCTTACAAAGCTGTGTCGCACCATTCTTCTTAGGCAACCTTGAGGTAACCCAAATGACACTCGACCGACGCGTTTTTATCATTCAGTCCGCCACAGCGTGTGCATCCGTCGTGGCTACGCAATTTGCTCTGGCGCAAATGTCGGCCCCGGATCTGGTGAAAGAGTCAGACCCGCCGGCGATGGCAGTCGGTTATGTGCCCGACGCCACCAAAGCCAACAAGGTGAAGTACCCCACGTACGCCGCCGGTCAACGCTGCGGCACCTGTATCCTGTATGAAGGCAAAGCAGGCGAGGCATCGGGCCCTTGCCCGTTGTTTCCGAACAAGCAGGTGGCAGCCATGGGCTGGTGCAGTTCGTGGGCGAAGAAAGGTTGAAACGCTTGAAGCGCTTAAACCAATCACCCATGCAGTCCAGTCAACAGAACTCACTTAAACGTTTGGAGCACCCCATGATTTCTTCGTTCCCACGCACCCCGTTGGCCTTCGCAGTGGCGTTAGCTGGCAATTTGGTCGGTTTGACTTTCACCGCTGCCGTTCACGCCCAGGCGGTGAGCCCGGTAACGATGGTCAATCAGTTTGAAGCCACGGGCGGCAAGTTCGAGGGCTATCGCCGCTCGGGTGCCAAGGGCGTTTGTGCAAGCGGCGAGTTTGTAGGGTCAGAAGCCGCCCGTGCGCTATCAAGTTCATCGGTTTTCAGCGGCAAAACAGTGCCGGTGGTCGCGCGCTTTTCCATTGGCGGCGGCAACCCGCAGGCGCCGGACAACGGCAAATCTCAGCGCAACATGGCCTTGCAGTTTGATTTGCCAGACAGCGAGCAATGGCTGCAGGGCAACATCAACGCGCCCGTGTTTGGCGCATCGTCCCCCCAGCAGATGCTGGACTTGCTGGTGTCGCGCCAGGCTGATCCGGCTACCAAAGCTGCCGACCCCGCAAAAGTGAAAGCGTTCAACGACGCCAACCCAGAGGTTTTGCTGCAAGGCCGACATTTCGCGTCTCAGCCCGTGCCCGCCAGTTTTGGTTCGGTCAACTACTGGGGTGTGCATGCGTTCGGTTTCGTCAATTCGGCAGGTGTGAAGCAGTTCGGCAAGTGGGTATACGAGCCGGTGGGCGGCCTGGCCGGCTTGACCGACGATGAAGCCAAAGCCAAAGGCCCCACGTTTTTGTTTGCTGACCTGCGCGAACGCGCCAAGGCCGGCACGCTCGCCTTCAACTTCAATCTGGAGATGGCTGAGGCGGGCGACAAACTAGACAACGCCACCGTGCCGCTGCCCGCAGGCCGCAAAAAAGTCACGCTGGGTATGCTGAAAATCACCAGCGTGTCGGAAGATTCTTCCGGGCCTTGCCTGACGACCAATTACAACCCGATGGTGATGCCCAAAGGCATAGAGGCCTCTAGCGACCCCATGTTGGCAGCCCGGGCAGCGCCGTATGTAGTGTCGCGCGGTCG
>JANYJD010000068.1 GCA_025358555.1 Rhodoferax sp.
CTGCATGACGACACGGTTTTGAACATCGCTGCCCAAATTGAAGATTTGCTATATAAATAGAAGCTTACTGTACAATAGGGACGAAGGCTAGAGGCCGATTTGACACCCTTTTAAGGCAAATTCAGCCCTCAAAAACAATCAATCCATGAAAATTGCAGTCATTGGCGCCGGCATCATCGGCGTCACCACCGCGTACGAGCTGGCGTGCGACGGCCACGAGGTCACGGTGTTCGAGCGGCGCGGGGCCGCTGCAGAGGAAACCAGCTTCGCCAATGCGGGAATCGTGGCCCCTGGCTACGTCACGCCGTGGGCCGCGCCGGGCATGCCGCTCAAGGTGCTGAAGCACATGTTCAGCCGCCATGCAGCGGTCAAAGTCGGGCTGCCACTGTCGGGCAGCGAACTGGCATGGATGTGGCGCTGGTACCGGGCCTGCACACCCCAAACCTACCTGGCCAGCCGCGCGCAACTGCAACGCCTGGCGTTTTACAGCCACCAGCGCCTGCACCAGATTACCGCCGATCTGAAGCTCGATTACGATCGCAGCGACGGCTACATGGTGCTGCTGCGCTCTCAGAGCGATAGCGACATGGTGCAGGCAGGCCTTCAGGTGCTGCGCGACGCCGGTGTGGCGTTCGCCCTGCTGGACGCAGCGGGTGCGCGCAAGATCGAGCCTGCGCTGAACCCCGACACCGCGTTTTTGGGCGCCATCCATTTGCCCGGCGACGAGGTTGGCAACTGCCGCCAGTTTTGCCTGATGCTCAAAAACGAATCGCAGTCGCTGGGCGTCGAATTTTCGTTCAACACGTCGGTGTCTGGCATCACTCAGGCGGGGCGCGTTGGCGGGTGCGCCGTGCAGATCGAAGGGGAAACGACGCCCCGCGCGATTGACGCCGTGGTGATGTGCGCCGGGCTGTCATCCGCACGGTTGCTGCGCCCGCTGGGCCTCAAAATCCCCATGGCGGCGGTATATGGCTACTCGATCAGCGCACCGCTGCGCGAGGCGCAAGCCGGGCAACCCAATGCGCCGCAGAGCGCGGTGATGGACGAGCGCTTCAAGGTGGCCATCTCGCGCCTGGGCAACCGCGTGCGGGTGGCGGGCAGCGCCGAGATTGGCGGCGCGCCAGAGCGCCACCGTGCATCGTCAATCCAGACGCTTTACAAGGTGCTCAACGACTGGTACCCAGGCGCTGCGGCACAAACCGGCGCGGTGCAAATCTGGAAAGGCGCGCGCCCCATGCTGCCAGACGGCCCGCCCGTGATTGGCGCCAGCGGCGTGCCTGGCCTGTGGCTGAATGTGGGCCACGGCTCCAGCGGATGGGCGTTGAGCTGCGGTTCGGCGCGCGCGCTGGCGGATATGGTGGGCGACAAGGTGCCAGCGCTGGATTTGAGCGGCCTTGGCGTGAGCCGCTATGTCTAGGGAAGCGCTGAAAAAGCCCCCTGCGGCTTGCGATCAGCCGGGCTCGGGCGGTCTGCTGTGTTGAATTTCTTGCCTGTGCTTAAGGGGATAGGCGGGGCTATTGCCTGCGAAATCCGCCTTGCATCCCATCCCGATCCGACTGCCGCACATCCGCCAGGACTTATTCAGCGCTTCCCCAGCAGACGCTCAGGCAATTTGCTATTTATATAATAGCTACTTATGCAATTTGGACGAGGGCTACAGGCCATTTTTATCTCAAATTCCCGCAAAAACAGCGATCGGACCGCCAACCGGCCTGCCAACCCGCTGCCCGTCCACTGAGCCACAATATCCCCGTGGCCATTCCCCAGACCTTCATCCAGGAGCTTTTGTCGCGCGCCGACGTGGTGGACATCGTTGGGCGCTATGTGCAGCTCAAAAAAGGCGGGGCCAACTTCATGGGGCTGTGCCCTTTTCATGGGGAGAAGTCGCCATCGTTCTCGGTGAGCCCCACCAAGCAGTTCTACCACTGCTTTGGTTGCGGCAAAAACGGCAACGCCATCGGCTTTTTGATGGACCACGCGGGCATGACGTTTGTCGAGGCGGTGAAAGACCTGGCCCAGCAATACGGCATGCAGGTGCCCGAAGAAGAAGGCACGCCGCAAGACCGCGCGCGCGCCGCCCTGCAGCGGCAAAAGCAGAGCACTTTGAACGACGTGCTGGAAAAAGCCGGTGACGCTTTTCGCAAACACTTGAAAGACTCGCCGCGCGCGGTGGATTACTTCAAGGGCCGGGGCGTCAGCGGCGAAGTGGCAAAGCAGTTTGGCCTGGGTTACGCGCCCGAGGGCTGGCGCAGCCTGGCCAGCACCTTCCCGCATTACGACGACCCGCTGCTGGTGGAAAGCGGGCTGGTGATCCTGAACGCCGAGGACGGCGGGGATGAAAAACGCTACGACCGATTCCGTGACCGCGTGATGTTCCCGATCCGCAATGTCAAAGGCGAATGCATCGGCTTTGGCGGGCGGGTGCTGGGAGACGACAAGCCGAAATACCTGAACTCGCCCGAGACGCCGGTCTTTAGCAAAGGCCGCGAGCTGTATGGCCTGTTCGAGGCGCGCAGTTCCCTGCGAGAGATGGGCTATGCGCTGGTGACCGAGGGCTACATGGACGTGGTGGCGCTGGCGCAGCTGGGCTTTCCCAACGCGGTGGCCACCTTGGGCACGGCCTGCACCAACGACCACGTGCAAAAGCTGTTCCGCTTCACCGATTCTGTGGTCTTCAGCTTTGACGGCGACGCGGCGGGTCGGCGTGCTGCGCGCAAGGCGCTGGACGCCGCCCTGCCCTTTGCCAGCGACGTGCGCAACGTGAAGTTCCTGTTTTTGCCCGCCGAGCACGACCCCGACAGCTTCATCCGCGAGAACGGCAAAGACGCGTTTTTGCGCTATGTGAGCGAGGCCGTGCCGCTGAGCCGCTTCTTGATTGACGCCGCGCGCGACGGCTGCGACCTGGGCAGCATTGAAGGCCGCTCACTGCTGGCCAGCAACGCCAAACCGCTGTGGATGCAGCTGCCCGATGGCGCATTGAAGCGCCAACTGCTGGCCGAGATTGCCGACCTGGTGCAACTGGCGGGGCGGGAGCTGACTGATTTGTGGATGCCCAAACCGGCAACGGGTGCGGGTGCGGGTGCTAAAGGGTTTCGCCAATACGCCGGAAAGTCATCGGCAAAGTCGGGCAGTTCCTGGGGCGCTTCATCAGGGCACTCATCAGGTCATGCGCTTGGCAGCCACGCCTCTGGGGACGGCCACAGCAGCGGCTACGATAGCAACAGCTTTGAGGGAATAAACTATGATATTAGTAGCTACTCAAGCACGGTGGACGAGGGCTACAGGCCTAAATCATTGTCAAAATACGCCTTGAGACCGCGTTTGGGCGCGCGCGCGCTGCCCGCCAGCCGCGCCGACCACGCCACGCGCCTGCTGCTGGGCAACATGGCCACGTGGGACAGCCTGTCGGGCGAGGACCATGCCATGCTGTGCGAGCAGCCTGCGCCGCACGGAGCGCTGTTCGTCTGGCTGGAAAGCCAGGTGCACGAGCACGGCCCGCAGCCCTGGGGCGCTTTGCGTGAAGGCCTGCGCGGGCATGACAGCGAAGACCTGGCGGTGCGCCTGATGTCGGGGCCTCAGCTGGATGACCGCGATGCAGTCGAGGAAGCCAATAAATCCGGCATGGCCGATGAAGCTGCCAGGAGCGCCGAGTCAGACCAGGAGCTGCGCAGCCTGCTCAACCGCATGCTGGTGGAGCGGCTCAAAGCGCAGGAAACCGAGGCGATTGAGGCCGCCCGCGCCGACCCGTCGGCACTGGTGCGCTACCGCGACTTGCAGTCCCGCCGACGCGAACTTGAGGCCGCCACTGCCGCCAGCCTGGTGAAATCGACTTGAATTCAAATTGAATTTTTCCGATTTCGAGGTATAATCCAAGGCTGTACTGGCAAGAGCGACAGCAGCACCTCCGGGCCCGGCCTCCACACACTCAGTTTCATCACAACTGCATGGGGCCACCTTACCGCAAGGACTGCACTCCAAATGTTCGCCCGAGATCTTGCCGAAGTGAGCTTGCCAAAGTGAGCTTGCGTAAGCAATCTTGCACAAGCGATCGTGCACAAGCGATCTTGCCCAGATGATGTTGAGGGCGTGAGCTTGCCAATGCGCCCTTGCGCTTGCGACAACCGTGCCCACCTGCCCTGTACGCCCTGTCCGTCTTTTAAGTCTTGAGGATCCCGAATGCCCGCTCAAAAGTCCACAAAACCTGCCCCAGCGGCCAAGCCCCAAAAAGCGGTCGCTAAAGCGGCTGCCCCGAAAGCCAAGTCAGTGCCTAAATCAGCCCCTTTTGCAGCCCCTATTGCAGCCCCTGTCGCCTCCAAGCTAGCAGCCAAGCCCGCCAAGACACCCTCTGCAGCCGAAGCCAAGAAAGCGGCCCTGGCCGCTGCCGAGCTCAACGCCAAGAAAAAGCCGGGCCGCCCGGCAACGCCAGCCGCCACCGAATCCGACGCCCAGGCCGGCGCAAAACGCGGCCGCAAGCCCAAGGCCGGCCCCGAAGTCAAAGTCGGCGACGACGCCGACATGGCCGACATTGAGGCCGACCTGGTAGGCGAGCCCGTGGTCACCGGGGAAAAAGTCAAACCCCTGCGCATGAAAATCAGCAAGGCCAAAGAGCGCGCGCTGATGAAAGAGTTTGGGCTGGACGACACCATCCTGTCTGAAGAAGACATGGCCAAGCGCCGCCAACGTCTCAAGGCACTGATCAAGCTGGGCAAAACGCGCGGCTACTTGACGCATGGCGAGATCTCAGACCACTTGCCCGACAAGCTGATTGACGCCGAGACGATGGAGTCCGTCATCACCACCCTGAACGACCTGGGAGTGGCGGTTTACGAGCAGACGCCAGACGCTGAATCTCTCATTTTGACCAACACCGCCCCGGCCGGCGCCACCGAAGAGGAAGCCGAAGAAGCAGCCGAAGCAGCGCTGTCCACCGTGGACAGCGAGTTTGGCCGCACCACCGACCCGGTGCGCATGTACATGCGCGAGATGGGCACCGTGGAGCTGCTGACGCGCGAAGGCGAGATCGAGATTGCCAAGCGCATTGAAGGCGGCCTGATGGCAATGATGGAAGCCATCAGCGCCAGTCCCGCCACCATTGCCGAAATCTTGCGCCTGGGTGAAGACATCCGCGAAGGCAAGGTCGTCATCACCACCATCGTGGATGGTTTTTCCAACCCCAATGAGGCCGATGACTATGTGGCCGAAGAAGACTTCGACGAATTTGACGCCGAAGACGACGACGACGGCAAGGGCGGTTCCAAGGCGCTGACCAAAAAGCTCGAAGAGCTGAAAAAAGAAGCGCTCACCCGCTATGACCGCCTGCGCGAGCTGTTCGAGAAAGTACACAAAATTTACGACAAGGAAGGCTACGGCACGCCGCATTACGTCAGCGCGCAAAAGGCGTTGTCTGAGGAGCTGATGTCGATCCGCTTCACCGCCAAGGCGATTGAGAAGCTGTGCGACATGGTGCGCGCGCAGGTGGATGACATCCGCAAAAAAGAGCGCGAGCTGCGCCGCATCATTGTGGACAAATGCGGCTACCCGCAAGAGAACTTTATTGCCGATTTCAGCGGCCGCGACAAAAACGGCAACAAGGTGCCAAGCCAGCTGCTCAACCTGAAATGGATTGAGAAGCAGGTCGCAGCAGGCAAGTCGTGGAGCGCCGTGATGGGCCGCAACACCCCGCCGGTGCAGGATTTGCAGCAGAAGCTGACCGATCTGCAATCGCGCGTGGTGGTGCCACTGGACCAGCTCAAGGACATCAACAAGCGCATGAACGAAGGCGAGTTCTCCAGCCGCGCCGCCAAGAAGGAAATGATCGAGGCCAACCTGCGCCTGGTCATCTCCATCGCCAAAAAATACACCAACCGGGGCTTGCAGTTTCTTGATTTGATCCAAGAAGGCAACATCGGCTTGATGAAAGCCGTAGACAAGTTTGAGTACCGCCGTGGCTATAAGTTTTCAACCTACGCCACATGGTGGATCCGCCAGGCCATCACCCGCAGCATTGCGGACCAGGCGCGCACCATCCGCATCCCGGTGCACATGATCGAAACCATCAACAAGATGAACCGCATCAGCCGCCAGCACCTGCAGGAGTTTGGCTTTGAGCCCGATGCTTCTGTGCTGGCCGAGCGCATGGAGATTCCGGAGGAGAAAATCCGCAAGATCATGAAAATCGCCAAAGAGCCGATCAGCATGGAAACGCCGATTGGCGACGATGATGATTCGCACCTTGGCGACTTCATTGAAGACGCGGCCAACACCGCGCCCATGGAAGCCGCCATGCAGGCCGGCCTGCGCGATGTGGTGAAGGACATTCTGGACAGCCTGACGCCGCGCGAAGCCAAGGTGCTGCGCATGCGCTTTGGCATCGAGATGACCAGCGACCACACGCTGGAAGAAGTGGGCAAGCAGTTTGACGTGACGCGCGAGCGCATACGCCAGATTGAGGCCAAGGCACTGCGCAAGCTCAAGCACCCTTCCCGCTCCGACAAGCTGCGGAGCTTTACCGACACGCTGTAAAAAAAGGGGCCTTTTCAGCCCCTTTTTCTTACCTCTTTTCTTGCCCCTTTTTTTGCTTCTTTCCTGAGCAACCTTCAGAGGCCGACGCGCCGTGTCTCGGGAAACTCCTGCTCGTCAACATCGCCGTGCTGAAAGATCACTGTTTTTTGGTGCGCCTTTTGGTCGCCCCTTTGTTCGCCCCTTTGTTCACCCCTTGGTCCACTTTTTTGTTCGCCTTTTTGTTCGCCTTTTTGGCCGCTTCCCTGGCCACCGACTTCAAGGTCATTTTTGGGTTCTTTGTGCAGTTCCCGACGACGGTCCAAATGCTTGGGGAACAGGCTGCCGGTGCGCGAGAAAACCCGACGGTCAAGGACGTCGTGTTTCGCCGGCGGCTCACTCGGATGCACCGCCCAAACCTTCTGATCTGGCATGGACATAAAAGGGCTGCTGGCACCCGGCGCATACCGCCAGACCACGCCTTGCAGCCACTGGGAGCTGACGGGATCAAGCCTCAACAACTGGACCGTCAATTGCCGTTGGATGGCGAGCGAATACTTCAAAAGCCGCTCATCCCATTGAAGGATCAGCAATTGCACCAGCAACCGGGATTCGCTGCCGTAACCCGAATCACGGCCCGGCTCGCGGCCCGGCTCACGGCCTGAAATAACCAAGACCTCGCAATCAAGCCACGCAGTCGGTATGCCGTGACGGCGCCGGACGTCGCTGAGCGCGACGTGCACCAATTCGCGCCGGGAGTTGTCACCGGGCATTGAATCGGGCAATTTTGAATCTGGCAAGGCCGCCGACCTTGAGGCCGCAAATGACCGCACCGGCGCTGGTTGACCGAAAATACGAGTGAATATCCCCATGGTGCAGTCTCTCTCCTGGTTATTGCGGTGCCAAGGCTGTTTGCTTGAGTTTAAGAGAAGCGCAATTAATCAGCCAGGTTCAATGCCATTTCAACGACACTTGTTTACTTTCGCACTCTCACATGCTGTCTCATGCCATTTTCGTCACTCGGCCTTGATGACGCGCTCGTGCGCGCTGTCAGCATTTTGGGCTATGTTGCACCGACACCCGTGCAAACTGCAGCCATTGGGGCCATTCTAAAAGGTGCCGACGTGCTGGCCCTGGCCCAAACCGGCTCAGGCAAAACGGCGGCGTTTTGCCTGCCGCTGTTGCAAGGTCTGCAAAGTCTCAAGCGTTTGCCCAGCACCCCGACAGGCGCACAGCAAGACCTTCGCAAGTCAATCAAGGCGCTGATCCTTGTTCCAACGCGCGAGCTGGCAGCGCAGGTGGGCGATGCCATGCGCAGCCTGGCGCAGGATCTGCCGGTGGCCGTCAAAACCGCCGTGGTATTTGGCGGCGTGTCCATCAACCCGCAGATGATGGGCCTGCGCGGCGGCGCAGACATTTTGGTGGCCACGCCAGGGCGGCTGCTGGACCTGATTGACCACAACGCATTGGGCGCGCACGGGCTGTCCCAGGTCAACACGCTGGTGCTGGACGAAGCCGACCGCCTGCTGGACCTGGGCTTTGCCGACGAGCTGGCGCGCATCCTGGCGCTGCTGCCCGCCAAACGCCAGAGCCTGTTTTTCTCGGCCACATTCCCGCAGGCGGTGCAGGCCCTGGCCGATGCCTTGCTGCGCCAGCCGGTGCGCATTGAGATTGCAGCAACGCCTGCCACGCAGCCCGTCATTTTGCAGCGCGCGATAGAGGTCGATGCGCCCAAGCGCACCCAGTTGCTGCGCCACTTGGTGCAGCACAACGAATGGACACGGGTGCTGGTGTTTGTGGCCACCAAGCACGCCGCAGAAATCATTGCCGACAAGCTGCGCAAGGCGGGCGTTGACGCCGAGCCGTTCCACGGCCTGCTCAGCCAGGGCAAGCGCAGCCAGGTGCTGGCCGACTTCAAGGCGAGCCGCGTGCGCCTGGTGGTGGCCACCGACCTGGCGGCGCGCGGCATTGACATAGCCGAGCTGCCGGTGGTGGTGAATTACGACCTGCCGCGCTCCAGCGTTGACTACATCCACCGCATTGGCCGGACCGGCCGCGCGGGTCAGAGCGGTATCGCGATCAGCTTTGTGACGGCGGAGTCTGACGCGCACTTTCGGTTGATCGAGAAGCGCCAGGCGCTGGATTTGCAGCGGGAAATCATCGCGGGGTTTGAACCGGTTAAAGCCATCATGCCAGCCTTTGCGGCGGACGCGACGGATGCCACGGCCCCAGGCACCGGTGGCATCAAAGGCAAACGGCCCAGCAAAAAAGACAAGCTCCGCGCTGCTGCGGCGCAACTGCATCCATCACGGTAGAAATTCAAAAACTACTTTATTTATAGCTTACTATGCATATTCCACAAGGGCTAGAGCCACTTTTTACCCCCAAAACCGCCAAAAATGAGTGAGTCCCGTCCCACGCCCGACAAAGACCAGATCGCGCTGCTCGAACCTTTTGAGCGGCTGGACCTGCCGCGCATCACCGTCGTGTCCAGCGCCCAGCAGGCGCAGGCAGCGCTGGCCCTGCTTGCAACTACCGACGTGCTGGGTTTCGATACAGAATCCAAGCCCACTTTCGCCAAAGACGAGGTCTCCACCGGGCCGCACATTGTCCAGCTCAGCACGCTGACCCACGCCTGGGTGATCCAGTTGCACGATGCGGCCTGCCGCAGCATGGTCGCGGCCTTTCTGGCGCAGCACACCGGTGCCAAGGTCGGCTTTGGCCTGGGCGATGACATCCGGCGCATCACCGCCAAGCTGGGGGTTGAGGCGCGCAACGTGATTGACCTCAACCACCTCTTCAGGCAGCAGGGCTACCGCAAAGACATGGGCGTCAAAGGCGCCGTGGCAGTGCTGTTCAACAAGCGCTTTCTCAAATCAAAAAAAGCCGCCACTTCCAACTGGGCCAACCCGCACTTGACCGAGGCGCAGATCGTATACGCCGCCAATGACGCGTATGCGGCTATCCGGGTCTATCAGGTGCTCCAGACGAGCGAAGGCTGAGCCGTCAAAGCTGATCAAGCTTGCCACGCAAACTGTCGGCCTGCGCCTGAAACGACTGCACCGCCGCAGGCGTCATTTTCTCCAACTGCCGGTACACCATGCCGATGCGCGGGTTGTTGGCCAGCTTGTCTTTGTTGCGGGCATGAAAATCCCAATACAGCGCGTTGAACGGGCAGGCGCGCTCGCCTTCACGCAGCTTTTTATCGTATTGGCAGCCCTTGCAGTAGTCGCTCATGCGGTCAATGTAGGCGGCGCTGGACACATACGGTTTGGTGGCCAGCAGGCCGCCATCGGCAAACTGGCTCATGCCCACGGTGTTAGGCAGTTCCACCCACTCAAACGCGTCAATGTAAACACCCAAATACCATTGGTGAACTTCGGCGGGGTCCAGCCCGGCCAGCAGCGCAAAGTTGCCAATCACCATCAGCCGCTGGATGTGGTGCGCATGCGCCTGCTCCAGCGACTGGCCAATGGCGGCCGCCATGCCGCGCATTTTTGTCTGACCGGTCCAGAACCACGACGGCAGCGGCAGCGTGTGGCCAAACAGGTTGTGCTGCGCATACCCAGGCATGTGCGCCCAATAAAAGCCGCGCACATACTCGCGCCAGCCCAGAATCTGCCGGATGAAACCTTCGGCTGCAGCCATGGGCGCTTCGCCCGCGCGGCCAGCCGCTTCGGCTTTACTTACCACCTCACGCGGGCTGAGCATTTTTGTGTTCATTGCGAACGACAGCAGCGAGTGAAACAGCCGCCAGGCCTTGCTGCTCATCGCGTCCTGAAAGTCGCCAAAATTCGGTAACACGTGCACGATAAAAGCGTCAAGCTGCTGCAACGCTTCGGTGCGGTTCAGCGGCCAGGCGAGCCGGTCTGCGTTGGGTTCGCCAAAGCTTTTGACGCCCGCAGAAACGATGGTTTGCCACAGGACTGAATGGTCATGCGGCGTGCGGGCATCTGACGGCTCCAGCGGCACGCCGGGCCATGATTTCCGGTTCTCCGTATCAAAATTCCATTGCCCGCCGACCGGTTTTTTGGCATCGTCCACCAGCACCCTGTGGCGCACGCGCATGTGGCGGTAGAAGGTTTCCATCAACCACTTGGTGCGGCCAGCAAACAGCTCTGCGGCTTCATGGCGTTCTGTGTAGAAGTGCTCGCTGCTGACCTTTTGGCATTCGATCTTCAACTGGCGCGCATAGTCGGCCAGTTGCGCATCCAGCCGCCATTCATCGGGGTCCTGATACTCAAAAACAGTAGCGCCGTATTGCATGATCAATGCATCCAGATTGGCCGTCATTGAAGGCTGGTTGGCCGGATCGTCAATCGCCAGATAGTGCACGCGGTGCCCACTCTGTCGTAGCTGATCCGCAAAGTCACGCATGGCGGCAAAAATGGCAAGGATTTTCTGCGCGTGGTGCAGCACGTAATCGGTTTCCTGACGCACCTCCATAAGCACATAGACGAAGCCGTCCTGCGGTTGCCTGAACCAGCTGTGCTGCGGGTTGAGCTGATCGCCCAGAATCAGGCGCAACGTGCCAGCGCCTGCTGCAGCTTTTGGGTTGGCTTTAGAACTCGCGTTAACGTTTGCACTTGCACCTGCACTTGCATTTGCATTTGCACTTATGCTTGCTTTTGCGTTTGTAAAAGGACCGGCTGTGATCTTCTTGGGATTAGTCATACTCATTTCCATAGCTCTCGGTATTTGCCGTCAGCGTCGTAATCACGCGCCTGCTTTTGCGGGTTAAAGCGGCGTCCGCCACGTGGGTCGGTGCCGCGCCCGGCAATGTACAGCCAATTCCCCTGGTTGCTGTAAACATCGTAATCCACCAGTTGCGACTCGAACCAAGCGGCACCGGCTCGCCAGTCGCACGCAAGATCGTGAATCAGAAAGCTGGCCACAACCTGGCGCAACCGGTTGGACAGGTAGCCGGTGGCGGCCAGTTCGCGCATACCGGCATCAACCAGCGGCTCGCCCGTCTCACCCTGGCACCAGCGATTGAACGCGCCCGCTTTGTGAGTGGTTAGAGGCATCGGTTGATGCCTGGAGGCAAGGCCCCGCTCCAGGTACAGCGTGCGGCCATGCTGCAAGTGCAGGAGCCGGAAATAATCTCGCCACAGCAACTCAAACCAAAGCCAGTACGTGCCGTCGTTGGCCCCATGACTCGCCTCATACTGCCTCAGGGCGGCATACACCGCCCGGGCCGAAATCGCACCGGACGCAAGCCAAGGCGAAAACTTGCTCGAGTAATCAGTGCCTGCAAGCCCGTTACGGGTGCCTTTGTAGGTATCAACCCGCCCACTGTCAAAATAAGAGGCAAGGTGCTGAAGCGCCGCAGACTCACCGCCCGCAAACGCCGCCTGCTGGTACGGAAACGATGATCTGGGGTCGGCCGTCAGTGCGGGCGCTATCGTGGTGTCGATGGCCAGGGCTAACCCACTCGGCAATGCACCCGGCAGTGCGGGTGGGAGCACATCCGGGAGCGCAGCAATCCGCGGGGCAGCCAGGGGTGCCAAGACCTGCACTTGGCTGCGCTCCACCGACTGGCGAAACGCCGTGAACACACCCGGCAGCGCCTTTGCCTCAAACGGCAGCCGCTCAGGCTCCAGCATCGAAGACTGCCAGACGGCCTGAACATCCAGCCCGGCGGCGCGCAGGGCTGCGACAGCCGCTTCTTCTTCCGGTGCGCAAATGGCTTCACACACAACTTGGGTGGCGTTGAGCGAGCGTGCGAGCGCGGGCAAAACGTCATGTACAGCGCCATGCAATTGCAGCAGTCGACTACTGCGGGCGGCCAGCTGCGCAGCCAAATCGGCCAGACCCGCTGTGAGGAAGTGATGGCGGTGCGGGCCGGTTCTGGCAAAGCCCCATTGGGTGTCGGTATTGCCCGCAAGGTCATGCACGTAAACCGGAAGTAACTCGGTTGCAGCGTTGCAGGCTTGCGTCAGCGCCGGGTTGTCCTGCAGGCGAAGATCATTGCGAAACCAGAAAATTACCGTTGTCATGGTCGGGCCCGGACCACGTCGCCAGGCGAGTTAGGTGAAGCGCTGTGGGTGCTCAACAAGCCCTTGGTGGCGCGCCGACATGCGTCCGAGCAGTACTTGACCTCATCCCAAACTTTCTCCCACTTCTTTCGCCAGGTGAATGGGCGGCCGCAGTGGTGGCACATTTTGCTGGGCAAGTCAGCCTTTTTTTTCATTCGCATGGTGGACTCGCCCCCCTATTACAGGCATTTAGACGTTCGTGACCTCGGGGCATACTTGACAGCAACGCCCCCAAGAGATTTTCGGTAGTTTGAGGTTGTTGCGCACTCGGCTGCAGATTTATCCACCGGGCTTGTAAGTTATCGGATCACTTTGCGTACACCCCTCCATTGGTGTTGCATTCGCTCTACATGTGTTGAACGTATATTGCATATACAATTGTTGTATATGCAATATTTTGAATGACAACGGCATCCAGTCAGCAATACGCAAAGCTGCATCCACCCGAATCCGCGCCCACTATGGCGCCTTTCAACGCGGCGCTGCGATCAAGACATAACCGTTGCATTGTTTCAACTGATAAGGACTCCGGTGATACAACAACCCGCTGACACCAAAACTCAACAGTCGGGCGAGTTGTCAGGTCACCTGCTGCTCTTGCTGGCGGGTCTTGCCGCTCTAGGGTCTCTGGCTACCAACATTATTTTGCCGACCTTCCCCGATATGGCGCGTGAGCTGGGAACGTCGGTCAAGGATTTGAGCGCGACGCTGGCGAGCTTCTTTGCCGCATTTGCAGTGGGACAGCCCTTCGTCGGCCCCTTGTCGGACCGATTTGGCCTTTTGTGGTGTTTGGTGCCGGCGTTTTTGCACCCAAACTGGCAAATCGATGGGGGCAGATTCGCGCCGCACGGGCTGGCATCGTGATTGCCCTGACCGGTAGCATCGCCCTGCTAGTGGGCCGGGAAGATGTTTACTACTTTTCTGGGGCGATGACGGTCTTCCTGCTGGGCATGGGGCTGATCAACCCTCTGGGTACAGCGATCACGTTGCAGCCCTTTGGGCATCAGGCTGGCGCGGCGTCTGCCATGCTCGGTTTCTTGCAGATGGGCTGCGCTGCGATCGCGATCGGCGTTGCCACCTCGCTTCAAATTGGGTTGTATTCGGCGTTCTGCATCGTTCTGGCGGCAAACTTGGCCTTGTCGCTTCTTGCTTTTTGGGGTGCTGGCCGCCGGCAATCGAAGCACTGAGGCTGAAAGCGATTCACTACGTCGGTTTGCAAAACTCCGCACGACCTGTCTTTTTGCACATTTCCCACGGCGCCTTGTCCACTCATTTCTTTCTTGCGAGGCCATGCGGGTAGAAGCAGCAGACAGTGTCAGTGCGCAATCGAACGCTATAGCAGCGAAAAAACCCAGGCCAATTGCCCTGCCGCCGTAGCAGATTTTGAGAGCAGACAAATACGAAAGCTCTCACACTTGATAGTCATGGCAAAAAGCGTACTTTGCGGCAGGTAGAAATCCGTGCACCTAAACGCGCGACGCAGAAGTTTCAGGCCAGGTGCTTTCTGCTGAGGTGAGTCTGTTGGATTCAAGCGGTGTGCGCGCGATGCCATGGTGATCGAATTCCCGTATCAGACAATCTCAATTGCCATCTTCTGACTGGCAGCGGACATGCGTAGGATTCGTAGGATGCTTACCATTGACCCGCGATGTCGGGAGCAACCATATGGAGACAGTGTGAAGACAATGAACTACCTGAGAAACTGCTGGTACGCGGCCATGTGGTCCGAGGCGCTCAAACGTGGCGCGCTGGTTGCCGCCACTTTGCTGGACGAGCCGCTGGTGTTCTTCCGCGATCTGATGGGCCAGCCGGTCGCCATGGACGACATGTGCCCGCATCGGCTGGCACCCCTGCGCCTGGGCAAGCTGCTGCCCGATGGCCGCGTGCGGTGCGGCTATCACGGGCTTGAATTTGCAAGCAGTGGCCTGTGCGTCAAAAACCCGCAAGGCAACGGGCACATTCCACCCAACTGCCGCGTCAAGACCTACCGCGTGGTGGAAAAACACACCTTGGTGTGGATCTGGATGGGCGACGCCGCGCCGGATGAATCGCTGATTCCCGAATTCAGCTACCTCGACGCCAACTCAGGATATGACGTGGGCCGGCGCGACACCATCACGATGGACACCCATTACCGCTACATCGTGGACAACCTGATGGACCTGAGCCACGCCTCGTTCCTGCACGATGGCCTGCTGGGCAATGAAGAGACCATCTTCGCCGACATCCAGGTGCGCCAGGAAGGCCCATATGTCTTTGTGCAGCGCGACATGAACAACGTGCGCCCGCCGCTGCTGCGGGACCTGCTGTTCAAGCGCGATGGGGCCAACGTCAACATGTGGCAAAACATCCGCTGGAGCCCGCCCAGCGCGGTATTGAACGACATCGGCACCTATGCGCCGGGCACCGACCGCAAAGACTTTTCGGGCCAGCTCGGCTGCCACATCCTGACCCCGGCCACGGCAGACACCACGCTGTACCACACCGCCGCTGCCCGCCAGGGGCCACTTGGCGCGGTGGCCGAGGAAGGCGATGAAACATTCAAGGCGCGCATTGCCGAGCTGCGCACCTTTGCATTCAAGGAACAGGATGACCCGATGCTGAAAGCGCAGCTGGAGAACATCCGCAAACACCCTGGCGCAACCCCGCGCATGCTGGCGATAGACGCAGGCCCCGTGCGCTGCCAGCGCATACTGGACGCACTGATCGCCGCAGAGCAAAAAAAATCTGAACCCCTGAAAGAGCCTGTCCCATGAAAACCTTGAATCGCCTCACCTTGAATCGCCTCACCTTGATTAGCCGCAACCTGCGTCACCGCGCCTTGCGTCCCGTCACACCGCATCGCATCATCATCGCGGTCGCAGCAGCAGCCGTCCTGTCAGCGCCCAGCCTGGCCAGCGCGCAGGCCGCAGGCACCTTCCCATCCAAAACCGTTACCCTGGTGGTGCCGTTCACGCCCAGCAGCGGCAGCGACATCATCGCCCGCATACTGGCCCCCAAGCTGGCGGCCCGCTGGGGGCAGTCGGTCATCGTTGACAACCGGCCCGGGGCCAGCGGCAACATTGGCGCGCAGCAGGTGGTGACCGCAGCGCCTGACGGTCACACGCTCTTGATGGCCATCAACTCCTTCACCATGACGCCAGCCGTCTACAAGACCAGGCCCTACGACGCGATTGCAGACTTCGTACCCGTGGTCAAGCTGGCCGAAGCGGGCTACGCCTTCGCAGTCAACCCCAGCGTCAAGGCCACGGACATGGCCTCAGTTATGGCGCTCATCAAGGGCGGCGGCGGCAAGGTCAACTATGCCTCGCCCGGCAACGGCACGCCGCAGCATCTGGCGATGGAGCTGTTCAAGTCAAGCTACGGGCTGGACGTGCTGCATGTGCCCTACAAGGGCATTCAGGGCGCGCTGACGGACCTGATGGGCGGCCAGGTGCAGATGATGTTTGCCACCGTGCATTCCATGCGGCCACTGGAGCAGGCTGGCAAGCTGCGCTTTCTTGCCGTTACCGGTGAAGCGCGCAACCCGATTGCCCCCGAGATTCCAACCTTCAAGGAACAGGGCATCAACGTGATGGACGGTGTGGATGCCTGGTACGGCGTTCTGGCCCCCGCGCGCACGCCGCCCGACGTGGTGGCCCGGCTGAACCGCGACTTCATCGAGGTGTTGGCCATGGACGACGTCAAGTCAGCGCTGGCCAAGCAAGGCCTGTCGGTCCGCACCAGCTCGCCGGCGCAGCTTGCGGCCCTGGTCAAGAGCGATTTGGCCCGATGGCAAAAAGTGGTGAAGGACGCCAACATCACAGCCGACTGATGCAAGGCCCTGTTCCATTTCTAAATCAATTCGAGAATAGGCGCATCGTCGCAGACAGTGCTTTAGCACGGCAAGACGGTGCAACGCCCTATCGGAATGAATGGAACTACTGGTCCAGCGTATCCATGTGCAGCACTGCCCTGCGCATCATGTCGCAGAAGAACTCAGCGGCCGGCGTCAACTGCAGGCCATTGCGCCGCACCAGGCAGATCGGCGGCGCCGGCAATACCTCAAGCACGTGGATGGGTTGCACGGCGTGGCGCAGCAGCGGCGATTTGGTCCACTGCATGGGCAGCATCATCAGCAGATCAGAATAAGCCAGCGCAACCAGAAATGTGAGCGTGGAATGCGCCTGCAGCAACAGCTTGGGCGCAGGCAGGCCGTTCTGCGCAAACAGCGGCCCCAGCTCTTCTTCGGCAATGTGGGTGATGGACGTGGTGATCCACTCGGCACCCACCAGCTCACGCAGTGACTTGGCTTGCGCCAGCGGATGCCCCTTGCGCCCGACGATCAGGCGCGTGTTGTCAAACAGCTTCTCGGCGGTCAGCTCCGGGGCCACTTCATCGGGTGCCGGGCCAAAGTAGCAGTCCACACGGCTTTCTTTCAGGTCTGCTTCGATAGACGGGTAAACCGCGTCGATGATGTCGATCGTCACGTGCGGATAGCGCTCCCGGAATGGCCGCAGCGCGTTGGGCAACAACGCCATGTGCGGCACGCTGGACAGCGCAACCGTCAACCGGCCATGCGTTTCGCCGCGCAACTGGTCCAGCTCTTCCTGCGCCAGCCGCAGCTCATTGCGCACCGCGCTGGCGCGGCGCAGGAACACCGCTCCCATGGGTGTGAGCCGCACACCCGTGGGGCGGCGCTCAAACAGCACCACGCCCAGTTCGCGCTCCAGCTCCTGGATGCTGCGGCTGATGGCGGGCTGCGCGCTGCCCAGCTGGCGTGCAGCGGCGCGCAGGCTGCCGCGCTCTGCCACAGCCAGGAAATCACGCAGGGCGCTGAATTTGATGGGCATGGTTCAAGCGCAGTGCACGGGCATCGCCACAGAACTGCTACTTTTTCGGCAGCACGACCGGCAGCGAACTCGACAGCCCCCCATCCACCGCCAGCGCCTGGCCATTGACGTAAGACGCGTCGTCAGACGCCAGAAACAGCGCCGCGTGCGCAATCTCGCTGGCCACGCCGTAGCGGCGCAGCGGGTTGAGCTGGCCGATCCTTTGCTCCGCACCGTGGGCGCGGGCGCGCTCAAAAATTGGCTGTGTCATGCCGGTTTCAATCAAGCCCGGGCAAATGGCGTTGATGCGGATGCCGGTGCCCGCAAACTGGTTGGCGCTGGTCTGCACCAGGCTGATCACGCCCGCCTTGCTGGCGCTGTACGGCGGCCCACCCGCGCCCGAGCGCAGGCCCGCCACCGATGCGGTGCAGATGATGGAGCCGCCACGCTCTGCTGGCACCATCACGCGCGCCGCGTACTTGATGGCCAGAAACGCGCCAATCAGATTGATGGACAGAATATTCATCCAGTCTTGCGCGGTGATGTCGTCATACGGGCGCAGGCCGCCGCTGATGCCGGCGTTGGCGTAGACGATGTCCAGGCCGCCGTGGTGCTCAACTGCTGCCTGGATGAACGATTCCACATCCGCTTCGCTCGACACATCCTTGACGAGCGCCACCGCTTGGCCACCCGCTTTGTTGATGGCGTCGGCTGTCGCTTGCACGTCCGGCGAGCGGTCCACCACAATCAGTTTCGCCCCATGCTCGGCAAACAACAGACTGGTGGCGCGGCCAATGCCGCTGGCGGCACCGGTAACGATGGCTGATTTGCCTGCAAGACGTTTCATTGGGGCTCCTGACGCCGTTTTTCGGCCATTTTGAGAAGAAAATAGGGCTATAGCCCTTGTGTACATTGCATGAGCAGCTATTTTTTCAATAGTAAACCAGTTTTTCGACAGGTCACCGCTGACAGCAACTCAAATAGTTACCAGTCAAATTTTCGCGCTGACCCAAGCCTGCACGCTGGCCAGCGCAGCAGCCAGTTTGGCGGGCTCGGTGCCACCGGCCATCGCCATGTCGGCTTTGCCGCCGCCTTTGCCACCGACCTGCGCCGCGACAAAATTGACGAGTTCACCGGCTTTGACTTTGTCGGTGCTGTCCGCTGTCACGCCGACGGCGATCTGCACTTTCGGTCCCTCGACCACCCCCAGCACGATGACGGCGGTTTTGAGCTTGTCTTTGAGCTTGTCCATGGTGTCGCGCAAGGTTTTGGCATCCGCACCGTCGAGCTTGGCAACCAGCAGCTTGAGCGTTTTGCCGTCTTTGCCAGTCAGTTCCACAGCCTGCGTCACGAGTTCATCGGCCTGGTTTGACGCCAGTTTGCCTTTGAGCGCGGCCACTTCTTTCTCCAGCACTTTCACATGGTCCAGCATGTGGTGGATGCGGTCGTTCAGTTCCACCACCGGAGCCTTGAGCGCGCCTGCGGCCCGGCCCACCGAGTCTTCAAGCTGCTGCAAATAACTGAGCGCGTTGCTACCGGTGATGGCCTCAATGCGCCGCACGCCCGAGGCCACGCCGCCCTCACTGGTGATCTTGAACAGGCCAATGTCGCCCGTGCGCTGCACGTGGGTGCCGCCACACAGTTCGCGGCTGGTGCCAATATCGAGCACGCGCACGGTCTCGCCGTATTTTTCGCCAAACAGCATCGTCGCGCCAGTTTTCTGGGCCGACTCAATGTCCATCACGCGCGCTTGCGTGGCCGAGTTCACCAGGATTTCGGCGTTCACGCGTTTTTCAATCTCCTTGATCTGCGCATCGGTCACCGGGCCGTTGTGGGCAAAGTCAAACCGGGTCTGCTCTGCGTTCACCAGGCTGCCCTTTTGCTGCACGTGCTCGCCCAGCACTTCGCGCAGCGCCTTGTGCATGATGTGGGTCACGCTGTGGTTGCGCATCGAGGCCGCGCGGCGCTCGGTGTTGACCTGCGCCGTGACTGCATCGCCCACTTTCAAGATGCCGGTGGCAAGTGTGCCGTGGTGGCCATACACATCGGCCTTGATTTTTTGGGTGTCATCGACCGTGAAAGCGGCACCGCCAGCCGTGATCACGCCCTCGTCTCCCACTTGCCCGCCCGACTCGGCGTAGAACGGTGTGGCTTCCAGCACAATCACGCCATTTTGTGAAGCTTTTAGCTCTGTAGCCCCCGTCCCCTGTGCATAAATAGCTACTATTTTTGTAGTAAATTCCAACTTGTCGTAGCCTACGAATTCGTTACTGGCACCGCTGTAGTCCAGCGCTTTGTCCATCTTGAATTTGCCAGCGGCGCGGGCCTGCGCCTTTTGGCGGTCCATGGCGGTGTTGAAGCCGGCTTCATCGACTTGCACGTCGCGCTCGCGGCAAACATCGGCTGACAAATCCAGCGGGAAACCGTAGGTGTCGTGGAGCTTGAATGCGATGTCGCCAGGAAGCATCATTACATCGCCCGCCAACGCGCCATCCAGAATTTCCATGCCGGTAGCCAGCGTCTCAAAGAAGCGCTCTTCTTCGGCTTTCAGCACCTCAGTGATGCGCTTCTCATCGGATTTGAGTTTGGGATAGGCGTCGCCCATCTTTGCCGACAAATCAGCAACCAACT
>JANYJD010000109.1 GCA_025358555.1 Rhodoferax sp.
CACCGGCATTCGCGCCCGGCATTTCGCCGCACCCAATGTTTGCGCCCGCGACCTCGCCCTGGAAGCCGCCAAAAACGCCTTGCAAGCTGCGGGTGTACAGGCCAAGGACATTGACCTCATCATTGTGGCCACCTCCACGCCCGACATGGTGTTTCCGTCCACCGCCTGCATTTTGCAAAACAAGCTGGGGGCCAATGGCGGCGCGGCGTTTGACGTGCAGGCGGTTTGCAGCGGCTTTGTCTATGCGCTGAGCATTGCCGATTCGATGATCCAGACCGGTGCCGCCAACAAAGCGCTGGTGATTGGCTCTGAAGTGTTCTCGCGCATTCTTGACTTCACCGACCGCACCACCTGCGTGCTTTTTGGCGATGGTGCGGGCGCTGTGGTGCTGGAGGCCTCCGAAGTGCCCGGCATTCTGGCCAGCGACCTGCACGCGGATGGCAAGCACGTGGGCATTTTGTGTGTGCCTGGCCATGTGTCGGGCGGGCATATTCTGGGTGATCCGCTGCTCAAAATGGATGGCCAGGCGGTGTTCAAGCTGGCCGTGGGCGTGCTCGAGCAGGCGGCGCGCGCCACCTTGGCCAAGGCCGGCAAGACCGAGGCCGACATTGACTGGCTGATTCCGCACCAGGCCAACATCCGCATCATGAACAGCACAGCGAGAAAGCTCAAAATGTCTATGGACAAAGTGGTGGTCACGGTGGACCAGCATGGCAACACCTCGGCCGCGTCCATCCCCCTGGCGCTGGACTGGGCCGTGCGGGCGGGCAAGGTCAAACCCGGTCAGCTACTCATGCTCGAAGGCGTGGGCGGTGGTTTCACCTGGGGCGCAGTGCTACTTAATATGTAGCTATCCATGCACTGTAGACGAGGGCTATAGGCTTATTTAACGTTCATAATCCGTTTTTATTTTCTGCGTCCAGCTAAATTGCCATGAAACCATTCGCTTTTGTATTCCCCGGCCAGGGCTCGCAGTCCGTGGGCATGCTGGACGCCTGGGGAGACCATCCGGCAGTCATTGAGACGCTCAAGGAAGCCTCTGACGCACTGGGCGAAGACATTGCCAAGTTGATCAAGGAAGGCCCCAAAGAAGCGCTCGCTTTGACCACCAATACGCAGCCGGTGATGCTGGTGGCGGCGGTGGCTGCGTATCGTGCGTGGATGGCCGAGACGGGCATCGAGCCCGCTGCCGTGGCCGGGCATTCGCTGGGTGAATACTCCGCCATGGTGGCCGCTGGCATGCTGACCTTGGCGAAGGCCACGCCACTGGTGCGGTTTCGGGCCGAGGCCATGCAGGCGGCCGTACCGGTGGGGGTGGGCGCGATGGCCGCCATTCTGGGTATGGAAACTTCAAAAGTAATAGCTGGGTGTGAAGAGGCGACAAGGGCTATGCGGAGTTTAGGGGGTGAAAACTCAGCAGAAACGGTAGAAGCCGTCAATTTCAACGACCCCGCGCAAACGGTGATTGCGGGCAGCAAAGCGGCAGTTGATAAAGCCTGTGAAATCCTGAAGGCCCATGGCGCAAAACGCGCGCTGTTGTTGGCTGTGTCGGCGCCATTCCATTCCAGCCTGATGCAGCCTGCTGCCGAAAAACTCAAGGAAAAACTCGAATCGGTTGACTTTGCATCG
The DNA here is from genome assembly GCA_025358555.1 of Rhodoferax sp. Classification (GTDB taxonomy): domain Bacteria; phylum Pseudomonadota; class Gammaproteobacteria; order Burkholderiales; family Burkholderiaceae_C; genus JANYCG01. The sequence continues at coordinate 1,630 of JANYJD010000109.1, forward strand.
CCCCGCATGGCGTTGCTCAACAACATAGACGTGGCGGTGGAAGTAGACGCCGAGCGAATCCGCGATGCCCTGTACCGCCAGGCATTCGGCCCCGTGCGCTGGGTGGAGTGTGTGCAAGCCATCAAGGCGCGCGGCATCGCCACCGTGGTGGAATGCGGCCCCGGCAAGGTGCTGGCGGGCCTGGTCAAGCGCATCGACGCGGAAATGACAGGCCTGGCTCTATTCGATCCGGCCAGTCTGGCTGAGGCTAAAGGTCTAGTTGCATGAGCGCCGCCGGGCCATCCCAAAATTTGGACGTTATTTACGCATGACCGACATCAAATTTGAAGGCCAGGTCGCCTTGGTCACTGGCGCATCCCGAGGCATAGGCGCGGCCATTGCGCTGGCGCTGGCGCAACGCGGCCTCAAAGTTATCGGCACAGCCACCACGGACGACGGCGCGGCAAAAATCAGCGCTGCGCTGGCGGCTTTTACGGGCTGCCTCGGCAAAAACTTGAATGTGAACGACGGCTCGGCGGCGCAAAGCCTGATCGACAGCATCGTCAAAGAGCACGGCGGCCTGCACGTTCTGGTGAACAACGCCGGCATCACGCGCGACAACCTCGCCATGCGCATGAAAGACGAGGACTGGGATGCGGTGCTGGACACCAACCTTAAGGCCGTCTTCCGCATGAGCCGCGCCGTGATGCGCGCCATGATGAAACAGCGCTACGGCCGCATCATCAACATCACGTCTGTGGTGGGCGCGTCTGGCAATGCTGGCCAGGCCAATTACGCGGCGGCCAAAGCCGGTGTCGCGGGCATGACGCGGGCTTTGGCGCGTGAGCTTGGCTCGCGCAACATCACGGTCAACTGCGTTGCTCCGGGCTTTATTGAAACCGACATGACGGCGGCGTTGAAGGAAGACCAGCAAAAAGCCTTGTTGGTACAAATTCCCTTGGGGCATCTGGGCAAGCCGTCCGACATTGCGCACGCTGTGGCGTATCTGGCGTCGCCCGAAGCCAATTATGTGACGGGGCAGGAATTGCACGTCAACGGCGGCATGTATATGTAGATGCCACACCGACGGTTCCATGCTGAATTCAAACAAATCAAGCCGATTGATCCGTTCGGCAGCCGGGCTGGGGGATCAGCCCATAGCCCGGCTAAAATCACGGATTCTTTTACAACCCTGCTAGGGAACCCATGAGCGATATTGAAGCACGCGTTAAAAAAATCATTGCCGAACAACTCGGTGTTGAAGAGTCCCAAGTCACCAGTGAAAAAGCCTTTGTCGGCGATCTGGGCGCAGATTCGCTGGACACCGTGGAACTGGTGATGGCGCTGGAAGACGAGTTCGGCATTGAAATCCCGGACGAAGACGCCGAGAAAATCACTACCGTGCAAAATGCGGTGGACTACGCCATGAGTCACCAAAAAGCCTGACGATGTCCAGGAGGCGTGTTGTTGTTACTGGTTTGGGGTGCATCAGCCCCGTGGGCAACACGGTGGCTGACTCCTGGGCCAACCTGTTGGCCGGGCAGTCCGGCATTGACCTCATCACCAGTTTTGACGCGGCCAATTTCGCGTGCAAATTTGCCGGTGAGGTGAAAGGCTTCAACATTGCAGACTACATCCCCGAGAAAGAAGCGCGCCACATGGACCGCTTCATCCACCTCGGGCTGGCTGCCGCCTGCCAGGCGGTGGCGGATGCCGGATTGCCCACGGGGGACGCGCTCACGGACGACGAGGCAGTGCGCATCGGCTGCGTCATTGGATCGGGCATCGGCGGGTTGCCGCTGATCGAGGACACGCACTCGGAGCTGATCAACCGGGGCCCCCGGCGCATCACACCCTTTTTTGTGCCGGGCTCCATTATCAATTTGATAGCAGGGCATGTCTCGGTGAAATATGGCTTTAAAGGCCCCAACATCGCCATTGCCACCGCCTGCACTACAGGCTTGCACTGCATCGGCGACGCCGGCCGAATGATTGAATACGGCGATGCCGACGTGATGGTCGCTGGCGGCGCCGAGTCCACGGTTTCGCCGCTGGGCATTGGCGGGTTTGCCGCCATGCGCGCGTTGTCTACCCGCAATGAAGACCCCAAAACCGCCAGCCGCCCGTGGGACAAAGACCGCGATGGCTTTGTACTGGGCGAGGGCGCGGGCATGATGGTGCTCGAAGAATACGAACACGCCAAAGCACGTGGCGCAAAAATATATGCCGAGCTGGCCGGTTTTGGCATGAGCGCCGATGCCGGGCACATCACCGCGCCCAATATGGATGGCCCACGCCGCGCCATGGTCTCGGCGCTGCGCAATGCGGGCATCAATGCCGATGCCGTGCAGTACCTCAATGCGCACGGCACGTCCACGCCCCTGGGTGACATCAATGAATCCAATGCCATCAAGGGCGCTTTTGGCGACCATGCCCGCAAGCTGGTGGTGAATTCCACCAAATCCATGACGGGCCACCTGCTGGGCGGCGCGGGCGGCATCGAGTCGGTGTTCACGGTGCTGGCGCTGCACCACCAGAAGAGCCCGCCCACCATCAACATCTTCAACCAGGACCCGGAGTGCGACCTGGATTACTGCGCCAACACGGCGCGCGACATGAAAATCGATGTTGCGGTCAAAAACAACTTTGGTTTTGGCGGGACCAACGGCTCACTCGTGTTCAAGCGCGTTTGACGAGGTTTCCCCATCATGCACAACGCCCCAGCGGTCAGTTTTCCGGTGGGGCGTTCCCGCATTCAGGCGTGGGTTTTGGCAGTGGCCTGGTTGGGTGGTGCGGCAGTTTGCGCCTATTGGGGCAGCGTGATGGACACTGCGGGTTGGCGTCATGGCCTTGCGTTGGCCATGCCGCTGGTCGCAGGGGCTGCGGCGTGGACAGGCTGGCAGCGCCAGGTGGGCGGCAGCCTGCATTGGGATGGGCTTTGCTGGCGGATGGATTCATCGCTCACAGGCAACCTGGCTGTGCACCTTGATTTTCAGAGCTTTCTGCTGTTGAGCCTGCGCTTCGAGAACGGTGCCGTGCGTTGGTTGTGGCTTGACCAGTGTGCCAATCTGGCGCACTGGCAGGCATTTCGCAGGGCGGTGCATTCATGACCAGCGACCCTGCACTGCCCTCACCAGACGTGGCAGACAGCGACCTGATGCTGGTCGAGCGCACGGTGGCGGGCGACCAGCGCGCTTTCGAGTTGCTGGTGATCAAATACCAGCGCCGCATTCAGCGCCTGATTGGCCGCATGGTGCGCGATGTGGACCTGGTGGAGGACATTGCGCAGGAAACATTCATCCGGGCGTACCGCGCCTTGCACCAGTTTCGGGGTGATGCGCAGTTCTACACCTGGCTGTACCGGATTGCAGTGAATACGGCCAAAAAGTCGTTGATGGAGCTCAAGCGCGACCCCACCGTGTCGGAGAGTTTTTTCAAATCTGACGATGACGATGAAACTAAACCGCGCAGAAATGAACCAATATCGGATGAAACGCCGGAGTCGGTGTTCGCTGCAAAAGAGATCGCAACCGTGGTGAACGCCGCGATGCAAGCCCTGCCAGAGGATTTGCGCCAGGCCGTGACCTTGCGTGAAATTGAAGGCCTGAGCTACGAAGAAATTTCAAGCGTGATGAATTGCCCGATTGGCACGGTGCGGTCTCGGATATTCCGCGCCCGCGAGGCAATTTCAGCCAAGGTCAAGCCGATGCTGGAAAACCAGTCTGGCAAGCGGTGGTGACCGGCCATCCACGGGGTGGTGACAGATGGGCAAATGACATGCGTGAATTGGGCATGCGAGGCGTGGACAGGCAAGGCGTGGACAGGCTAGGCGGGGTGATGCAAGGATGACGTATTGAGAGGCAGCAGATGATGACGAACGACAAACCGGAAAACCTGGAAAACGACCGTGAACAATGCAGGGAACTTGTCTGCGCGCTGGCCGATGGCCAATTGCGGGGGCTGGAGTTTGCGCGCGCCGTGGACTTGGTGAATGCAAGCGGTGATGCCCGTGCCACCTGGCACGCCTACCACGTGGCGGGTGACGTGCTGCGCAGCGGCGATGCGGCGTCGTGTGCAGACGATGCAGCCTTTATCGCTCGCTTCCAGACCCGGCTCCGGCGCGAAATTTCCGACCTCATGTCGTCAGATGTTGCGCCAGACGATTTGCCAAATGGTGTGCCCGATGCGGCAAACACCCAGGGCATGATTCAGGGTGCTACAAATACAGTAGCGAGCTATGCAAATACCACGAGGGCTGCAGGCACAAATGGCATAGATTTCCTGCAAATCGAGAGCGCCAATGAATCCCGCTTTCGTTGGAAGCTTCTGGCAGGTGTTGCGTCAGTAGCAGCGGTGGGTGCGATTGGCTGGAGCATGGTGGGTGGCTTGAACGGCTTGGGTGGCGCCGGAAGAGGCGACGGCATGCGCGAAGGCACTTCGCCGCTGGCGTCGCAACTTGCGCAAAATTCCGCCCCACCGCAGCCGCCCGTGATGATCCGTGATCCGCGTCTCGACGCGTTGCTGGCCGCGCACAAACAATTTGGCGGCACATCAGCGCTGCAAATGCCGGCCGGGTTTCTTCGCAACGCCACATTTGACAGCCCGGCCCGGTGATGGCATTTACGGCAACGGCTTTCAAAATGGCTTTCAAAATGCCCGGGCCAAGGACCTTGCCCCCAATCTGCCTGACCGGTGCGCTGTGGGCTGCATGCATGCTTTTGATCGGTGGCCCCGCTCTGGCGCAGGCACAGGTGCCCGCGCTGGCCACCGGGGCAGCCGGGTCGGGCGTGGCGTCTGACGTCAAACTGCCCGAGCGCAATATCTCGGAGTGGCTGGAGCGGATGCATGAAGCCGCGCGCAGGCGTGCCTATATCGGCACCTTCGTGGTGACCTCGGGTGCCAGCATGTCCAGCGCAAAAATTTGGCACGTGTGCGACGGTGACCAGCAAATGGAGCGGGTGGAGGCCCTGACGGGCGCACCGCGCTCGACCTTCCGCCGCAACGACCAGGTGATCACCTTCAACGCCGACAGCAAAACGGCGTTGGCGGAAAAACGGGAGTCTTTAGGTCTGTTCCCAAATTTGCTCAAATCCAGCGACTCTGCGATTGGCCAGTTTTATGCTGCCAGGCAGGTGGGCAGCGAGCGGGTGGCGGGGTTTGATGCCGACGTGGTGCAACTCGCTCCAAAAGACGGCCTGCGGTATGGCTACCGGGTCTGGAGCGAGAAGAAATCCGGCCTGGTGGTGAAACTCCAGACCGTGAACGCACAAGGCCAGGTGCTGGAGCAGGCGGCTTTTTCCGATCTGCAAATGGATGCGCCCGTCAGCATGGCCAAGCTGACCCAGATGATGGGCAACACCGAGGGTTACAAGGTTGAGAAACCCGATCTGGTCAAAACCACCGCGCTGGCCGAAGGCTGGATGCTGAAGAATGCCGTGCCCGGCTTCAAGCCGATGAGCTGCTTCAAGCGCGGGGTGGCCGTGGCCGAAGGTGCCGCAGCCGACAGCACGTTGCAGTGGATTTTCTCCGACGGCCTGGCGTCGGTGTCGCTTTTCGTGGAGGCTTTTGACCGCCAGCGGCACGTGCAGGAAGGGCTGCTGTCCATGGGGGCGACGCAAATGCTGACGCGCCGCTTCACCGACAGGCAAGGTGAAAAAGGCCCCGAGTGGTGGGTGACCCTGGTCGGTGAAGTTCCGGCCCCCACGCTGACAATTTTTGCGCAAGGGCTTGAGCGTAAAAAATAGCGCCCCATATGGCTTAGCAGTGCAAGTCATGGAAGTTTCCGTTTTGTCGTTCTGTTATTTCTTTGTTTTTTTGATGAAAGGTCGATGATGATTCATCTCGATTTGAAGAGGTTGATGTCGTATTTGGGTGCGCTGGCAGTCGCCGCATCGGTCACATTCCTGCCGGTGGCGCCCGCGCAGGCGCAAACCCGCACGCTGCCTGATTTCACCGATCTGGTGGAGCAGGTTGGGCCGTCCGTCGTGAACATCCGCACGCTTGAGAAAGCGTCGGCGCGCTCCGCCACAGGCGGCAGTGGCGGCATGGATGAAGAAATGCTGGAGTTCTTCAGGCGCTTTGGGGTGCCTATTCCCAATATGCCCAATGGGCCGCGCCAGGCACCGCGCCCCAACCGTCCGCAGGCGCCGTCTGACGAAGAAGCGCAGCCTCGCGGCGTGGGCTCCGGCTTCATCCTCACCGCCGATGGTTTTGTGATGACCAATGCGCACGTGGTCGAGGGTGCCGATGAAGTGCTCGTTACGCTTACAGACAAGCGCGAGTACAAGGCCAAAATCATCGGCTTTGACAAGCGCAGCGACGTAGCCGTGGTGAAGATTGAGGCCACTGGCCTGCCGGCGATCAAGGTCGGCGACGTGAGCCGTTTAAAGGTCGGAGAGTGGGTCATGGCGATTGGCTCACCCTTTGGCCTGGAGAACACCGTGACGGCCGGCATCGTGAGCGCCAAGCAGCGCGACACGGGCGACTATCTGCCGTTCATCCAGACCGACGTGGCCATCAACCCTGGCAACTCGGGGGGGCCCCTGATCAACATGCGTGGCGAGGTGGTGGGCATCAACAGCCAGATCTATTCCCGCTCCGGCGGCTTCATGGGCATTTCGTTTGCGATTCCCATGGACGAAGCCGTGCGCGTGAGTGACCAGCTGCGCGCCACGGGCCGCGTCTCGCGGGGCCGCATTGGCGTTCAGATTGACCAGGTCACCAAAGATGTGGCCGAATCGATTGGCCTGGGCAAACCGCAAGGCGCGCTGGTGCGAGGCGTTGAGTCTGGGTCGCCTGCGGAAAAAGCTGGCGTGGAAGCGGGCGACATCATTACCAAGTTTGATGGCAAGGCGATTGAGAAGTCCACCGACCTGCCGCGCCTGGTGGGCAACGTCAAACCCGGCACCAAGAGCACGTTGACGGTTTTCCGCCGCGGCGGCGCCAAGGAATTGAGTGTGGTGATCGCCGAGATTGAACCCGACAAGGTGGTTGCCAAAAAGACGCCGGACCGCGAAGAGAAACCCAAAGCATCTGCGGCGGCGCAAGTGCTGGGTTTGACAGTCAGCGAGTTGACTGACGCGCAGAAAAAGGAGCTCAAGATCAAAGGCGGCGTCAAGGTCGATGCGGCCACTGAGGGCGCTGCGCGTGCTGGCGTGCGCGAGGGCGACGTGATTGTGGCCATCGCCAACGTGGAGGTGGCCAGCGTCAAGGAATTTGACGCGGCGGTTGCGAAAATTGATAAGACCAAGAACGTCAACATGCTGTTTCGCCGTGGCGAATGGGCGCAGTACGCGTTGATCCGTCCAGCCCGTTGAACGTCCTTACAGACTCGCAAAGCCCGTAAAAAAGCCCCCAATCCCGAGTCTGGGTTGGGGGCTTTTGTCTGATTTCGGTCCATTCTTTCTTTTGAAAAAATATTTCTGGTGCTATTTTTTCAACTAAGTATGCGTGCGTTCACTAACTTGCAAAAGTTGCAATTGTGATTTTGGATAGAATAGTGTCCATTCAACACAGATTACCGGCATATTGAAATTGCCGAACACCACAATATGGAATGATTCTGATCGCCCCACAGGCGGTCCACAGATCACCCACAAGTTGTCCAGATGTTGATTCCAAAAATGTTAATAACCTGTGTATAAAATTCTTGTTGCTGCGTTGCAACGACTCACTCCAAGCGCTGCCAGGGCTGTGCATCAGGGCCTTTTTGCCTACAATGAACTTCCAACCTTCGCAGTTGCCAATGATTGTTGGTTCAGGGCGCGCCGTAACACGACGCGCCCTTTTTTCTTTTCCCTCCCGTTTTAATTCAATCACTTGAAGCTCTTCGTTGATGAATCACATCAGAAATTTTTCGATCATCGCGCACATTGATCATGGCAAATCAACTCTTGCAGACCGGCTGATTCAACGTTGTGGCGGCCTGCAGGAGCGTGAGATGCAGGCGCAGGTTCTGGACTCGATGGACATCGAAAAAGAGCGTGGGATAACCATCAAGGCGCAGACCGCTTGCCTGCGGTACAAAGCGCAGGACGGAGAAATCTACAACCTCAATTTGATCGACACGCCAGGCCACGTTGACTTCTCCTACGAAGTCTCGCGGTCACTCTCTGCATGCGAAGGCGCGCTGCTGGTTGTTGATGCAAGCCAGGGTGTTGAAGCGCAAACCGTGGCCAACTGCTACACCGCGCTGGAGCTGGGCGTTGAAGTGGTGCCGGTGCTCAACAAGATGGACTTGCCCAATGCCGACCCTGACAACGCGCGCATCGAAATTGAAGACGTGATTGGCATCGATGCCACGCACGCTATTCCGTGTTCTGCCAAAACCGGCATGGGCATCGAAGAAATTCTGGAAGCCATCGTCGCCCGAATCCCCGCGCCCAAAGGCAACCCCGAGGGTCCGCTGCGCGCAATGATTGTGGACAGCTGGTTTGACAACTACGTGGGCGTGGTGATGCTGGTGCGCGTGGTCGATGGCCGCTTGGCCAAGGGGGAGCGCATCAAGATGATGGCCACTGGCACCACCTACAACGCCGACAGCCTGGGCGTGTTCACGCCCGCCAACGAGGCGCGCAATTCTCTGGAGGCGGGCGAGGTGGGTTACATCATCGCCGGCATCCGCGAGCTGCAGGCGGCCAAGGTGGGCGACACCATCACCTTGATCCGGCCCGGCACAGGCGGCGCGGCTGCCACCGCCACCGAGGCGCTGCCGGGCTTCAAGGAAATCCAGCCGCAGGTGTTTGCCGGCCTGTATCCGACCGAGGCCAACCAGTACGAGGGCCTGCGTGACAGCCTGGAGAAACTCAAGCTCAATGATTCGTCGTTGCGGTATGAGCCAGAAGTGAGCCAGGCGCTGGGCTTTGGTTTTCGCTGCGGGTTTTTAGGCCTGCTGCACATGGAGATTGTGCAGGAGCGCCTCGAGCGCGAGTTTGACCAGGACCTGATCACCACCGCGCCCAGCGTGGTCTACCAGGTGGTGCAGGTTGACGGCACGGTGAAGATGGTGGAGAACCCGTCCAAGATGCCCGACCAGGGCCGGCTCGATGAGATTCGCGAGCCGATTGTGACGGTGCACCTGTACATGCCGCAGGAGTACGTGGGCTCGGTCATGACGCTGGCCAACCAGAAGCGCGGTGTGCAGATGAACATGGCCTACCACGGCCGCCAGGTCATGCTCACTTATGAGATGCCGCTGGCCGAGATCGTGCTGGACTTCTTTGACAAGCTCAAGAGTGTGTCGCGCGGTTATGCGTCAATGGACTACGAGTTCAAGGAGTACCGTGCGGCCGACGTGGTCAAGGTCGACATTTTGCTCAATAGCGAGAAGGTTGACGCCTTGTCCATCATCGTGCACCGCTCGCAGTCGCAGTACCGGGGGCGGGCAGTGGTTGGCAAGATGCGCGAGGTCATTTCACGCCAGATGTACGACGTCGCCATCCAGGCCGCCATCGGGGCCAACATCATCGCGCGTGAGACAATCAAGGCGCTGCGCAAGAACGTGATCGCCAAGTGCTACGGCGGCGATATTTCACGCAAACGCAAGCTCCTGGACAAACAAAAAGAAGGCAAGAAACGCATGAAGCAGATTGGATCGGTTGAAGTGCCCCAAGAGGCATTTTTGGCTATTTTGCAGGTGGAAGACTGATGCAGATCGTCACTTCCCTGATTCTTGCAGCTTTCGTGGGGTACGCAGGAGCCTGGTATTTCGGTGTGGTGGAAGGCAACTTCGCGCTGCTGCTGTTTCTGGCCACGGTAGTGACAGGCATCTACTGGCTTGCTGAACGCTTTTACTTCCTGCCAAACCGCCAGCGCGTCGCCAGCCTGCTGGAGTCGAACGCCATCCAGCGGCGCGAAGACCTCGACAAGATGGGCATCAAGCAGGTCGATGGCGACGTGGCCGAGGGCAAAGCCCGCCTCCTGCAGCAGCCCTGGTGGCTTGACTGGACGGCTGGGCTGTTTCCCGTCATCGTTGCCGTGTTTTTGCTGCGCTCGTTTCTGTTCGAGCCGTTCAAGATTCCATCGGGCTCAATGATTCCAACCCTGCTGGTGGGCGACCTGATCCTGGTCAATAAATTCCACTACGGCGTGCGCCTGCCGGTGCTCAACACCAAAATCACCGAGGGCAACAAGCCGCAGGCCGGTGACGTGATGGTGTTCCGCTACCCACCCAAACCCAGCCTGGATTACATCAAGCGGGTGGTGGGCGTGCCGGGTGACGAAGTGGCCTACATCAATAAGCGCCTCACCATCAATGGCAAGGCTATTGCCACCGTCCAGATCCCGGAGTTTTTTGACGAAGACGTGATGCGCTACTTTCCGCAGTTTGAAGAGCAGGTGGGTGGCGCCAAGCACCGGCTTCTGAATGACGATGCGCGCCGTGGCGGCGTGTCGGAATCCGAGGTCATGGATTTTCCGAACCGCCAAAATTGCCGTTACAGTGCGGAGGGGGTGGTTTGCAAGGTGCCTGAGGGCCATTACTTCATGATGGGCGACAACCGCGACAATTCGCTGGACTCGCGTTACTGGGGTTTTGTGCCGGATAAAAATATTGTTGGCAAGGCGTTTTTCGTGTGGATGAATTTTGGCAACCTCAAGCGCATTGGGGCCTTCAATTGACGGCCTCAAGCGCTATTTTTGGCGCACCGGTCAAGGCAAACCTCGGTTTTTCCCAGCTTTTTTCCAGTAGGAGGAAATGTATGAGCACTCAGTTGAAATCCAGGCAGCGTGGCATTTCATTTTTGGGCCTGCTGTTTGTAGGTGGATTTCTTGCCATGGCGGGGGTCATCGCCGCGCAGGTTTTCCCCACCTTCATTGAGTACCAGGCGATTGGCAAAGCGGCTAAAAGGGCCAGCTTGGGCAGTACCGTACCCGAAGTTCGCATGCTGTTTGACAAGGCATCGGCCGTGGACGATTTCAAATCGGTGACTGGCAAGGACCTTGAAGTCACCAAGGATGGCGACAAGATCGTGGTGGCATTTGCCTACCAGCGCGAAATCCATCTGACCGGCCCGGCTTATCTGACTCTCAAGTACGCGGGCAATTCAAAGTGACGGTCATGGCCTGTTCCGCATGAGGCGTGGCGGGAGGTTTGATGGCTGTGGCTTTTTGTGAGTGAACGCCTGTGAACGAAGGCCTGATCGCGTTGCAGCAGCGCCTGCAATACGTGTTTTCCAACCCGGCGCTGCTGGCGCAGGCGCTCACCCACCGCAGCTTTTCAGCCGACCACAATGAGCGCCTTGAGTTTCTGGGCGACTCGGTGTTGAGCCTGGCTGTGTCTGACCTGCTCTACCAGCGCCTGAGCGCACTGCCCGAAGGCGATCTGTCGCGCGTGCGGGCCAACCTGGTCAAGCAGGAAACCCTGCACCAGCTATCGGTTGATCTGGGCTTGCCCGACGTGATCCGGCTGGGCGAGGGCGAGGTGCGCTCCGGCGGCCAAAAGCGGCCCTCGATTCTTGCCGACGCACTGGAGGCCGTGATTGGTGCGGTGTATCTGGATGCCGGTTTCACCGTGGCGCAGGCGCTGGTGCAGCGGCTGTTCAAGGCGGTGGAAATCAACCCGACCATGGAGGCGATTGGAAAAGACCCCAAGACCGGGTTGCAGGAATGGCTGCAGGGGCGCAAGATGAAGCTGCCACTGTACCGGGTGGTGGGCACGCAGGGGGCGGCGCACAAGCAGACCTTTGACGTGGAGTGCGAAATCATTGAACTCAACCTGGCTGAACGTGGCATTGGCGGCTCGCGCCGTGCGGGCGAGCAGGCGGCAGCCGCCGCGATGCTGCAAACACTTGAATCGAAAATAAAATCATGAGCACTGCCAAAGCAGTCGTCAAGCCAAAAGGCGCAGTCAAACCCAAACCATCAGCTAAAACTCCGGTTGCTACTAAAATAGTAGCTAATAAACAAGACGTGACGTCGGCTGCAAGCCAAAGTGATCTGAATGAGATGATCCAGGGCATGCTCAAAGCAACCCGACCTGCCGTCCCACCCGGCACGCCCGTTGAAGGCCAGCGCTGCGGCCTGATTGCCATTGTTGGCAAGCCCAACGTGGGCAAATCGACCTTGCTCAACGCGCTGGTCGGCCAAAAGATCAGCATCACGTCGCGCAAGGCCCAAACTACGCGGCACAGTATTACCGGCATGCACACCGTGGGGGCTACGCAGTTTGTGTTTGTTGACACGCCCGGCTTTCAGACCCGCCATAACAATGCCTTGAACCGGGCGTTGAACAAAACCGTCAAGGGTGCCGTGGGTGACGTGGACCTGATTCTGTTTGTGGTGGAAGCCGGCATGTTCAACCAGGCCGATGCCAAAGTGCTGGCCTTGCTGGGCAAAGATATTCCCACGCTGCTGCTGGCCAACAAGCTTGACCAGGTTAACCGCCGCGCCGACATTGCGCCCTGGCTGCAGGACATGCAGCAGCGCCATGCGTTTGCCGAATTTGTGCCCATGTCTGCCAAGAATGCCAAAGACGTTGAACGCCTGCTGGTGATTTGCGAGAAGTACCTGCCCGAGCAGCCTTGGCGCTATGCCGAAGACGAGCTGACCGACCGCAGCGAAAAATTCCTGGCCAGTGAAACCGTGCGCGAAAAGCTGTTTCGCCTCACCGGCGACGAGCTGCCCTACACCTCCACGGTGGTTATTGACAAGTTTGAAGAAGAACCCGGCCGTGGCAAGGGCAAAGATGGCGTCAAGACCAAACGCATGGTCAGAATCGCCGCCACCATCGTGGTGGAGCGCGACACCCACAAGGCCATGGTGATTGGCGACAAGGGCGAGCGAATCAAGCGCATCGGCACCGAGACCCGGATGGAGCTGGAAAAACTCATGGACGCGAAGGTGTTCATCGAGATGTGGGTCAAGGTGCGCTCGGGTTGGGCCGATGACGAGGCTCGGGTGCGCAGCTTCGGGTATGAATAGGTACACCCCCAGGCTGCGCGCACTTCGTGTCGCTGCGCCACCCCCCTTGCAGGGGGCAACGCCAGCGGCCCGGCAGAGCCGGTTCGGCGGCATTCGCTGGTAGGGTGTAGCGGGCGTCGGAGCGATGAGCCATGGAAGTCACGCGCACGTCAAACCAGCCCGCCCCGTTAAACTCCGTCTGGCTGCTCGGGCACCAGCATTACCAACGCCTGTACCTGAAATTCTGGGTTCTGGCTTCGGGCGTGTACGCGCTGCTTCTGTTACTGCATGTTTATGCTGCACGCGCGGGCCTGGTCAGCGACGAGCGGTCAGATTTCCAGCGCATTCTGATTGCGGTTTTGCCTGCTGGCGTTTTACGTGGCCATGCGCAGTGGCTGGATCCGCCGCTTGTCAGCCGCGTCCATTACCGCAAGCCAGATGGCATTTGCAGCGTCAACGACACGTATGGGCATGCCACTGGCGATGAGGCGCTGCGGCTGTTTGCCCAGGCTTGCCTTGGGTGCCTGCGCGCTGTCGATGTGCTGGCGCGCTGGGGCGGTGAGGAGTTTGTGCTGCTCATGCCTGAGACGCCGCTGAACGCGGGCGTGCTGGTCGTAAAACGCATGCGAAACCACCTGATGCGGCCCGAGGTGTGGCAGTCGCCCGCTCCAGTCACGGTGGCTTTTTTTGCGGGTATTGCCGCCCATGCCCCGCCTGAATCCATGGAAGTGACGGTGTGCCGCGCCGATGTGGCTTTGTACCAAGCCAAATCCCAAGGCCGCAACTGCACCGTGCAGGCCTGATATTTGCGAGAACTGCACTAAATATGGCTGCAATGCTCGTCAGTCATACATAATTAGCTATGCTTAGAATAGCAAACGAGCCCGCCTACGTGCTCCATCGCTACGATTGGAGCGAATCCAGCCTGATTCTGGAAGTGTTGACCCGCCACCATGGCCGCATTGCGCTGGTGGCCAAAGGTGCGAAGAAACCTAGCTCGAACTTTCGCCCCATTTTGCTGCCTTTGCAGCCATTGCATGTAACCTATGGCGGCGATGCTGAAATCCGCACGCTCAAGGGGGCGGAGTGGATGGGCGGGCACGTCATGCCCACCGGCGACGCGCTGATGTCGGGCTACTACATCAACGAGCTGCTGCTCAATTTGCTGGCGCGTGACGATCCGCATCCGCGGCTGTTTGACGTGTACGCC
>JANYJD010000113.1 GCA_025358555.1 Rhodoferax sp.
CGACCCGGTCCCTGAGGGCGCCGAGCCGATCTTGCGCCGCCTGGAATGGACCGTGATCCGCCGCCTGGACGGACTGCTGCAAGGCGACTACCGCACGCTGCTGCGCGGCGCGGGCATCGACCTGGCCGACCTGCGCGAATACCAGCACCACGACGACGTGCGCCACATCGACTGGAACGTCACCGCGCGGCTGCAAATACCGCATGTGCGGGTGTTCACCGAAGACCGCGAGATGACCGCCTGGTTTTTGCTCGATTTGAGCCCGTCAATCGACTTTGGCTCGGGCGAAAAGCGCAAGCAAAACATTTCCGCCAGTTTTGTCGCCGTGCTGGCGCGCCTGCTGACGCGCCACGGTAACCGGGTAGGCGCGCTTTTGTACGGCGCTGGCGTGGACACGGTGATTCCGGCGGGCAACGGACGCCGCCACGTCCTTCGCTTGATGCATGCGATGCAGCAGCGCCCCAAGCACCGCGAAACCGGCGCAACCCACCTGGATGAGTTGCTGAAATCAGCCGCCAATACGGTGCGCAGGCGCTCCACAGTGTTTGTGGTGTCAGACTTCATCAGCGAGCCCGGTTGGGAGAAACCGCTGGGCCAACTGGCCCAAAAGCATGAGGTCGTTGCGGTGCGGCTGACCGACCCGCTGGAACAAAATCTGCCCGACTTGGGCTTGGTCACCCTGCGCGACGCCGAAAGCGGCGAGCAGATGCTGGTAGACACTTCCAACCCCAGGTTCCGCCAGCGTTTTGCCCAGATTGCAGCGCAGCGGGAGACCGCTTTGCGCCAAACGCTGGCCCGCGCTGGCGTGGACACCCTGGAGCTCTCAACCGAGGACGACCTGGTACAGGCCATTTCCCGGTTTACCGACATGCGCAAGCGCCGCAGCCGCGTGGCCGCCGGCGGCAAGCTGCCCGCTCACCTGAAGCGGGTGGCCTGACGCGGCGCCCGGGACCTACTGGAGAACACCCATGGACATTGCAGCAACATTTTCAAACCTGTTCCCAAAATCGCTGCCCATGACCTTCATGTGGCCGCACCTGCTATGGCTTCTGCTAGCCCTGCCGCTGCTGGTGGCGCTGTACGCCTGGCTGCTGCGACGCAAGAAGAAACTGGCGCTGCGATTTGCCAGTCTGTCGATCGTACGCGAAGCCATGGGCACCGGCCCCAGCGTGCGCAGGCATATCCCGCCCCTGCTGTTTTTGCTGGCCATTGCCGCCATGCTGTTGGCCGCCGCCCGCCCGTTTGCGGTGGTCACCTTGCCGATGCAACAGGAGACCATCATGCTGGCGATGGATGTATCGGGCAGCATGCGGGCCACCGATGTGCAGCCCAGCCGAATTGTCGCTGCCCAAAACGCGGCCAAAGCGTTTTTGACGGAGCTGCCGCGCGGCGTGAAAGTCGGCATTGTGGCGTTTGCCGGCTCGGCCCAAGTGGCGCAAATCCCCACATTGAACCGGGAAGACCTGGTCTCGGCCATTGACCGGTTCCAGCTGCAGCGTGGCACAGCCATTGGCAACGGTCTGGTGCTGTCTTTGGCCACGCTTTTTCCTGACGCAGGCATCGATCTGGCCAGCATGGCCTATGGCCGTGAACGCACCAGAGGCGTCTCCATCGACCAGCCTGCCAAAGATGAAAAGAAGCCATTTGTGCCTGTAGCCCCCGGATCATACACTTCAGGCGCTATTATTTTGCTAACAGACGGGCAGCGCACCACGGGCGTGGACTCGCTTGAAGCCGCCAAAATGGCAGCCGACCGGGGCGTGCGCGTCTACACCGTGGGCGTGGGCACAGTGACGGGTGAAACGATCGGCTTTGAAGGCTGGTCGATGCGCGTCAAGCTCGACGAAGAAACCCTCAAGGCCATTGCCACCAAAACCCAGGCTGACTACTTTTATGCCGGCACGGCGGCTGACCTGAAAAAGGTCTATGAGACGCTCAGCTCGCGCCTCACCGTGGAGAAAAAAGAGACTGAAATCTCTGGCTTGCTGGCACTGGCGGCGGCCGTGCTGGCGATTGTGTCAGTCGGCCTCTCGATGCTCTGGTTCAACCGGATACTGTGACCCTTCTGTGGCGACTTTTCGGAACCGTGAAAGACGCTGGGACCCTCCGCAATGCATAAGCTATTTTTACAGTAGCTACCTATGCCCGACAGATGAGGGCTCAGGGCATTTGAGAGGCTGGCTGCTGGCTTCGTGTCTTCCACAGGGAGAACAGCACGCCACCGGCAATCAGGCCGAAGGTGACGGTGAGTGAAATGACAGGCGGAAACTTGCCGATAAATCCGACCAAAAAAATCTTGGTGCCAATGAACACCAACACCAGTGCCAGTGCGTACTTGAGGTACTTGAACCGGTGGATCATCGCGGCCAGCGCAAAGTAAAGCGCCCGCAGGCCCAGAATGGCAAAAATGTTGCTGGTGTAGACGATGAAGGGATCGGTGGTGATGGCAAAAATGGCCGGCACCGAATCGACTGCAAACACCAGGTCAACGAACTCAATCAAAACCAGCGCGAGAAATAGCGGCGTGGCCCAGCGCTCCACCTTGCCGGTCACCGGGTCAGGCTCGCGCACCCAAAAGGCATTGCCGCGCAGGCCTGTGGTGACCCGAATCCGTTTGCGCAAAAACTTCAGTACCGGGTTGTTGCCGATGTCGGGCACGTGGTCGGCAATGATCCACATCTTGATGCCGGTAAATACCAGGAAAGCGCCAAAAAGGTACAGCACCCAGCCAAACTGGCTCACCAGCGTGGCCCCCAGGCCAATCATGATGGCACGGAGGATGATCACGCCCAGAATGCCCCAGAACAGCACCCGGTGCTGGTACTGGCGTGGGATGGCGAAGAAACCAAAGATCAAGGCAATGACAAACACGTTGCCCATCGACAGCGATTTCTCGATCATGAACCCGGTGAAGTAAGCCATGCCGCTCTGTGCACCCAGGTACCACCACACCCAGGCACCGAACATGAGCGCAAAGCTGATGTAGCCGACCGACAGCAGCAGGCTCGCTTTAACGCCAATCTCCTGGTCGTCCTTGTGCAATACGCCCAAGTCAAACGCAAGCAGGGCGGTCACGATGCCAAAAAACGCCAGCCAGATCCCGGCCGCTTTGCCCAGAAAATCGGTATCGAGAAGGGTGACTAAATATTCCATGGGTGCAGACAGTTATCAGGCCGGTGCAACGGCAGCAGGCCGGAACATTTCACGCTGCAAGCCCCATTGCTCCACCGCGCTGACGAGCACAATTGACTCGCCATCGGCCACGTGGCCATCGGCTTCTGCCACAGCCACGCACAGGCGCAGCACTGCCATGCGCAGCGCCGGGTCTTCCACCTCCGCCATCAACTGGCTGAGAGTTCGTGGGTCGATCTGGCACGCGTCGGTCCAGTGTGGGTGACGGGCTTGCAGCAGATCATTGCAGAAGGCCTGAAGCACGCCCAGCATTTCTGCCCTGTCGATGCCGAGCAGTCGGTAAGCTCCAACCTGGTCCAGCAAATCAAGTTCCGTTTTGGAAACATGCCCGTCAGATACCAGGGTTACTGCAACGATACGGGCCGCAGCTTGCGGGCTGTTTTTGGCGTAGGTGCGCATGAGAGGGCTCCTTTTGAAGTGGATGCCGGGTTGGCATTGAAACTCGGGGTGAGGCCAGACTGTCGGCTGCTCAGTCAAAAATCTCACCAAGCCATGACTTCTTCCGGTTGCCGTACTGC
The DNA here is from genome assembly GCA_025358555.1 of Rhodoferax sp. Lineage (GTDB taxonomy): Bacteria > Pseudomonadota > Gammaproteobacteria > Burkholderiales > Burkholderiaceae_C > JANYCG01. Next base: position 3,711 of record JANYJD010000113.1, read on the forward strand.
CGGCGGCCGGCGCGGTAGTCAGAGTCGGAAAAATCATCGTGGTCGCGGTGGCGCTGGCCGCTGGAGGGCGGGCTGGCATGCTGGCTGACGGCGGCTCTGGGCGGCTCGGCAAGGGCAGACCGCTCAACCAGCTTGTCCAGTTCACCCCGGTCCAGCCAGACGCCGCGGCACAGGGGGCAATAGTCAATTTCCACCGCCTGGCGCTCAGTCATCACCAGCACGGCGTCCGGGCATTTGGGGCATCTCATAGGCTCATTCCTTTGTCGGTGTGTATGTGGTTCGTGTTGACGCATCAGCCGTCAAAGCCAACGGCAGACTGGCGCAGGCGGGGGTGGGCACGGTTGCGCTGCCAGCCGCGCACCAGCGTGCGCGCTGCACGTGCCAGGGCGCTATTGAGCGCATCGCTCCAGTTGCGCGCAATGGCGGTGACCACCACGGTGCCTGACTTATGGGTCTTGAACTCAAGCTGGCAGCGCTTGTCCACGCCACCATGCGGGCCGTTGATGTCCTCCAGCTGGACTTTGGCACGCGGCACCAGCCAGCTCAGGCGGCGCATCACAAAGCGAACGCGTTGGACAGCCAGGTTGCGCATCTCGGCGCCTTCAGGGTCGCGGGACTGGAAAATTACTTGCATCACATACCTCCGTTGGTTGATTGCGGGTTGAACACAGACGAAGGATAGGATCGACAGGCTAATTGAAAAAGCAGACAATCAGGGACTGACAGTTCGTAAAATCCTGACCATCACCCCCGTCACACCCCCGTTACCTTGACCAGCGCATGAATGCATCGACTTTCAGTTACCGCCATCTCTACTATTTCTGGGTTGTTGCCAAAGAGGGCGGCATCGCCCGCGCGGCGGAACGCCTGGGCATGGCCATTCAAACTGTGAGCGCGCAAGTGCGTGAACTGGAACGCTCCCTGGGCCATACGCTGCTCAAGCCCGCAGGCCGGGGCCTGGTGCTGACTGAGGCCGGCGTCGCTGCCATGCAGCAGGCTGACCTGATCTTCCAGCTTGGCGAAGAACTGCCAGCGCTGGTGCGCGATGCCGCAAGCATGCCCGCCATGCGCCTGAACGCCGGAATTTCAGACGGCCTGCCCAAGCAGGTGGTGCGCCGCCTGCTGCAGCCTGTCATGCTGGAGCCGCACCTGCGCCTGCACTGCTCCGAAGGCCGGTTTGACGACCTGCTGGCCGCCCTGGCGCTGCACCGGCTTGATGTCGTGCTGGCCGACCGAGCCGCGCCGCCCAACCCCAATCTGAAGGTCTACAGCCACGCGCTGGGCGCGTCAAAACTGGCCTGGTATGCCAGCGAAGCGCTCTACCCGCAGGCCCGGCGCGGCTTTCCGCAATCTCTGGCCAAGTTACCTGTGCTGCTGCCTACCGGGCATTCGCAGACGCGCAACCAGCTGGACCAATGGTTTGAGCGGCAACGCATCCAGCCGCGCATTGCTGGCGAGTTTGAAGACAGTGCCCTGCTCAAGACTTTCGGCGCCAGCGGCATGGGCGTCTTCCCCGCCGCGCAGTGGATACATGACGACCTGGTGGCACGCTACGGCGTCAAGCTGGTGGGCCCCTGCGATGGCGTGCAGGAGCATTTTTTTGCAATTGGGGTGGAAAAGAAGGTTCAGCACCCGCTGGTGCAGCGACTGCTGCCCAAATGAGCCAAAACGACAAATACTGCACAGCCCCATCAAAGAGCGTACTGCGGCATGTGCGAACGCACCAGGCTTTCCACCAAATCTGCCTGCAGTGCATCCTTCAAACGTTTTTTGGGATCCCGTCCAACCGCTGTCGAGATCATGCGTTTGATGGTAATAAACGTTAGCGGTGACATCGTGTTCATCACCGCCATGTGTCCCGTCTCTGCAACCACCATCTGACTGAAACGCGGCGCGCTCGGCATTTTGTCGGCGCCTTCGACTTGAACTGCCCAGAGGTCGTTTTCATCGGCGCTCATCCTGAACGGATGCGGGTCCCGATCCTTCGCCACGCGCCGGATGACGTCAACTTCAAAACCAGAATCATTGATGGCGGTCTGTTTTTGGTCATGCATCACCCTGAAAGTTGGGTCGGCTTTTTGCAGGGCGCCAATGAACGAGCTGTCCATGCGGCGCATTTGGGACGTGAAGGCCATCCGCTTTCTGCTGTCAAACAGCAGATCAAGGTCTTGCGTGGCCAGCGCGTCAGGCACAAAACGCACGCCACACGCGCTCTCATAGGCATACAGGCAATGGGTGCCGACGGTCACAAAGTGATCTTGCAGGCCTGCCGCCTCCAGCGCGTTGAGCGTCTTGATGACGATGCCGGGTACGCGGCCCACCCTCAGCGCCTTGTTCAAGCGCTGCTGGTTGTGTGCGGCGACCGTTAAAGCAGCAAGTCTGTTGCTGGCGTCAGTTTTGCGGCGCTTGAACCGCTCATGCATGGCCTGGGTTTCGGCGCTGCGCGGCCCCAAAGATTTTTGTGCGCCGCCAGAAGATTCACGAATCAGGTATTCCGCATTGCCCTGAGTACGCCAAAACATGGAGCCCCGCACTTCAGCCGCTTCTGCCCTGGCGCGGCGCAACTCCAAAAAGACGGTTTCCGCATCAATGTACTGACGGGTCTGGTTGGGAAGAAGCTCCAGTATCAGGGTCATTTCAGGTGTTTTTTATAAAACATCATTTATAACCTGAAAATAATTTAAATTCAATAGTTTATGGATTTTTAAAACTCTGATTTTTACCAATCCAACAACGTACAGCTTACCCTAACGCCTGCTCAAAATCCCCCAGCAAATCCGGGCTTTCCTCAAGCCCTACAGACAGCCGGATCAGCCCATCTGCAATGCCCATGGCCGCGCGCACTTGTGCACCGGCTTCCCAGAAGATCGTGGGTGCCACGGGGATGATGAGGGTGCGCGTGTCGCCCAGACCGGTGGCCACCACGGGCAACTTCAGGCGGTTGATAAAGGCAAGGGCCGCAGCTTCATCGCCCAACTCAAACGACAGCAACCACGAGCCAGCGCTGAAATGCTGTTTGGCAATCGCATGTTGCGGGTGAGACGCCAGCATGGGGTAATACACACGGTCCACGGCCTTGTGATCCTCTAAAAAGCGCGCCAGGGACAGCGCCGTAGCACTGCTCTGCGTGACGCGCAAAGACAGCGTCTCCGCGCCAACGCTGATCTGGTGCGCGTGCTCGCTGGAGAGCGTGCCACCCATGTCCCGAAGGCCTTTTTTGCGGATTTGCTGCAGACCCCACTGGCGCGCATCGCCCTTGCGGTAATTGGCAAAAATGTTGGGGTAGCTGTCCCAGTTGTACAGACCGGTGTCTGTGACGGCACCGCCCAGCGCCGAGCCGTGGCCTGCTATGGTTTTGGTGAGCGAGTTGATGACCAGGCTGGCCTGCACGCTGCTGGGGCGAAACAGAAAAGGCGAGGTAATGGTGTTGTCCACCACGTAGACCAAGCCCCGGTCTGCGCACAGCTTACCTATTGCGGACAGGTCTGGCACCTGCGTGCCGGGGTTGGCAATGGTTTCTACAAACACCATGCGCGTGCTGGGCTGGATGGCAGCAGCCACCTTGTCGGCGTGGGTGGCATCGACCGTGGTGACACCAATACCCAGGTCTTTCAAGGTGCCCAGCAGGCTGTTGGTGTTGCCAAACACAAACTGGCTGCACACCAGGTGGTCGCCCGCCTTGAGCAACGTCAAGAACGTGGCGGTGATGGCCGCCATGCCGGTGGCGAAACTCACCGTGCCGATACCCTGCTCCATCTGCGTGATTTTGGACTCCAGCGCCGCCGTGGTGGGTGTGCCCTGGCGGGCATAGTTGTAGCCGCCCTTGAGCGTGCCCTGGAACACGCCAATCAAGTCTTCCACCCTGTCGTAACCGTATTGCACCGAGGTGTGTATCGGCTTGTGAATACCGCCATGCTCCACGCCAAAATGCTGGTCTGCGTGGACGATTTGCGTGGTGAATCCGGGCTGGTCTGTCTTGCTCGTCTTGCTCATAAAAGTACCACTTTATCGCTGTAAAACTTCGGGCAGATCGGAGGTCGCCTCGGAGACTGCTGCACTGACTTTCGCCTCGGTTGTTATGCCCTCGTCTTTTCGGGCCTCGGTCAGCGTCCCCAGCACCAGCCGCAACTGCCGCTTGCAGCGCGCCGCTAGCGCCTGGTCGTGCGTGACCAGCACAAAGGCGGTGCCCTGGTCCCGCGCCAGTTGCAGAATCAACTCGAACACGCCGTCTGCGGTGTTGCGGTCCAGGTTGCCCGTGGGCTCGTCGGCCAGCACGCAGGCCGGCTGCGTGACCAGCGCGCGCGCAATCGCCACGCGTTGGCGCTCGCCGCCCGATAGCTCTGCCGGGCGGTGGTGCAGGCGGTCCTGCAAGCCCACACTCGCTAGAATTTTTGTAGCTATCTGCGTACACTCGGCTTGGGGCAGACGCCGAATCCACAACGGCATGGCGACATTGTCAAGCGCCGTGAACTCGGGCAGCAGGTGGTGGAACTGGTAGACAAATCCCAGATGCTGGTTGCGCAAGCGGCCTTGCTCAGCCGCGCTTTGCGTGGCAATGTCCTGGCCCTTGAGCAAAACCTGCCCGCTGGTCGGCGCGTCCAGCCCGCCCAGCAAGTGCAGCAGCGTGCTCTTGCCCGAGCCCGATGCGCCAACGATGGCGATCGTCTCGCCCGCGCGGATCGTCAAGTCAACGCCTTGCAGCACAGTGACGTCCAGCCGGCCCTCGGAAAAGCGCTTCGTGATGGATTTGGCCTGGAGTACGGTCTCACTCATACCGCAGCGCCTCCGCAGGGTTCACCCGGCTCGCGTGCCAGCTTGGGTACAACGTTGCCAAAAACGCCAGCACCAGCGAGATGACGGCAATCGGCACAATATCGGCCTGCCTTGGGTCGCTCGGCATGCGGCTGATCAAATAGACGTCTTTGGGCAGAAAGCTGGCGCTCAACACTTTCTCCATGAACGGCACGATAACGTCAATGTTGAACGCAATGCCCAGGCCCAGCGCCAGGCCTGCCAGCGTGCCAATCACACCCACCATCGCGCCCTGCACCACAAAGATGCCCATGATGCTGCTGGGGCTGGCACCCAAAGTACGCAGTATGGCGATGTCGGCGCGTTTGTCGGTCACTGTCATCACCAGCGTACTGACCAGATTGAACGCCGCCACCGCCACGATGAGCGTGAGGATGATGAACATCATGCGTTTTTCCAATTGCACGGCGGCAAACCAGGTGCGGTTTTGGCGCGTCCAGTCGCGGATCAACAAGTTACCGGTCAGACTTCGGCTCAGGTCGGCAGCCACCTCCCTTGCCTGGTTCAAATCGCGGAGCTTGAGGCGGATGCCGGTAGGCCCTTCCAGGCGGAAGATTTTGGCCGCGTCGTCCATGTGCAGCAGGGCCAGGCCCGAGTCGTATTCATAGTGGCCCGAATCGAAGAGGCCCACCACCGTCATCTGTTTAAGTCGCGGCACCACACCGGCCGGCGACACCTGCCCGCTGGGCGCAATCAGCGTCACAGGGTCGCCCACGCGCACGCCCATGGCTCGCGCCAGCTCGCCGCCCAGCACAATGCCAAATTGCCCCGGCACCAGCCTGGCCAGCGCCGAGTCTTTGAGCGCCGCGCCCAGGTCCGTCACCTCGGGCTCGCGCGCGGGGTCGATGCCACGAATCAGCGCGCCCTTGATGTCATCGCCGCGCCCGAGCAAGCCCTGCGCGCCGATGAAAGGCGCCGCGCCCACCACCTGCGGGTTGGCCCGTGCTTCGCTAAGCGTGAGCGCCACATCGGGCAGCGCCGCGCCGTCGGGCGAGAACACCTCAATGTGCGAGATGACGCTGAGCATGCGGTTCGTCACCTCTTTCTGAAAGCCGTTCATCACGCTCAGCACAATGATCAGCGCGGCCACGCCCAGCGCAATGCCCAGCATCGACACGCCTGAGATGAAAGAGATAAAGCCGTTGCGCCGCGTGCCCCGGCTGGCCCGCGTGTAGCGCCAGCCCAGGGTGAGTTCGTAGGGGAGTTGCATGGGGAGATTGTGGCACCTGCGCCGCTGCCGGCAGGCCCGACGCCATTTCATTCCGCCGTTTCATCCCGCCATATCATCACCCCCATTCATCATCCTCATTCATCACCCATTTCCCGACCCTCCCGATAATCCAGCCCATCACGGCAAACCATCGTACACACGCCAATCTGCACAGAAAGCAACACCATGCCACTCAACCACTACCGCACCCTGGGCCGCTCTGGCCTGGCCGTCAGCCCGCTGGCGCTGGGAACCATGACTTTTGGCACGGCCCGCTGGGGCTCGGCCCAGGAAGCCTCGCGCGTCGTGTTCAATGCCTATGTTGACGCTGGTGGCAACTTTATTGACACCGCAAACGTGTACTCTGGCGGGCGCAGCGAGGAGATGGTGGGCGCGTTCATTGCAGAGCGGGCGCTGCGCGACAGCCTGGTGCTGGCCACCAAATGCGGGTTTGGCGCGGGCAAGGGCCCCCACGCTGGCGGCAACGGCGCCAAGCACGTGCACAGCGCGCTGGAAGCATCGCTTGCGCGGCTAAAGACCGACTGCATCGACCTGTACTGGGTGCATGTGTGGGACGCCGTAACACCGGCACACGAGCTGCTGGAAACCATGGCAGGGCTGGTGCGGGCGGGCAAGATCCGCTATTGGGGCGTCTCCAACGCCCCCGCTTGGTTTGTTGCGAAAATCGCCACGCTGGCGGCCACGCGCGGGCTGCCGGGGCCGATTGCGTTGCAGTACTTCTACTCGCTGGTCAACCGCGACATTGAAGACGAACACATTCCGCTGGCGGCGGAATTTGGCATGGGGCTACTGCCGTGGAGCCCTTTGGCTTACGGCTTGCTTGCGGGCAAATACAACCGGGCCAGCGTTGAAGCGTCCGCACTTAAGGCCAAAGGCTCGCCGCGCGAAGCAGCCAGCACAGGCAAACAGCGCCCCGCAGGCGACAAGCGGCTGGACGGTGCCAACCCGTTTGGTGACTCGCTCTTTACCGAAAGCAATTGGAAAATTGTGGCTGCGCTGACGCAAGTTGCAAAAGAGGTGGGACACACCCCTGCGCAAGTCGCGTTGGCCTGGGTCATGGGCCGACCCGGCGTCGCGTCAACCCTGATGGGCGTGAGCCGGGTGGAACAGATAGCTGACAACCTGAAGGCGCTTGACCTGGTGCTGCCACACCCGCACCGCGCGGCCCTGGATGCGGTGAGCGAGCCGCCCCAAAAAATGCTGTACGCCCTATTCACGTCCACGCTGCGCCAGCATGCCGTATTTGGCGGCAGCAAGGTTGAACCATGCCGGTAATGCCGCGACCGCCGCGGGCAAGATCGCATGGCACGCGCACCCACGCAAGCATGCCTGACAATTCCCCCAATGCACCTCTTGCTGCCCTATGCCAACTGCGACGAGCCCGAATGCCAGCAGGCGCTGGCCACGCTGAAACTGCCCACGCTCGAAAAGCTTCTGCGCCTGTTACCACTGGCTCACACAGACACTGCCGATGGCACCAGCTTGTCGCCACCCCATGAGCGCGCGCTGGCAACCGCCTACGGGCTAGGCGGGCTCGACATAACAGCAAACGTCACTCCAAAAACCCCGTCCGCGATGTTGCCCGATGGCCAAATCCCCTGGGGAGCCTGGCATGCAAAACAGGCGGGCTACGCCGGTTCGTTGGCTGGCAGCGACACTGCCCACCCCGCCACTGACAATTCGCAGCCCCTGCGTGTCACGGCCGGGACTGACGCCTGGGCCGTCATCACGCCCTGCCACTGGACCGTGCAGACCAGCCACGTCACCATGACCCACCCGCGCGCCTTGAATCTGATGGAAGACGAATCGCGCGCTCTGCTGGCAGCCATGCAACCCTACTTTGCCGAGGATGGCATTGCGCTGATGTACGACAGACCTACGCGCTGGCTGGCACGCGGCGAGGTGTTTGCGGGGCTGGCCACCGCTTCGCCCTACCGCGTGTTGGGCGGCCATGTGGACGACTGGCTGCCCAAAGCGGAATCGGCCAAGCTGCTGCGCCGCCTGCAAAACGAAATGCAGATGCTGCTCTACACGCACCCGCTGACCGATGCGCGCGCGGCGCTTGGGTTGCCTGCCGTGAATTCGTTTTGGGTGAGCGGCACAGGAGCGCTGCCGCCGGGCCCTGCGCATTCGTCCCAAGTCGCGGCGCCAACATCGCAAGCCGTCACCGTGCCCAACACGCTGCGCGATGCGGCCATTCAGGGCAACTGGCCCGCGTGGGCGCAGGCCTGGCAGCAGATTGACAGCAAAGAATGCGCGGCTTTGCTGCAAATTGTTGCCACGAAGGCTGACATGAAAACTGGCTCGAAAAGAAGTGCCACACTGACCCTGTGCGGCGAGCGCAGCGCGCAAACCTACCAAGCCGATCCCAAGGGCCAAAACGGGCTCACAGGCCGGATATTTGCGAAAATTAAGAGCATTTTTGGCACGCAGCCCTTGCCCACCGTGCTTAAGCTGCTATGAAAATACTAGTACGCGACATTCCACCACGCACCGTCTGGGCGCTGGAGCAGGCTGGCGTCCACCCGCTGTTGGCGCGCCTGTACGCGTCGCGCGGCGTGCAAAGCAAATCAGAATTGGACGACGGCCTGGCCCTGTTGTTGCCACCCGCGTCGATGAAAGGCACGGCCGAGGCAGCCGTGCTGCTGGCCGACGCGATTGCACAAAACAGAAAACTCTGCATCGTGGCCGACTACGACTGCGACGGCGCCACCGCCTGCGCCGTTGGCCTGCGCGGCCTGCGCCTGCTGGGGGCAAAAAACGTGGGCTACATCGTGCCCGACCGCGTCGTTGATGGCTACGGCCTGACGGCACCCATCTCGCAGCGCGTCAAAGACAGCGGCGCCGACGTGCTGATCACCGTGGACAACGGCATTGCCAGCATGGATGGCGTGGCCGCCGCCCGCGCGCTGGGCCTGCAAGTGCTGGTGACGGACCACCACTTGCCCGCCATCGTCAACGGCGAAGTGCTGCTCCCAGATGCAGATGTCATCGTCAACCCCAACCAGCCCGGCTGCAATTTTGAGAGCAAGTCCATCGCCGGCGTGGGCGTGATGTTTTATGTGCTGCTGGCGCTGCGGGCGGAGTTGCGATCACGCGGCGCGTTTGATTCAAGCCAGCAACCGAAGCTCGACGCCCTCCTGCCCCTCGTCGCCCTGGGCACCGTAGCCGACGTCGTCAAGCTCGACGCCAACAACCGCCGCCTCGTTGCTCAGGGGTTGAAACGGGTCAGAACCCGCGTTTTACCTGCTGGATTAGCTAGTCTTTTCGTAGCATCAGGCCGGACAGCCAAAGCCGCCACTACGTTTGACTTCGGCTTTGCACTGGGCCCGCGCATCAACGCCGCCGGCCGCCTGGCCGACATGACGCTGGGCATTGAATGCCTGCTGACAGACGACGCAGCGCGCGCCGACGAGCTGGCCAAAGCGCTGGACGGCATCAACCGCCAGCGCCGCGAGATTGAGGGCGACATGCGCGAGCAGGCTTTTGATCTTGCCGAGTCGCTGTTCGACGAAGGCACAGAGCCGCCCCCCGCCATCTGCGTGTTCGACCCCGATTTTCATGAAGGCGTGGTCGGCATCGTGGCCTCGCGTATCAAAGATAAACTGCATCGCCCCGCCTTCGTTTTTGCCGCCAGCAAAGCGCCCGGCAAAGAGCACGAGCTCAAGGGCTCGGGCCGCTCCATCCCCGGCTTCCATTTGCGCGACGCGCTGGACCTGGTAGCCAAGCGCCACCCCGGCGTGCTCTTACGCTTTGGCGGCCACGCCATGGCAGCGGGCTGCACCATTGCCGAAGAAAATTTCGACGCCTTTGAGCAGGGCCTGAACGACGTGGCCAAAGAGTGGCTGGACGCCGCCACCCTCACCCGCCGCATCGACACCGACGGCCCGCTGAAGCCCGAGTACCGCCGCATCGACCTGGTGGACACGCTGCACAAGGAAGTCTGGGGCCAGGGCTTTGCGCCCCCCACCTTCAGCGAAGAGGTCGAAGTGCTGTCGCAACGCCTGGTCGGCGAGAAGCATCTGGCGCTAAAACTCAAACACCAAGGCCAGCCCGTAGACGCCATCTGGTTCGGCCACACCGAGCCGTTACCCGCGCGCGTAGTCCTCGCGTTTCGGCTGGATGCGGATGAATGGAACGGTGTGCGGCGGGTTCGGTTTTTGATTGAAGGGGCGGAGGTTTAGCGCTTTTGCCATGCTAGCTTGGTGAACGAGGCAGCGAGCAGCGTGCACACGTTCTCCGGTTCACTCGCGCAGATGTGTTTGTAGTGCGCTCGCGTGGCTTGCGTGACGACGATGGTTGGCGCACCCCGCGTTGTAGCATGCGCGAATAGGCCCTGCGCCCGTCTACACACTACTCGCCGCCTTGGCGGGTTTGGTTGGCGTGCTGGAGAGGCAGCGGAGCTGATTTTATCTGAAATTAGCGGGTTATAACGGTAAAAATGTCCTGTAGCCCCTGCCGGTTATGCAAAGTTAGCTATTACTTTAGTAGCTATCACCAGATAATTCAGCGTAGATTTGGGCCGGCATCAGGCGCATTCGCCGCTATGGGGTGTTGGCATCCGCCTGCAAAGGCATCAAGCTGCCAGCAGCGCGCCTTGCTTTGCAGATGCCTGCACCCAACCCGCAGGCCATGGAGTCAGCACAGGCCACAGCGCGGGTAGTTTGCAGGCCACGCAACAGACGTGGCGGGGAGGCGCTGTGCGTTACGGCAAGAGCTGCCCTTGGCAATCGCGGCAAACGGTGGCGCGTGCCAGCCAGTGGCAAAGGTTGGCCAGAAACCGGCACCGCAAAGCAACACGATACGCAAATCCCACGTCATAATTTGCGTATGCGTCTGCGTGCCAAACTTACAAACCCCTATCTCGTCAGCCACCGCGTTTTAGTTGAGCTGGTTCAGTCCAACGGGGTTTATCCGCCGCATTGGATGTCGTGCGCGTCGGCCGGGCTTTGCGGCGCGGCAGATAAACGCTGAACGTTAGGCAGCAATCACCTTCTTTCGTGTCGTCGCCAAAAACTAACAACATTTCGCCAGGAACAAAAATGTCACGCCTGATCCTATCGCTAGTCGTATTGCTCGCAGTCTCCGCTTGCTCAGGACCAAAGGACACGCCAGTACCCATGGATTTGGCGGCGATGGACGCCGTCAAGCCAGCTTTGGAAAAGCTAACGCCTGAAGAACGAGAACTCTTCGCAGGGTACGTGATGCGCAACACACTGGGAGCCAAGCTCGGGGGTCTGTTCGGGGGCAAGGCGGGTCCAGGCATACCTGATGGAATGACAATCGGAAAGGCCATTGAAGATCAACGGAAGTTTAAGGCGGACCGTGCAGTTGAAGAGGCAAGGCAAGCCGCACTAAAGGAAAAGCTCAACGCCGAGCGCGACGCTGCAATGAAAACCATGCGGGATGCTGTTACGGTAACTCTGGTATCCAAGGCGCTCAAGGAAGAGCGGGGCATGAGCGGAATGCTGATAGACGAAAACCTTCAGGTGACATTTGGATATAAGAATAACTCGACGAAGGAAATAGCCGGCGTCAAAGGATACATCTCCGTCAAGGACCTCTTTGGAGACGAAATATCTGGATTCGCAATCTCAAACGACAAAACCATAAAGGTTGGCGAGTCGATAACTTGGACGGGCTCTCGATCAGTCAAATATGCGATGGGTAGCAATAAGGACAGAAAGCTGGCAGAAATGACCGATGACAAATACAAGGTTATTTGGGAGCCCACGGTTGTAGTGTTTGCTGATGGTACTAAACTTGAAGCGCCAGAGAAGTAGGGCAACAAACGGGCCGAGAACTGGTGATGCCTAACGAAGCTGTAAAAACACCCGATTTCCAGCCACCCCGAGCTTTGGGTTGTGAGGTCTGCCGTTTTCGGTTGCGATTTTCTTTTTCACGCGCCAAGTGCGCCGCAAATTCGCGTCTTCGCAATCCCACAGGCTCTCGCAAGCCCCTGTGCTTACTCTTGCCCCGTATTGCGCATACCCATTCTTCGCCAACTTCTCAATGTTGTGCACCATGCAGTACAGGTTCCACTGCGTGTTGACTTTGCTGCGCCCCCGATGATTCAAGCGCGTCAGCCGCTTGTTGTGCCGGATGTTGGCAAACACCGGCTCCACCGTGCCCATGCGCTGGCTGTAAAGCTGCCGCCCCCTGGGTGAATCAATTGCCTGGCGCATGCCCTCACTGGGGTGAGTCGGGTCTTTGACTTGGGGCTCAAAGCGGGTGACTTGTCGGCCCCGCTGGTTTTTTAGTTGCAGGTGTTGCAAACGCTATTGGTAAGGCTCGGCAACGAGTTGAGGTAACTCCCCGGGGCTGATGCCACTGGGAAACTCAGACATGATGGAACTCCTGGAAGGTTGAGGGTTTGCATGCCCCACAATCGGGGCATGTGCCTGCACCTTACGGGATCACGGAAGCAAAGCTTGCTCCGCGTAGCGGCTTCGTCCAACAAAGTTTATCTGCCGCGTATGAGTCCTTCGCCTTTTGCAAACATGGTGGCGCGACAGATAAACGCTGATCGTTAGGCGTCACATGCGCGCCGCACCAGATTCAATCCACAAGGTCTTGGTCGGCGCCGGGCTGCCGGGAGATTTTGTCGACAAGTTGATTCACGAGTCAGATTGGTCGTTGGTCATTAAGCTGCACGCTCTGTTCGAGGCAGTCTTAGCGAACCTGCTTGTTCGCAAGCTCGGCACGACTGCGATTGATGATGTCATCGCACATCTTGACTTCAACAATACGAAGTCCGGGAAGGTCGCGTTCGCCCGCGCGCTTGGGCTTCTCGAATCGCGGGAAGTCGCATTCCTTCGCGGCCTCTCGGAGCTAAGGAATCAGCTCGTTCACGACGTTCGGAATGTGAGCTTCGATCTCCGCGCTCACGTCGAGCAGATGACCGCGAGTCAGCGGAAGAAGTTCAAGTCTGAGTTTGGCGCGATGCTTTGCTCCACAAAATCAGGTGAAAGCAGCTATGCCAAGCACCTTGCAGAGAGGCCGGCGTTTATCATTCTCTCTGCGGCGTACGGATGTCTGCTCGTGCTTCATTTCAACATTGAAGATCAGCAACGAATGATGCTGGTCGAAGCACTGATTGAGGCGTCAAAGAGTGACGCCTAACGAAGCTGTAAAAAAACCCGATTTCTGACGCGCCCAACCGCAGTCATTGAAGCCGGTTGTTTTTTGGTCGGCGTTTTGATTGTCATCTGCGAAGTGTGCTGGATTTTTGGCTTGTTTGGCGCTAGAAGTCTTCACCGGATTGAGCGACCCTTTGGCCCTATTGCACATACCCATTCTTCGCCAACTTCTAAATGTTGTGCACCATGCAGTACAAGTTCCACTGCGTGTTGACTTTGCTGCGGTCCCGATGATTCAAGCGGATCAACCGCTTGTTGTGCCGGATGTTGGCAAACACCGGCTCCACCGTGCCCATGCGCTGGCTGTAAAGCTGCCTGCCCCAGGGTGAATCTATCGCCTGGTGCATGCGCTCACTGGGGTGAGTCGGGTCTTTGGCTTTGGGCTCAAAGCGGGTGACTTGTCGGCCTCGTTGGTCGCAACCGGTCACCATTGCGTCGCAGCAGCTTTCCATGCCGACTTCGCCGCCCGTGCGCGGCACCCAACCCAGCCCGCAGGCGTGCCGGGTGGCTGTGGAGGATCGCAGCGCAGGATTCGCGCATGCTACGTAGGCAGGGTGCGCCAACCATCGCCTTCGCGTTACCAAGACAGAGCGCCACAAACACATCTGCGCGAGCTCGGAGGAGAGAGCAGCCACGGACGCCCGGCGCGCTCGCCAACGAGGGCTGCGTGGCGTTAGCTGCACCCAGCACCCAGCACCCAGCATCCGGTACACCCGCACCGCTAGCGCCCCTGCCTGCGTCAGGTCAATTTTGACCAGTTGCGCCTTTCGTAACCAGTAAAATCGGCCTGTAGCCCTCATCCTATGTGTTTGAGAAGCTATTATTTATATAGTGTTTTATATTTCTCGGTGTTGTTGACAAAACGTGCGATTCGCTGGCACGGATCTCTTACGGCGCATTGCGCTTGCAAACGCTGGGGCTTTTTAACGGCGTAGTGGTCTTCATCGTGCACACCCCTCGCGGGGATGCTGATCACATCATTTCAATCAGAAAGGCAGAAAAGCATGAAGAACGCATCTACTGGAAAAACTTCCCGCATTGACGCTGACAGCCCGCGCACCAAGGTGGCTGATTGGGACGGTGCGGTGCTCAAGCAGGGAGGCGTTGAGGTGGGCCGCGCAAGGACGCGCGGGCCGAATGTCCAGCCAGTCAAGGAGCAGGTCGCAGTGCGGTACAGCCCCGATGTGCTTGCAGCTTTTCGGGCGACGGGCGCTGGCTGGCAGACGCGCATGAACGACGCGCTGAAAGACTGGTTGCGCACGCACTCTTTGACCCAATAGCCGGGGGCCTGAAGCACGGTCCATCGCGCTCCCGTGCGCAGCACCCAACCCAACAAGCAGGCGTGCTGGGTGGCTGTGGAGGATCGCAGCGCAGGATTCGCGCATGCTACAGAGTTGGGTTCGCCAACCACCGCATTCGCCTGACTGAGGCAGAGTGCCTAACGCACATCTGCGCGAGCTCGTAGCGCAGAGCAGCCACGGACGCCCGGCGCGTTCGCCAACGACAGTAGCGTAGCGCTAGCTGACCCCCGCACCCTGCCGCCCTGCCCTGCCCTGCAAATCCAGTCAGTATCAAGTCAATTTTAAGACGTTTTGACTTGAAATTTTAATCAAATAGGCCTGTAGCCCTTGTCAAATATGAATAGTTAGATGCTATTTATATAGCAAATTCAAATTTCACGGCATCGCTGAAAAACCAGCCCCGTTACTTGACGCCAATGAACCCCATGCCTACCATTTCCCAGCCACGCGCACGCCACACCGGACTGCGGGCAAACCAAGGACTCTTATGGCCAAGCTCTTCGCAATCTACCAGCAGCCCAAAGACGCCGCGGCGTTTGACAGCTATTACTTCAACACCCACGTGCCGCTGGCCAAGACGCTGCCGGGCCTGCGCAGCTGCGAGGTCACGCGGGGCCCTGTGATGGGCATGGGCGACGAGCATGGCGTGTACTTGGTGGGGATTCTGGAGTTTGACTCGATGGCGTCCATTGCAGAGGCCATGGGCTCCCCGCAAGGCCAGGCGACGGCGGCTGACCTGGCCAACTTTGCTGGGGCCGGCGTCAAGGTGCTGATGGCCGAGACCGCCAAAATCTAGAGCCCCACCAAACCCCCATCCAGCCCGGCCACCTGCTGGGGCCCTGCAGGCGGCAACACGGTGGCAGATGCTGTAAAGACCGCGCACCACAGGGTAAACCCATAGCGCCTAAAATACAGGGGTGACTTCCATCCTGAACGCAGACTTGCACTGCCATTCCGTCGTGTCTGACGGCACCCTTACCCCCGAGCTGCTGGCCGAGCGCGCCGCCAAAAATAGCGTTGAGCTGTGGGCGCTGACCGACCATGACGAGATTGGCGGCCAGCACCGCGCTGCGGCGGCGGCCAAGGCCAATGGCCTGAAATATTTGACCGGCACCGAGATTTCGGTCTCGTTCATTGGCAGCACCATCCACATTGTGGGCCTGGGGTTTGACCCCGACAACGCCGACATGCGGGCCGGGCTGAAACAGACGCGCGGCGGCAGGCGCGAGCGGGCGATGGAAATGTCGGACGGCCTGGAGAAGGTCGGCATCAAGGGCGCGTTTGACGGCGCGCTGAAATACGTCGGCAACCCGGACCTGATCTCACGCACCCACTTTGGCCGCTTTCTGGTGGAAACCGGCGTGTGCAAAGACACCAATGAGGTGTTTCGCAAATACCTGACCGAAGGCAAGCCCGGCTATGTGGAGCACCGCTGGGCCAACCTGAAAGACGCGGTTAGCTGGATTACCCAGGCGGGCGGTGTGGCGGTGATTGCGCACCCCGCCCGCTATAAATTTTCAACCAATGAAGAGTTTGCGCTGTTCACCGAATTCAAGGCCCACGGCGGGCAGGCGGTGGAGGTGGTGACCGGCAGCCACACGGCGGCCGAGTACGTTACCTATGCCGATACGGCGCGTGAGTTTGGCCTGGCCGCCTCACGCGGCAGCGATTTCCACAGCCCCGATGAATCGCACACCGACCTGGGCACCCTGCCCTACTTGCCCGGCAATTTGACGCCGGTCTGGGAGCTGCTGGCGGATCGAATACGGTGATTCCGTCCCCAAAACCTCGCTGTAGGGCGTTGCACCTCCTTGTCGTGGTGAAGCACTGTCTTCGTCGGCGCGCCTACTACAGCAAGGTTCTGGAGACGGAATACGCGCAATGAGAGCGCAGACTTTGACCAAGCCGCACAACGTGCTGGCCGGTATTGGGCTGGCGATTGGGTCGGTCGCCTGTTTTGCTACGCTTGACACCACGACCAAGTTTGTCACCCTGGGCGTGCCGTTGCTGATGGCCGTGTGGTTTCGCTACGCGTTCCAGGCGGTTGCCACCACACTGGTGGTGCTGCCGCTGCGGGGCTTGAGCGTGCTGCGCACCGCGCATCCCCGCTACCAATTGCTGCGCGGGCTTTTGCTGATGAGCTCCACCATGCTGGCGTTCTTCAGCCTCAAACACACGCCCGTGGCCGAGTTCACCGCCATCGTGATGATTACGCCGCTGGTCATCACCCTGCTGGCTGCAATGCAACTGGGCGAACAAGTATCACCCTTGCGCTGGCTGCTCGTGATCGGTGGCTTTATCGGCACGCTGATCATCATTCGCCCCGATGGCGATGACTTCAACTGGGCGCTGCTGCTGCCACTGGCGCTGGTGGCCAGCAACGCCTGGTTTCAGCTCCTCACCAGCAAAATGGTGCGCACCGAAGACCCGATGACCATGCAGTTTTACACGGGCTGGGTCGGCACGCTGGTGGCGTCACTGGCGTTGCCATTCGTCTGGGCGTCCATTGACTCATGGGCGCTGTGGGGCGCGTTGGTGCTGGTGGGGTTGATGGGCACCATTGGGCATTTTTTGTTGATCCTGGCATATCAGCGCGCCCCTGCGGCCACGATTACGCCCTATTTGTACATTCAAATCGGATTTGCCATGCTGGGCGGATGGCTGGTGTTTTCGCAGGTGCCCGACCTCTGGGCGCTGATCGGCATTGCGATGATTGCCGTCTGCGGCGCGATTGGCGGCTGGCTCAGCGTGCGCGAATCCCGGCGCGTGCCAGCGCATGTGGAAACCTGAACTCAAATTTTTTTGACCCATGGCCCAATACTTTGAAGTTCACCCCGACAACCCGCACCTGCGCTTGCTGAAGCAGGCCGTGGGGCTGCTTGAAAAAGGCGGCATCGTGGCCGTGCCCACGGACTCCAGCTACGCATTGGTCTGCCATATTGACGACAAGGCGGCGGCAGACAACCTGCGACGCATTCGCGGTGTGGACGACAAACACCACCTCACATTGCTGTGCCGCGATTTAAGCGAGCTTGCCAACTATGCGCGCGTGGACAACAAGCAGTTCCGTCTGCTCAAATCCGCCACGCCTGGCCCCTACACCTTCATTCTGGAAGCCAGCAAGGAAGTGCCACGCCGCCTGAGCCACCCGCAGCGCAAGACCATTGGCCTGCGCGTGCCCGACAACAAGGTGCTCAAAGAGCTGCTGGCGCTGCACAACGGTCCATTGTTAGCTACTACATTAATAGCGCGCGGCGAGACCGAGCCGCTCAATGATGCGCAGGACATCCGCGACCGCTATGAGCACGATGTGGCTGCCGTGATAGACGCCGGAGCCTGCCCGCTTGCGCCCACCACCGTGGTGGACCTGACCAGCGGCGAGCCCGTCGTCACCCGCCAGGGGCGCGGCGACTTGGCAACTCTCGGCCTGTAGCACCGGTCCGCATTTACTCGCACCCTATGGGCCTGCAAAGCGCCCCGCCCACTCTGAGACAATCCCCGCATGGACATTGCCAACCTCATTCAAACCGTTTTAATTTACGCCATCCCCGTGCTGTTTGCCATCACCGTGCATGAG
This sequence comes from Rhodoferax sp., assembly GCA_025358555.1. Lineage (GTDB taxonomy): Bacteria > Pseudomonadota > Gammaproteobacteria > Burkholderiales > Burkholderiaceae_C > JANYCG01. The sequence continues at coordinate 21,771 of JANYJD010000113.1, forward strand.
GCAGCGCACGGCTATGTAGCCCGCCACTTTGGCGACAACACGGCTTATGCGCTGGGGCGAGTCACACTCAACCCGCTCAAGCACATTGACCCGATGGGCACCATCCTGATGCCGCTGATGCTGTACTTTGCCACCTCAGGCGCGTTCCTGTTTGGCTATGCCAAGCCAGTGCCGGTGCAATTTGGCAATTTGCGCAACCCCAAGCGCGACATGGTCTGGGTGGCGCTGGCCGGGCCGGGCGCCAACCTGATCCAGGCGGTGATCTGGGGCGTGTTGCTGTATGTGCTGGTCGGCACTGGCATGACCGAGCCTTTCTTCGTAAAGATGTGCCAGGGCGGCATGCTGGTCAACGTGGTGATGTTTGCCTTCAACCTGTTCCCGCTGCCGCCGCTGGATGGCGGCCGCATTCTGGTTGGCCTGCTGCCCTATAAACAGGCCGAGCTGGTGTCGCGCATCGAGCCCTATGGTTTTTTCATCGTGATGGGCTTGGTGCTGGCAGGCATCGTCAGCAAGCTGTGGCTGCAGCCAGTGATGGCGCTCACGTTTGGCCTGCTGGATGTGGTGCTGACGCCGCTGGCGTGGTTGGTTCGTTAAAGCTTTTTAATCCATGAGCGCTATTCGTTTCCTCACCGGCATCACGCCGTCCGGCACACCCCACCTGGGCAACTATGTGGGCTCCATTCGCCCGTCGGTGCAGGCCAGCCGGCGCGCCGATGTGGAGAGCTTTTATTTTCTGGCCGACTACCATGCGCTGATCAAGATTGACGACCCGGCGCGCATCCAGCGCTCCACCTTGGAGATTGCCGCAAGCTGGCTGGCCGCAGGGCTGGACCCGGACCGCGTCACCTTCTACCGCCAGTCCGACATTCCCGAGATCACGGAACTCACCTGGCTTTTGACCTGCGTCACAGGCAAGGGTGTGTTGAACCGCGCGCACGCCTACAAGGCGCAGGTGGACAAAAACCTGGCGGCAGGCGTTGACACCGATGCCGACGTATCGGCCGGGCTCTTCATGTACCCGGTGCTGATGGGTGCCGACATCTTGATGTTCAACGCGCACCAGGTGCCGGTGGGGCGCGACCAGGTGCAGCACATCGAGATCGCGCGCGACTTGGCCAGCAGTTTCAACCACCGCTATGGCGAACATTTCACCCTGCCCGAGGCGGCGATTGAAGAAGCGGTGGCCACCCTGCCGGGGCTCGATGGCCGCAAGATGAGCAAGAGTTATGACAACTCGATCCCCATGTTTGCGTCCAGCAAAGAGCTTAAAAAACTCATCGCAGGCATCGTGACCGACTCCCGCGCGCCGGGCGAGCCCAAGCAGGTGGAAGGCTCTGCGCTGTACCAGATTTACCAGGCGTTTGCCAGCGAAGCCGAGAGCGCCGCGCTGCGCCAGGCGTATGCCGATGGCATCTCCTGGGCGGATGCCAAAGAGGTTCTATTTGAGCGCATCGAGCGCGAGATAGCCCCCATGCGCGCCACCTATGTTGCGCTGATGGCCGACCCCGGCAAGATTGAAGGCATCCTGCTGGCCGGTGCCGCCAAAGCGCGCAAGCTGTCGGCCCCGTTTGCAGCCCGACTGCGCCACGCAGTGGGCCTGCGCAACCTGCGCAGCCAGGCCGAAGCCAGGCCCGAGAAAACTGTAAAAGCCGCGCAGCCCACATTCAAGCAATACCGCGAGGCCGATGGCAAGTTTTACTTCAAGCTGGCCGACGCGCAAGGCCGCGTGCTGCTGCAAAGCGGAGCCTTTGATTCGCCCAAAGACGCGGGCCAATCCATTCGCATGCTGCAAAGCGAAAGCGCATCGGCGTTGGCCGGGTTAGGCGCATGGGTGCAGCGCGCGGATGGCGTGACGCCGGACGACGTTGCCAGCGCCCTGGCGCAGTTGCAAGCCTCAGCCTTGTCAAACCAGGCCTGACCCGCTGCTACAATTGTGGCGTTGGAGAGGTGGCAGAGTGGCCGAATGTACCTGACTCGAAATCAGGCGTACCGCAAGGTACCGTGGGTTCGAATCCCACCCTCTCCGCCAAAAATAAAGGGATTGCGCTACATTAATTGAAGCACGATCCTTTTTTTTGACCAACTGTGCACCGATTGAGGCTTTTTATGAAGGTGATGCATGGCAGTTCCATTGCAAAAAATAACCTTGTCCGATTTTTTACCCTGGGAAGAGCGCCAACCCGAGCGGCATGAGTTCCAATATTCTGTGATTTGTGTGCCTGGGCTCTACTTCAACAGCTTTGCACCCACTGCCCTTGAGGCCTTCGCGTCAAAAGTCCAAAACGGCAGCGCGTTCCCTTTTTGAGCGAGTGAAAGGTGCACATACTCGCCAAAATCCGCCCCTCCGTCCTCATAGCTGGCCATCGCCTGTTCCAGTGCGTCTTCAGATTCGAAGACTAGCTCAATGGTTGCCAGCAGGGACGAAAAAGCCCTGATAACGTCAGCCTTGCTGAACTTATATCTGGAGCGCAGCACCCACTCAAGCTCCAGCATCACCGTCACAGCAACCCACAGGCTCTCTGAGCGGCGGATGTGCTGCTCAAGCAACCTGGACACAACCAGCGCTTGACTTTCGTCATCATGAACAATCAGACGTACCAGGACGTTGGTATCCAGAGCGCCGCCGACACTCAAGGCTTCATGTCCTCAATCGA
>JANYJD010000141.1 GCA_025358555.1 Rhodoferax sp.
CCAGTCGATGCCGGCGCGCAGGGCGTCGATCGACATGCCTTCGACCTGCGTGAGGTTCCTCATCGTGAGTTCGCGGTCGGCCGGCCGGCACGGCGCGATCGTGAAGCTGCAGTTGCCGATCACCGCCGTGGTGACGCCGAGCGCGGGCGACGGCGTCAGCGTCGGGTCCCAGGTGATCTGGGCATCGAAGTGGGTGTGGCTGTCGATGATGCCCGGCATCAGGCCAAGCCCGTCGGCCGCGATCACCTCGCGTGCGCAGGTGCGCAGCTTAAGGCCGATCTCGGCGATGCGGCCATCCGTGACGGCAACATCCATGATGGTCGGCGCGCTGCCCGTGCCGTCGAAGACCAGGGCGTTTCGGAAAAGAAGATCATGCATGAGTGAGTCCGGTGGTATTGAAGTACTTTGTATGTGGTCGCTTGCGAAGGCTAGACCGACGCATCACGGAACGCCCGCAAAACAGTATTGATGCGCGTCTGATAGCCAGTGCCTTGAGCCTTAAACCACTCCAGCACATCTTGGTCCACCCTCAGCGAAATGGATGCTTTGGGCGGAAGTGGCGCAAGTCCACGGCGAACCAGGCCTCGAACAATATGCTTCACATCTGCATCAGGGTGTCCACGGGTCGGCGTCGTGGTTTGACCGCCCGCTTTGAGCCGCGCCCAGTCAGTTTTGGACTGCATTGAAATAGACTTGCGATTCGCGCTTGGTGGCTTTGCAGAAGGAGATGAAGCGGATTTCATGGTCGTTCTCCGTATGTACAACTGACTGCTTATTGTACATACGAAACGTATTGGCTTGAGAGCACTCGCCGAACAAAATCCGTCTTCCCATCCGTGTACGCCTCCCGGTCCAGCGGCAACTGATTCGCCAGTTGCAGCTTGAGTGCAGCGTACTGCGCAGCCATCGCCGCGTCGCTGCGCAAAGCATCGCGAAAGCGCAGCCGCTGCGCCCACAACGGGCTGGCGATGGGGACCAGGGGGAAGTGATGTGTCCGCAGGCTCGGCGACGGTTTGCAGAACCAGTGCATTTCGTCAGCCTTGTAGGGAAAGTACACGTAGCTCAAATGCGCCACCGCCGCAATCGCCGGGCGCGAAGCCTCAAGCGACTGCACCCCCGCCATGATGTCAATCACCGGCTTCGCCGCCAGCCCGCTGCTCGCCGCCTGGCCCATCAAGGCAGCGTGCTGGCAATCGGCTGCCGGACAGTGTCCGTAGGTCGCGCCAGATCGACCAGCTCAACGTTGCCGCCAACATTCAGGCTAAGCTGAATGTCAGTTGCCAGCTTTCCAAGGAGCGTTGTAGGGATGCGGTTGTATCTGCCCACGGCGTTACGGTGCCCAAGCGTATGTTGCGCGGGGTGAGCCGTGTGCTGATTCAAAAGAAGCAAAGGGTGATTGTCATCACGCCTCAAAAACTTGACGATCCCTTGCTGAGTTTGGGGTCCACGCCTTCGCGTCAAAGCCAGTCCCAGGGTGCAACGAAGCATGATGAGTACATCTACGGTGGCCGTTAGACCCGACTCCAACAGGAGGCATTGACCGAGGCGTTAACAGAGGCAGTGGATGGCAATCTTCCTGGGCACCAGCTTTGTCATAGCCCTGGAAATGGCGCGCGACAACCAGCATAAAGCAGCTGCGGCTTATTGGCAGGGCTACCTCCGCAATCCACTGCCTTTGCTGACCACCGATCTCGTTTTCACTGAGATCGTGACTTTCTTCGACGCGCGTGGCATTCACGTCAAAGCGGTAGAAGTGGGCGAGCGGCTGTTGCGCAGCCAGCTCGTTGAGGTTGTGAACATTACCTCTGAGTTGCACGATGACGCTTGGGCCGTGCTCAGCAGTACGCTACAAACATATCTGCGCGAGTGGCCCGGAAAACGTGTGCACGCTGCTCGCTGCCTCGCCTGGCAAGTCTGCATGTCGGTATTCAACCCATGGCTCTGTCCGCAGGTCGCGGCGGATGGACCCGCTCACGGCGTCGCCCGCATCCCCACAATCGCATCACGCACATCGGCAGCCCAGGCGCGGCGGCTTCGCCCATGCGAAACTTGCAACTCGCCAAACGTGATCACCACGGCAATGCCGGGCGTGCACAGCGTGCGCCAGAGCGAGCCGAGCAGCGTGTCGTCGTCGATGTAGCACGGGGCCAGGCTGCGCTGGCCCGTGGTGGTGTCGATGAACTGCATCGCCACGGGCTGCACTGGCGCGTCGGCGGCAATGGCGGCCTGGAACAGGTTGGCGTGGAAGGGCCGAAGGCTGACGCCGTCGCTGGTGGTGCCTTCAGGGAAGATTGCCAGCACGTCCCCCTCGCGCAGGCGTTCGGCCATGTGGTGCACCACGCGCATGGCGTCGCGGCGCGACTCACGCTCGATGAACAGCGTGCCAGCGCCGCTGGCCAGCCTGCCGATCAGCGGCCAGTGTTTGACATCGGCCTTGGAGACAAAACGGCAATGGCGCGCGGCGTGCAGCGACGTGATGTCAAGCCACGAAATGTGGTTGGCCGCCAGCAGCAGGGGGCCGGTGGGGAAGATCTGGCCTATCACGATGAGGCGGATGCCCATGTGGTCAAGCATCTTGGCAGACCACACTTGCACGCGCAGTTCCCGCTGCTCGCTCGACAGGCGCGGAAACACCAGCAGGATGGTGAAGAGCCCGGCCAGGGCGTGCACCAAGGCACGCGCCAGTTTCCAGCAGGCGTGGAGTGTGTTCATCGGGCTGGGTAAATGGCCATCACATAGTTGCCGCTGCGGGCAGCCCGCCAGTCAACGGTTTGCGGCATCAGCGGCGCTTTTATCGACGCTATGGTCGGCACTTTGGTAAGCGATCTGCCCACCAACGAGGGTGCAGCGCACGCGCCCTGGCAACTCGTAGCCGGAGAACGGCGTGTGCTTGCCTTGGCTCTGCAGGGCGTTGGGCTCGACCACCCAAGCCGCGTGCGGATCAAAGATGCAAATGTCGGCCACGCCAGCCACACGCAGTTGGCCTGCGCTGTCTGCCAGTGGCCCGAACGATTTGCCCAGCACACGCGCGGGCGCGCTGGTCAGCACAGCAAGGGCGCGGCTCAAATCAACAGCATCGTCCCGGCTCCATTTGAGCGCCAGGCTCAGCAGCAACTCCAGGCCGGTGGCACCGGGCTCGCTCTCGGCAAAGGGCAGCGCCTTGGCGTCTTCATCGACCGGGGTGTGGTCTGACACCAGGGCGTCGATGGTGCCGTCTGCCAGACCGGCGCGCAGGGCGTCGCGGTCACGTTGCTGGCGCAGCGGCGGGTTCAGGCGCATGCGGCTGTCGAAGTAGCCGAGGTCGGTGTCTATCAGGTGCAATGAGTTGATGCTGACATCGCACGTGACCGCCAGGCCCTCGGCCTTGGCCTGGCGCACCAGCGCCACACCGGCGGCGCTGCTGATGCGGCACAGGTGAACGCGGGCACCGGTGGCGCGCGTCAGCTCAAAGATCGTGTGCAGGGCAATCGTCTCTGCCGCCACCGGAATGCCCGCCAAGCCCATGCGCGTTGCCAACGGCCCGCTGGCGGCCACGCCCTGGCCCAGATGCATTTCCTGCGGGCGCAGCCACACGGCGCAGCCAAAGGTGCTGGCGTATTGCAGCGCACGCAGCAGCACCTGGGTGTTGGCCAGCGGCACCTCGGCCTGACTAAAAGCCACGCAGCCGGCCTCGGTCAACGCCAGCATTTCAGTCAGCACCTCGCCTTGCAGGTTGCGCGTGAGCGCGCCCAGCGGGAACACGCGGGCGGCGTTGAGTTTTTCGGCGCGAAAGCGCAGCATCTCTACCAAGCCGGGCTCGTCCAGCACCGGGTCGGTATCGGGCGGGCACACCACGCTGGTCACGCCGCCTGCCACGGCAGCAGCCAGCTCGGACGCCAGCATGCCCGCATGCTCGTAACCCGGCTCGCGCAGGCGCACGGCGAGGTCCAGCAAGCCGGGTGCGACGATGCAGCCGGTGGCGTCGATGGTTTTGTCTGCCGCAAAGCCTGCAGGCGCGGCGCCGATGGCGAGGATCTTTCCGTCGCCAATGGCTAAGTCGGCATTGGCATCAAAAGCGCCACCAGGGTCTATGACGCGGCCACCCCGAATCAAGATGTTCATGTGACAGCCCCTGCCTTGAACGACGGTTGTGGCGATTGTTGTGACGACGTTTCTTGCAGCAGTGGCGCAGACAGAATGACTTGCAGTGATTGAACCAGCATCTCACATTCCTGCTGGGTGCCGATGGAGATTCGCAAGTAGTCGTCAATGCGGGGTTTGGCAAAGTGCCGCACCAGAATGCGCCGCTCGCGCAATTGCGCCGCCAACCACGCCGCCTGGCGCGCAGGGTGATGCGTGAACACAAAGTTGGCATGGGACGGCAGTGTCTTAAAGCGCAGCTTCGCCAGCTCAGCGGTCAACCAGTCGCGGCTCTGCGCCACGGCGTTGGTGATTTTCTCAAGATAAGCGTTGTCTTCCAGGGCGGCCTGCGCACCGGCCAGTGCCAGAGCGTCCAGGGGGTAGGAATTGAAGCTGTTCTTCACCGTGTCCAGGGCGGCAATCAAGGCTGGATGGCCCAACGCGAAACCTGCCCGCAGGCCCGCCAGCGCGCGCGATTTGGAAAACGTCTGCACCACCAGCAGATTGTCAAACTCGGGGATGAGCGCCACCGCGCTCTGTGCGCCGAAATCCACATAGGCCTCGTCAATGACGACGACCGATTCCCGGTTGTGCTCCAGCACATCACGCACGTCTGATAGCGGCAGGGCCACCCCGGTGGGCGCATTCGGGTTGGGCAAGACGATGCCGCCATTGGGCACCCGGTAGTCGGCCACGTCCACCTCAAAGCGGGCATTCAAGGGAACCGGCGTGTGCGCAATGCCATACAGGCCGCAATAGACTGGATAAAAACCGTAGCTGATGTCGGGGAAAAGAATCGGCTTGTCGTGCTTCAACAGAGCCAGGAAAGTGTGGCCCAGCACTTCGTCAGAGCCATTGCCCAGAAACACCTGCACAGGGTTCAATTTGAAATGTTTTGCAATCGCGCCCTTGAGCGCGCTGCCATTGGGGTCAGGATACAGGCGCAGCTTTTCGGTGACGGCATCGCGAACCGCCTGCAGCGCACGCAGGGAGGGCGGATACGGGCACTCGTTGGTGTTGAGTTTGAGCCAGCCATCCGCCTGCGGCTGTTCGCCCGGCACATAGGCATTGAGCGCGCGAATGCCGGGGCTCCAGAAAGGCGACGTTGTGTTGGCCGTGTTCAAGCTTCATTCCCCGCCACGATGCTCATCACTGCCATGCGCACAGCGATGCCGTAGGTGACCTGCGGCAAGATGACACTCTGCGTGCCATCGACCACGGCAGAGTCAATTTCAACGCCGCGGTTGATCGGGCCGGGGTGCATGACGATGCAATCGGGCTTGGCCAGTTGCAGCTTTTCCTGCGTGAGGCCGTAGCTCTTGAAAAACTCCTGCGCCGAGGGCAGGAGCGCGCCACTCATGCGCTCGTTTTGCAGGCGCAGCATGATGATGACGTCACAACCCCTGATGCCTTCTTCCAGCGTGTGGCACACGCGCACGCCCATCTGCGCCATGTCAGCGGGCACCAGCGTTTTGGGACCAACGACGCGAACTTCGGCACAGCCCAGTGTGGTGAGCGCATGGATGTCGGAGCGGGCCACGCGGGAATGCAGCACGTCGCCGACGATGGCCACGGTGAGGTTGGAGAATTCTTTCTTGTAGTGCCGGATAGTGAACATGTCCAGCAGCCCCTGCGTCGGATGCGCGTGGCGGCCATCGCCGGCGTTGATGACGTGCACATGCGGGGCCACGTGCTGCGCTATTAAATAAGGTGCACCTGACTCGCCGTGGCGCACCACAAACAGGTCGGCCGCCATGGCTGAGAGGTTGGCAATGGTGTCCAGCAGTGACTCGCCCTTGGATGCGGACGAGCGCGCTATGTCCAGGTTGATCACATCCGCGCTCAAGCGTTTGGCGGCAATCTCAAACGTGGTGCGGGTGCGTGTGGAGTTTTCAAAGAACAGGTTGAAGACGCTCTTGCCGCGCAGCAGCGGCACCTTCTTCACCTCGCGGTCATTGACCGAGCAAAAGTTGGCGGCTGTGTCCAGAATGTGCATGAGCGTGCTTTTGGGCAGGCCTTCAATGGACAGCAGGTGGAGCAGCTCGCCATGCCTGTTAAGTTGGGGGTTGCGTTTGAAGAGCATTGCGGGGTGGACTTGGTGAGACGTCGACAACGTGAATAGCGTACCGGGCGTCAAGCGCTTGGGAGGCTCTCCACGTTGAAGCTGAATTGCCCGGCATCACTGCGCGCCAAGGTCAGCGACTGGTTGGCAGGCAACGTCACGCGCGCGGCGCAAAAATCGGCTTGCACCGGCAGCTCGCGCCCGCCCCGGTCCACCAGCACGGCGAGTTTCACGCTGGCCGGGCGGCCATAATCAAACAGCTCGTTGATCACGGCGCGGATGGTGCGCCCGGTGTACAGCACGTCGTCCAGCACAATGATGTCGGACCCGTTGACGTCGAACGGCAAGGCCGTTTGCCCGCCTGCGCTCAAACCGCGCTTTGCGAAATCATCACGGTGCATGGCCGATGAAATGGTGCCCGCCTTGCCTGGCAACTGCATGTCAATTTGCAACTGGGCTGCAAGCCACGCACCGCCGGACGTGATGCCGACCAGGCGCGTCTGCTCGCTCTTTAGCGTTTGCACACCGAGCAGCAATTCGCGGTACAACGCCTGTGCGTCCAGGACCAGATTGCTCAATCAATGCTCCTCAAAAACTGCTCCAGAATAATGCAGGCGGCGGCAGCATCCGCGTCTTTGGCTCCCATTGAAAGCGCCTCGGTGGTGGTGTAGCGCTCGTCCACTTCAAACACCGGCAAATTGAAACGCCCGGCGAGCTGGCGGCCAAAGCGGCGTGCGCGCTGGGTGTTTTCATGGGCTACGCCATCGGGGTGGAAGGGCACGCCGATCACCAATGCATCGGGTTGCCACTCGGCCAGCAGCGCGGCAATTTTGACAAACCGTGCATCGCCTTCTGCGTGGATGCTGCCCTGCGGTTGCGCGCTGCGCAGCATGCGGTTGCCCACAGCCACGCCCGTACGCTTCAGGCCAAAATCAAGTGCCAGAAATGTTTTTAACGCTGGGGATATACCGTTGGTGCCGATTGCAATGGGAACTGCCACAGTGTTCACGCGTGCCCCGCCTCGCCTGAGAGCATCCAGGCCTGCAAGCCCAGCAGCAGCAGGGCTTTGTCGTAGCGCTGGTCCACCGGCGTGTCAAAAATGACGGCGCTGTCGGCATCCACCGTGAGCCAGCTGTTCTCGCCCAGTTCTGACTCAAGTTGCCCCTGGCCCCAAGCCGAGTAGCCCAGAGAGACCAGCACCTTGCGCGGCCCGGCACCGGTGGAAAGGGCTTCCAGCACGTCTTTGGAGGTGGTCATCTCCAGCCCGCCGGGGATCGTCATGGTGGAGGCGTACACCGGCTCCCTGGGCTTGTCGGCGAATGCAAAAGTAGGCTCGTGCAGCACAAAGCCGCGCTCGGTCTGCACCGGCCCGCCCTGGAACACCGGTGTGTTGACCAGGTCCGCCCGCATCAGCGGTAGCTCCACCTTGTCAAACAGCACCTTGAGGTTGATATCGCTGGGCTTGTTGATGACCAGGCCCAGCGCGCCGCGCTCGCTGTGTTCGCAGACGTACACCACGCTTCTTGCAAAAGCCGCATCCTGCAACCCGGGCATCGCAATCAAAAAATGATGGGTCAGATTGAGTGGGGCAGAATCAGCGCTCATAACTTCATTTTAGCGGCGATCATGGACAAGCAATTCGGCACTGGTTTGATGTGGTTTCGCCGCGACCTGCGCACCGACGACAACACCGCGCTGTTTGCAGCGCTGAAGCAATGCCGGCAGGTGCATTGCGTCTTCATCTTCGATTCAGAAATTCTTGACCTGCTGCCGCGGGCTGACCGGCGCGTCGAGTTCATCCGCGAGTGTCTGGTCGATCTGGACGCCGACCTGTGCAAGCTGGCGGGCCTGCCCGGCGCGGGCCTGATCGTTCAGCACGGCATCGCCAGCAAAAACATTGTGGCGCTTGCCAAAACTCTGCATGCCGAAGTTGTGTTTGCCGCGCATGATTACGAGCCGGCTGCGCAAGCGCGCGATGCCAAGGTGCTTGGCGCGTTGGCAGCGGCGGGCATTGCCATGCACACCTTCAAAGACCAAGTGGTTTTTGAAGGCCGCGAGGTGCTGACCAAAACCGGCACGCCCTATGGCGTGTTCACGCCCTACAAAAACGCCTGGCTGGCCAAGGTGGATGAGTCGCATCTGCAGTCGCACGATGCCGCACCGCACGCCAGCGCGCTGGCAGCCCGCCCGAAGGCCATGCAAGGAGGCGTGCCAACGCTCAAAGAGATTGGCTTCGAGCCGACCAACCTCAAAGACCTGAAAATCCCGGCGGGTTCCAGCGGCGGCAAAAAACTGTTTGCAGAGTTTTTTGAGCGCATGGACCAATACCATGAGACGCGGGATTTTCCCGCCGTCAAAGGCCCCAGCTACCTGGGTGTGCACCTGCGCTTTGGCACGGTTTCGATCCGCAAGCTGGCGGGCACGGCGCTGGCCCGCACGCTGCAGGGCAGCCAGGGTGCCGCAGTGTGGCTGAGCGAACTCATCTGGCGCGATTTTTACTTTGCGATTCTGGCGAATTTCCCGCGTGTCGCCACGGGCGCTTTCAAGCCTGAATACGATGCCATCAAGTGGGAGCACGGCAAGCATGCCAAAGAACTGTTTGCCGCCTGGTGCGAGGGCCGCACCGGCTACCCGCTGGTGGATGCCGCCATGGCCCAGATCAACCAGACCGGCTACATGCACAACCGTCTGCGCATGGTGGCCGGCAGCTTTTTGGTGAAGGACCTGGGCATTGACTGGCGCTGGGGCGAGAAATACTTTGCCGAGAAGCTCAATGATTTTGACCTGTCGGCCAACAACGGCGGCTGGCAGTGGGTGGCTTCCAGCGGTTGCGATGCGCAGCCCTATTTCCGCATCTTCAACCCCATCAGCCAGAGCGAGAAGTTTGATTCGCAAGGCAAGTTCATCCGCCGCTACCTGCCGCAGTTGGCCAAATTGCCCACAGACGACTTGCATGCGCCGTGGCTGGCAAGCCCGATGGCGCTGTTGGCAGCCAGCGTTGAGTTGGGGAAGAACTATCCGCTGCCTGTGGTGGCGCATGATGCGGCGCGCGCGCTGACCTTGCAGCGCTATGCGGTGGTGAAGAAAGCCGTCTGAAAACGCGACAACCTCATCTGTTATAACTTTAGTAGCTAACTATTCAGTCTGGACAAGGGCTACAGCGCTAAAATCTAAGTTTTTACGCCGCTTCGACGACCGTACTGCAGTAGTGCCGAACCAAGCCCATCAACTCCTCCTCGGAATAGGGCTTGCCCAGGTAGTGGTCCACGCCCAGCTCGCGCGCGTGCTCACGGTGCTTCTCGGCAATGCGGGAAGTGATCATGATGATGGGCAAGTCGCGCAGTTTGGCGTCAGCGCGGATGTTGCGCGCGAGATCGAACCCGTCCATGCGCGGCATCTCAATGTCAGACAGCACCAAGGTAGGTTTCTCGTCCTGCAGACGCTCCAGCGCCTGCAGGCCATCTGCCGCCAGCACCACGCGGTAGCCTTCCCGCTTGAGCAGGCGCTGCGTGACACGGCGCACGGTGATCGAATCGTCCACCACCATGACCAGCGGCACCTGCGCCGCGCCGGCCAGCAGCGAAGTCGCTGCCAGCCCGGACTGTGCCGACTGCCCCTGCGCAAACGCCGCCTGTGCGGTCAGGCGCATGGCAGCGGCCTGCACGCCATACACCGACGCCAGCGCCACCGGGTTGTAGATCAGCACCACAGCGCCGGAAGCCAGCACCGACATGCCCGTCAGCCCTGGCAGCCGGGAGAGTTGCGGCCCCAGATTCTTGACCACCACCTCCTGGTTGCCCAGCACTTCATCAACGTGCACGGCCACCCGCTGCCCCGCGCTGCGGAACACCGCAACCGGCAGGTTTTTGGCCGTGGCTTCATCGCTGTGCGTCGAGGCCTGCAACAAGGCACCGGCCCAGAAAAAAGGAATCTGCTCGCCCGCCTGCGTAAATTCGCCACTGCGGTAGGCGAGTTCCAAATCGGCGGCGGGGACGCGCCGCACAATCTCGATCACGTTGGCGGCGACGCCAATGACCAGCTCGCCAAGGCGCAGCATCACGACCTGAGTTACCGCCGTGGTCAGCGGGAGCACCAGCTTAAAGCGGGTGCCTTTACCGCGCTCAGTGCTGGTTTCGATGCGGCCTCCCAGGGCGTTCACCTCTGAGCGCACCACGTCCATGCCGATGCCGCGTCCGGCCAGTTCAGTCACGCCGCTGGCCGTGGTGAAGCCCGGCGCAAAGATGAGGTCCGACACTTCTGCATCGCTCATGGCGTGCGCGTTGGGCGCTGCGCCGCTCAAGACGGCTTTATCGCGGATTCGCTGCAAGTCCAGGCCGGCCCCGTCGTCATTGAATTCGACCGACAGCTCGTTGCCCTGGTGCTGCAGGTTGATGGTGATGCTGCCGGCTGCGGGCTTGCCCGCCTTGGCGCGGACCTCCGGGTCTTCAATGCCGTGCGCCACGGAGTTGCGCAGCAAATGCTCAAACGCGGGGGCCATGCGCTCCAGCACGCCGCGGTCAATGTCCATGGAGCCGCCGGTGATGTCCAGCCGCACCTGCTTGCCAACGTCTTTGGCGGCCTGCCGGACCACGCCATACAGGCGCTCCGAAATGCCTTCAAACTCGACCATGCGCGTGCGAAGCAGGTCGCGCTGCAGCTCACGGGCCTGGCGCCCCTGCGCTATCAGGTCATCTTCCGTGCCCTCCACGGTGCGCTGCAGGTTGCGCTGTACCGTGGCAACGTCGTTGACCGACTCGGCCATCATCCGGGTGAGTTCCTGCACCCGCGTGAAGCGGTCGAATTCCAGTGGGTCAAAGTCCAGCGCGCTGTCTTTGGCAAGTGCCATTCGCGACTGCATTTGCGATTCGGACTGCACTTCAATGTCACGCAACTGGCTGCGCAGCCGCTCCAGATTGCCCGACAGATCGACTAAAGACCCCCGCAACTGGCCCAAGCGGGAAGCCAGGCGCGAGCGGGTGATCATGACCTCGCCCGCCTGGTTGACCAGCCGGTCGAGCAATTGCGAGCGCACGCGCACCGATGTGTTGGCAATCTGGCGCAACGGCGCCAGCGCGGTGGTTGTTTGAACGGCACGCGCCTTTTTGACCGTGGCCGCTGCAGGCGCCTCTGCTGCGGTGGCAATGGGCGCTTCGGGCAACACCATGGCCTGCTCGGGCCCGGCGCGCAACGCCGCAAAATTGCCCTGGATGGCATCAAACCGGGCCAGCAAGGGCTCTAGCTGGGCGGTCTGCAGGGACTCCGAACCAAGCTGCTCAATCGCCGATTCCAGACGGTGCGCCATCTCACCCAGGCGCATGCCGCCAGCCAGGCGCGCACTGCCTTTGAGCGTGTGCAGCACGCGCAACACCTCATTGCGCGCCGCCAGGTTGTCGGGACGCGCCGACCATTGCCGCAGTGCGCCACCCAGGCGCGGCATCAACTCGAGCGCCTCTTCCTCAAAGATCGGGAACAGGTCGGCATCCAGCGCGTCGGCCAGGTCGATGTCATCGTCGCGGTCGTCGATCAGAAGCGGCGCTGTAGCTATGTTCAGCGTGGCCGCCGGCAGTGTGGGGGTTTGCCGGACCGGCTCGGGCATCGCCGACGAAGCCAATGGAACCGGCAGCGCGTCATGATGCTCCGAAATCGCCGGGGGCTCGGCAGCGAACTCGGGCCGAGCGGTGATGGGCGCAAAGGCTGACACTCTGGATGGCACAAATTCCGGCAACTCTGCCGGCTGCGAAGGTGCTTCGCCCAGCAGGACATCCGGTGTGCTGATTGCAAACTCCGTCTGCGAGATGACCTCCAGCGCATCCAGAATTTGCGTATCGGGCTGTTTGAGGAAACCGGCGGCAAACTGGTGCAGCAGGCGCCGGATGTCTTCAGCCGCATAGGAAAACACCTGCGCGTGCTGCGCATCGCTGCGCCCGTGCAGCTGGACGTGCTGCAAGGCCTGCTCCAGCGCCCGTGCAATGTCTGACAGCGCCGCAAATCCGACCGTGGCGGAGCTGCCCGCCAGTGAATGGGCCAGTGCGACCGTGGAGTCTGCCACCGGCCGATGCAGCTCCATCGACCATTCGCTCAATTCGGTGAGCAGGCGGCGCGACCACTCATCTGCCTCATTCAGGTATACGTTGTACAGCGGAATGCCAATGCGCAGGGGGCCAATGATCTTGACCGGGTCTTCGCGGTCCTCGGCATGTTCAGCAGCGTGTTCAGCGACAGGGTCCGCCACCGGCTCGGCCACCTCCTTGAGTGGCTCCTCTCTGGCGTGCTCTTGCGCCAAGTGGCCAGCGTCCAAGAATCCATGCTCTGGCGCGGGGCTGCCATGCACGACGGAATCCACGAACTGGACCTCTTGCGGCAAAACGCTGTCGGCTGGGGCATCCAGGAAGATGTCTTCCTGCGCAACAGGGAATCCAGGTGGCTCAAATACAGGCTCGCGGGTCGGCGCGCTGAAGTCAAAATCATCCCGGCCAAGGTCGGTCAGGTCAGGCGTCAAACCAGGTTCAACGTGCGCTGGCGCAGCGTCCCCAAAAAATTCGGTGCCTTGCGGATCAAATGTTTCGGTTGCAGCAAATTCTGGACGGACGCTGTCCTGCGCTTCTGCCTCAAGTGCCTCCACCTCGAGGGCCACCGAGGTATTCAGAAATTCGGGCACCGCAGGCCATTGGGTCGCTGTAGCTTCAAGCGGGGCCGCCTGGGAAACTTGACCAAACTCTTCAAACAAAAGATCAAACGGCGCAGCGGCGGCAATATCCTGGACCGGCGCCGGGACGGCGGCAATGTCTTGGAACAGCGCCGGGACGGCTGCCTGATCAACCGAGCCGGGGAACCGCAGCACCACCAAACGCCTGTCAACCCGCAGCGCATCAGCCGCCTCACGAAACGCCTGGGCGCTCCACTTGGCATCTGCGCCGGTGGCAATGTCCTCTACCCAGCCTCCAAATCCGGTCAAGGCCGTGGCGGACAGGCTGACCAAAGCGTCACTTGCCGGTTTTTGCTCAGCCAGCCAGCTATTGAGCAACTGCTCCATCGACCACGCTGCCTCGCCAAACTCGTTCAGGCCAACCATGCGTGAGCTGCCCTTGAGCGTGTGAAACGCCCGCCGCAGCGTCGTCTGCTCGCCCAGAACAGAGGCATCGACTGAAAGCGCCTTGACCGCCAGCAGGCCAGTCTGGACGACTTCCCGGGCCTCTTCCAGAAAGATATCCCGAATTTCTGACTCATCATCGTCCAGCGGCTCGGGCGGGGCCGACGCGACCGCAGGCTGGACCACCGGTGCCCCCACTGGCGCGGCTGCCGCAGGAATCGCCAGAGGCGCCGGGGCGGACAATGGCATCAACGCTGAAATCGGCAGGGGTGCTCTGAACGGCACATCAACGTCTGCGGCAGACGGCCGCGCAACGGGCGGCGACACGGGATGGGCCGCAGGCTGCGCTGCGACTGGCTCTGGCGCAATGCGCATGGCAGGGATTGCTGGCAAGGATGGCTCAACACCCTTTTTCTCAGGCCCTGTGACCGGCCTGAACTCGCCTGCAACCTCGTCATACATGAAAAGCTTTTTCGCCAGCACCCGCTGGTAGCTCAGCATGTCAATCAGAAAGCCCAAAGCGCCCAGGCTGCTGCCCAATTTCTCAAAGACATCGGGCCGGGTTGCGCCCGTGGCAATGTCATCCACCAGGAATTTCTCGACGCTGTCACGCATTCGCAAAGCGGCCAAAGACGCCTGATCCAGCCCCAGCACCGAGAACACGCCGCGCATCTGCGCCAGCTGGCTTGGCACCTCGTGCAGCGGAAGCTTGTCCTGCGGCTGGCGGAAAAACTGGTCCAGGGATTTTTCGACCTCGCCAAGTGTGGTGCGAAGCTCATCGACGACGCTGCCCATGGTCTGGCGGTCGCTGACCCGGCGGTACAGGTCCTTCATCCACCCTTCCAGCGCCTCGGGTTGCCCCGCGGCAATGACGTGCTCCAGCCGCTGGGCCAGCCGCTTGCTGCGAACCCCCATCTGCGAATCGGTGGGGTCCATGTCCTCATAAGCCGCTTCCAGGTACAGGACTGCGGTTGCCACCTCCATGGCAACCGGCGTGGTGGGCGGCTCACCCGAGCGCACGGTCACCTCGACGGCGCGCGCCAGGGTGCGCGCCAGGTCGCTGCTTTCCGGGTGCAGCTTGAGGATCGAATCGCACACTGCGCTGAACTGGTCGGTGACGACCTTGAGCCGGTTGGTGTCGCCGCCGGCCAGCGCCGACCAGGTTTCGGTGGCGCTGGCAATGCGCTTTCTTGCCTGGACCAGCACGGCGGGATCGAAACGCCCAAACTGCGGCGTTTCATAGTCAAAGGGTTTTTCCAAATCAAGCTTGTAGGCATGCCGCACAGCGGCCAGCACCGGCGCATCTGCTTCGCGCAGCGGCACTGCCTGCGCGCAAAAGAAAAGCAGGTCCTGCGCCAGCCGGTCTGACACGCTGGCGTCGCCTCGCGCCAGCGTTGCGTACTGCAGCAGCACCCGGGATGCCGCCCGCTTTGCATACACATCGGTGGCACACAGGCCTTTGCCCGTGGCTTCGAAAAAAGCCGCGCAGATCGTCCAGAACACCCGCTGGTCACGTGTCGGCTGGCCCGCCGCCAAAGACAGCGATGCATCCCGCATGGCCATCGCCGCTGCCGGGTCGCCTGTTTTGACAACCCTCAGGATCGACTGGTCCAGCAGGGCCCGCAATTTGGGCTCGTAACCCATTGACGCGGCATGAACCGGCATGGCAGCGTCAACCCAGGCCCAGTCGATGGACCACAAATCCGCAGGATGCACCCGCTCGCCGCCGACCAGGTCCAGCACATCACGGTACTGGGGGAACAACGCCACGGAAGACGCGGATTTGCCTTTGAGCACGCCTTCAAGGTACTCGGCCACGGCAAAGCCCGCGCGCTCGACCTTGACGGCCGCGTCATCGCTGCAAAGCTCCGGGCGCTGCGCAAACTTCTGCGCCAGCGCCTCCATGGCGCGCATCACTTTGGCGGGGGCGCTGAACCCCACCATCTCCAGTGCGCCCACCGCCTGGTGGAGTTGCTGGCGGGCGATGCGTAGCTGGCTCGCGTCCAGTTCGGCCAGCTCTGAGCCGCGCGCCAGCTCGGCGTCGCGCACGAAACGCCGGATCGCCTTGGTCGCGCCGTCCAGAGATTTTTTGAGTTCCTCCAGGACCCAGGCCAGGGGGCCAAGGTCATTGCCCGCAAGCTCGTTGTCACCGGTGAGGGCTGCGTTCGTTTGCATGGATTCGTGCACTCCAGGGAATGGCGGGGACAGGCTCGGGATTTCAGGCGATCTTGAACCGCGACACGGACTGGCGCAGTTCGTCCGCCATGCGTGACAGCTCACGCACCTGTGACGCCGTTGACCGCGTGCCCTCGCCCGTCTGCTCGGTCACCGCAAAAATATGCTGGATGTTCTCGGCCACCACATTGGCCAGATTGGCCTCGCGCGAGGTGGAATTGGAAATATGCTGGATCAGCTCTGACAGCCGGCGCGACACCTGGTCAATTTCGGTCAATGCGGTGCCGGCGTTGTCTGACAGCTTGGCCCCTGCCACCACACCCTGCGTGGAACGTTCCATGGCGGCCACGGCGTCCTGGGTATCGGTTTGAATAGCTTTCACCAGCGCAGAAATCTGGCGCGTCGCGTCCGCAGAACGCTCGGCCAGCCGCTGCACCTCTTCGGCCACCACCGAGAAGCCCCGCCCCGCTTCGCCTGCGGAGGCCGCCTGGATGGCCGCGTTCAGCGCAAGCACGTTGGTCTGCTCGGTAATGTCCGAGATCAGCTCCGTGATCTCGCCAATCTCCTGCGACGACTCGCCCAGGCGCTTGATGCGCTTGGAGGTTTCCTGAATCTGGTCCCGGATGGCGTTCATGCCGCCGATGGCATTGCGCACGGCCAGCAACCCGGTCTCAGCCGCTTCAAGCGACTGGCGGGCCACTGCGGCAGACTCCTGCGCCTGGGTGGACACCTCGTTGATGCGGGACGCCATGTCCACAACCGATTTGCCGGTTTCGCGGATCTCGTGCAGTTGCTCGTTCGAAGCCGCCAGCAGTTCGGTTGAGGTTGAGTCAACCTCGGAAGTTGTCTGCGCGACGCGGGCCGCCGTGTTCTGGACATTGGCCACCAGGGAGCGCAACTCCTCAACCGTGTAGTTCACGGAGTCGGCAATGGCGCCGGTGATGTCTTCGGTCACTGTGGCCTCCTGCGTCAAGTCGCCTTCCGCAACCGATTGCAGTTCATTCATCAGGCGCAAAATGGCGGCCTGGTTTGCATCATTCACGCGCTTTGCTTCCTGCTCCTGGCGCTCGGCACCCACCCGCTGGGTCTCGGCAACGGCCTGGCGGCCACGGCTGTCCTGCAACTGGATGTAGGACAGGCCCACCGCACTGAGCAGCGCCAGCAAACCTGATGCAACCAGCAACAGCAGCGGGATAGCACCTAAACCAGTGCGCCCGGCAAGTTTGCCCTGCACCTCTTCCAGGCTGCGGCGCAGCGGCTCGCTGTCGGCAATGATGGATGCCTGGGCTTCCCGCGCCGAGACAATGCCCTGAAGGTTGCCCAGGATCGCGCCGGCCTGCTCCCGCGTCTGGTCGTAAAGCTTGATCAGAGCATCTAGCTGCTCACGCGTTTGCGGGTCTTTCGACGCTGACAGCCGCAGCACCGGGCTGCCTTGCAACAAACCCTGCGCAATCTCCTTGAAAGAGTTCAAGTCTTTGCCCAGCAGGAAAACCGCTTCGGCGCCCACGCCTTCTGACGTGAGGAACTCGTTGGATGATTTGCCAATGCGCTGGGTCAGCATCACGAGCTGCCCGGCGGCCGAGATTTCGGCGGCACCCGCGTTTTGCTGCAGTTTGAGCGATGAAATCGACTCGGCAATCTCAAGCAGGTCTGACGACTGGCGATTGATCAGGCGAAGCGCCGTGTTGGCCTGTGTCAGCACTTTTTGCTGGCCCATGACGGTTGCCGCGTTCTTCTCGGCACGCTCCATCAACGGGGTGACTTTGGCAAGCTCGGGCGCAAAATCGGCGCTCAAAGCGCTCACTTTCAACTGGTCATCGCCAGAATTGAGGCTGCGCACGGTTTTGGCCAGCACGCCAGAGCTGTCAGCCACGTCCGGAAAAGCCTGCTGGCCGCCCACCAGGGCCTGGGACACTGACTTGGCCAGCCGCTGCGACTGCATCAAAGATTGGCCGGTCGCGCTGAGCTGCTGCGCGACCCGGTCGGACTGGTTCAGCACATACAAGGTGACCGCTGCCAGCGTGACCAGCGCCAGCCCCAGCAGGATGAACAGCGTTTTCTGGTGCTGTGCCACCGTGCGCTTGCCCAAGACTGGCAGGGCAACAAGGTCGGTGGCTTCCAGGGCAACCGGCGCCATCGCCTCATCCTGCGCAGGCAAGTTGGCATTGTCCTGCGGCAGCAGCCGCGAATGGTCGGTGCTGACCAGCATCGTGTCCGCAGAGTTCTGGCCGTAGGAGCCCTCGGGCGTGGCCAAACTCATCCGTGAGTCCTGCTCGGCATCAGGGGGCTTTTTTGAGAATAGATTTTTAAACTGATTGGCGACGGACATGGGTGGCCTTAATGACTTTTTGATTGCTTGATTGGCTTAGACACTGATGCTGAGAAACTGCTGCAGTTGGGAGAGCGATTGAAGGTTGATTTCCTGCCACTGCTCGCCGCCGGCATCCGTGTAGCGGTTTCCGAAGTAAACCGGGTCAGCCTCGGCCGGGGGCGCGGAGCCGGAGAACGCATCGGCATTGCGCAGCCCGGCAAGGCCGTCAACCATCAGGGCGCAGTTGACTTCCAGTGCAGGATTGAGGGTGATCACGCTGGCTTCGGCGAGCGATTGCTCTGAGCGCACGGGGGCCTGTCCGTCGGCGATGAATGCTGCCAGGTCAACCACGCCAAACAGCCCGCCGCGAAGGTTGACAACCCCCGCAAACCACGAACGGCAATACGGCACCTGCTGCATATTAGCCAAGGGAAAAATTTCCCCCGATTGCACCAGCGGGAAAAGGTAGTTGCCGGCACCGGCCTTGACCGCCAGCCATGCGATGGACACACCCTCGGTGCGCGCGGCGAGCAACCGGGTTGCAAGCCGGGTTTGGAGTTCTTTGAGTGCAGCGCGGTTGGCCATGGGTCAGGATAGGGACGGTGCTGGCAATCTCAACCCAGCGCCTTGATCTTGGCAAACAGCTCGATGGCGTTGACGGGTTTCGTGATGTAGTCACGCGCGCCCTGGCGCATTCCCCAGACCCGGTCGGTCTCAAGGTTTTTGCTGGTGCACATGATGATCGGAATGGCCGTGTACTCGGGCGTGCGGTTGATGGCGCGGGTTAGCTGGAAGCCATTCTGGCCGGGCATCACGACGTCCATCAGGATCAGGTCGGGCTTGTCTTCGGCCAGGCGCTTGAAGGCTTCTTCAGCACCTTCGGCAGTCCTCACGGACATGCCGTTCTGCTGCAGCAGGTTGGTCAGGAACATCAGTTCCGTCTTGGAATCATCGACGATGAGGACTTTATGGATTGGCATCAGTTTTCTCCCTGCAAAACAGCCCCGAAACGCTGCACCGCCTGTAACAATTGATCTTTGGTGAATGGCTTCGTCAGGTAATCCTGCGCGCCCACCATGCGGCCGCGCGCCTTGTCAAAAACGCCGTCTTTGGAAGACAGCATGACGACCGGAACACCCGCAAACTTAGCGTTGCGCTTGATGATGGCACAGGTCTGGTAGCCGTCAAGCCGCGGCATCAGGATGTCGCAGAAGACAAGGTGCGGCTGGTAGTCGTTGACCTTGGCCAGCGCATCGAACCCGTCCTCGGCCAGCATCACTTCATGGCCGCCCTGCTTCAGGAATATCTCGGCGCTGCGCCGGATGGTGTTGCTGTCATCAATGACCAGGACTTTGAAAGTCGATCCGGTTGTAGTCACAAATCGGTGCTCCTCTGCGGGGATGGTTCAAAGACTTTGCCGGCAGCCCCATCAATGACTGTATTGAAGTCTTTCAACAGCGTGTTTCAGATCTGGACCATCTCGAAGTCTTCCTTGCGCGCACCGCACTCGGGACAGGTCCAGTTCATGGGCACGTCCTTCCACAGCGTGCCGGGGGAAATGCCATGGTCGGGGGCGCCAGTGTCTTCGTCATAGATCCAGCCACATATCAAACACATCCAGGTTTTAGTATCAAGCACAGCTTAAAGGGCCTTCGAATAGAATGCAACGATTGTATGGTGACCAAGCTGGCGAATCACGCCCCACGCAACGCCACACTGCACTATTTGCCTGACAAAACCCCCCGGGCCGTGAACAAATGCCTCCCATGTCTGTGCCTGCGCGCCCTCCTGATCCCGAAGAAGAAATTGATGATGAAGCGCCCCAGCCTGCGTGCGTGATGGTGTTCAATGCGAGCGACCCCAGCGGCGCAGGCGGGCTGTCCGGCGACATCACGGCGGTGGCCTCGGTGGGGGGCCACGCCCTGCCCGTGGTGACCGGTGCCTACGCCCGCGACACCGCCGAGATTGTTGACCATTTCCCCTTTGACGACGACGCTGTCAGCGAGCAGGCGCGCACCATCCTGGAGGACATTTCGGTGCAGGTTTTCAAGGTCGGTTTTGTCGGCACGCCAGAGAACCTGAGCGCCATTGCGGAGATCGCGTCCGACTACGCCGACGTGCCTCTGGTGGCCTACATGCCCGACCTGTCATGGTGGACTGAGCCACAGATTGACGCCTACCTTGACGCCTTCAAAGAGCTGTTGCTGCCGCAAACCACGGTGTTGGCTGGAAACCACAGTACGCTGCGGCGCTGGCTGCTTCCGGACTGGAGCGCCGACAAAAGCCCCAGCGCGCGCGACATTGCACGCGCCGCCCAGCAGTTTGGCACGCCCTACACCCTGGTGACCGGCATTCCACTGCCCGACCAGTTCATTGACAACGTTCTGACCTCTGCCCAGACCGTCTTGGCGAGCCAGAAATTTGAGCGGTTTGAGGCCACCTTCTCTGGTGCCGGTGACACCTTGACAGCAGCGCTGGCCGCACTTCTGGCCAGCGGCACGGCGCTGCCCGAAGCCGCCACCGAAGCCCTGGGCTACCTGGACCGCAGCCTGGATGCCGGCTTTCGCCCTGGCATGGGCCACGTCATCCCAGACCGGATGTTCTGGGCCCAGCCTGATGCAGACGCGGATGACGACGCCACAGATCCTGCTGCCGACGACTTGAGCCCCAAGGACAATGCTACCGACCTGATCTTTCACCAGCCCGCCCATGACACCAAACATTGACCAGAACGACGCCCTGTTCGAACGCGCCCGGCGGGTGATCCCCGGCGGCGTCAATTCCCCGGTGCGCGCCTTCAAGGCCGTGGGCGGCACACCGAGGTTCATCAAGCGCGCCCAAGGGGCCTACTTTTGGGACACCAACGACACGCGGTACATCGATTACATCGGCTCCTGGGGCCCGATGATTTTGGGCCACGGCCACCCAGCCATCGTGCAGGCGGTGCAAAACGCAGTGCTGGAGGGCTTCTCTTTCGGTGCACCGACCGAGCGCGAAATTGAGCTGGCCGAAGAAATCCTGCGCCTGGTGCCCAGCATGGACATGGTGCGCCTGGTCAGCTCGGGCACCGAAGCTGCCATGACGGCCATCCGCCTGGCGCGCGGGGCCACCGGGCGCAGCAAGTTCATCAAGTTTGAAGGCTGCTACCACGGCCATGCCGACGCGCTGCTGGTCAAGGCCGGCTCGGGCCTGGCGACCTTTGGCAACCCCACCAGCGCTGGCGTGCCGCCTGAAGTGGTTCAGCACACGCTGGTGCTGGAATACAACAACGTCGAGCAGCTTGAAGAAGCCTTTGCCCTGCACGGGCCCGAGCTTGCCTGCCTGATGGTGGAGCCGATTGCAGGAAACATGAATTTTGTGCGCGCCTCAGTCCCCTTCATGCAGCGTTGCCGCGAGCTGTGCTCCCAATATGGCGCCTTGCTGGCGTTTGACGAGGTGATGACCGGCTGTCGCGTGGCGCTGGGCAGCGCGCAAAGCGTTTACGCCAAAGCCATCCCCGGCTTTGAGCCGGATTTGACGGTGATGGGCAAGGTGATTGGCGGGGGCATGCCGCTGGCTGCTTTTGGGGCCAAACGCGCGGTGATGGAACAACTGGCACCGCTGGGGCCGGTGTACCAGGCGGGCACGCTGTCGGGCAACCCGGTGGCCACCGCGTGCGGTCTGGCCACGTTGAAAGAGATTCAAAAACCGGGGTTTTTTGAAACCTTGTCGGGCCGAACCCGCTCGCTGGTGGATGGCCTGAACAACGCAGCGCTTGACGCTGGCGTGCCGTTTTGCGGCGATTCAGAAGGTGGCATGTTTGGCTTCTTTTTGCTGCCGAAGCTGCCGCAAAACTACGGCCAGGTCATGAAAACCGAGGGCGCGCGTTTCAATCGGCTGTTTCACGGGCTGCTGGAACGCGGCGTCTATATTGCGCCAGCGTTGTACGAGGCGGGTTTTGTCAGCGCGGCGCACACCGAGGCGGACATTGCCGCCACCGTCAGCGCGGCACGCGAGGTTTTCAGTTCGCTATAATATAACTAGCTGTCTATGCATACCCCACAAGGGCTAGCGGCACTTTTTACCATAAAAAAGCGGGAAACGGGCAGTTTTCGCGGGTCTTGGGCCCGCTGAATTGCGCCCCAATGTGTGAAATTGTTACGCCGACTTTACAGGGCCTTTGTTGATCTTGACAACCCAGACCCCTAAACTGGCGTTATGGGTGTTCACAGACAAAGGAGTTTGAAATGAAAAATATTGCAATACTGGCCGTGCTTGCAGGCACCGCAGGTTTATGTGCGGCCCAGGTCAATCCGCAAGAGATGGGCCGCGTTATCTCCAGCACACCGGTAGTCAGCCAGGTGGGTGTGCCGCGCCAGGTGTGCTCCAACGAATCGGTTCCGGTGCAATCGCAAAAATCGGGTGCGGGTGCCGTCATGGGCGGGCTGGCCGGCGGGGCCATTGGCAATGCCATTGGCGGCGGTGGTGGCCGTGCTGCGGCGACGATGATCGGCATCTTTGGCGGGGCGATTCTGGGCGACCGGATTGAAGGCGGCGGCCAAACCCAGTACCAGACCGTTCAGAACTGCACGTCGCAAACTTTTTACGAGAACCGCACCACCAGCTACAACGTGGTGTACGAGTACGCAGGCAAACAGTATTCGGTGCAAATGCCCAATGACCCAGGCCAGTTTGTGCGCTTGCAGATCACACCAGTGGGAGGCACACAGTACCAGAGCCCACAGTACCAGGGACCACAGCAGCCGCAAACCTCGCTTCCCGCCAACACCAGTTATGCCCAGCAGGACCCGGCGGCCCCGGTGCAGACTTACCAGCAAGTGGTTCCGCAGCCGGTGTATGTTGCTGCAGCACCTGCGGTGTATCCCGTGGTGTACCAGGCCCCCTATCCGGTCTATCCCGCCTACTATGCCCGCCCTTACTATCCGCCCGTTGGCATCAGCCTCAACCTGGGCTGGTCCAACGCCAATTACGGTCACGGACACCGCCATTGGCGCTAGGCGGCGGCGCGTCGCCTGATTGGCGGCAATGCGTCTACGCTACAAAATAAGTAGCTACTTGTGCAGCGTGGACGAGGGCTAGAGGCATAAATCAGTGCCTGAAATGGCGCACACCGGTAAACACCATCGCCACGCCACGTTCATTGGCGGCGGCAACCACCTCGTCATCCCGCATGCTGCCACCGGGCTGAATCACGCAGGTGGCACCCGCGTCCACCACCACGTCCAATCCGTCCCTGAAAGGAAAGAACGCATCGCTGGCCACCACCGTGCCGGCCAGCGACAGGCCCGCATGCTGGGCCTTGATGCTGGCAATCCGGGCGGAGTCCAGGCGGCTCATCTGGCCAGCCCCCACGCCCATCGTCATGCCATTGGCACAGAAAACAATGGCGTTGGATTTGACGTATTTGGCCACCTTCCAGGCAAACAGCAGGTCTTGTAGTTGGGCTGGTGTGGGCTGGATTTTGCTGACGATTTTCAGGTCAGCCAGGGCCAGCTCGTGGTTGTCGGCGGTCTGCATCAACAGGCCGGAGCCGACGCGTTTGACGTCGACGGCATTGCGGCCCAGTGCCCAGGCGCTGGCATTGGCACCGCCGCCGCCAACGTCGGGCAAATCAATTTGCAGCAGCCGCACATTGGCCTTGGCCTTAAAGACGGCCAGCGCTTCGGGGCTGAAGGCCGGCGCCATCAGCACCTCCACAAACTGCTTAGATATCTGTAGCGCGGCAGATTCATCCAGCGGGCAGTTCAGGGCGATGATGCCGCCAAAAGCGGAAGTGGGATCGGTCTTGAATGCCTTGCTATAGGCCTCCAGGGCATTGGCGCCGATGGCCACGCCACAGGGGTTGGCGTGTTTGACGATGACGCAGGCGACACCGTCCACGGTGGGGTTGAAGCTTTTGACGCATTCCCACGCGGCATCGGCATCGGCAATGTTGTTGTAGCTGAGCTCCTTGCCCTGCAACTGCCTTGCGGTGACCAGTGAGCCGGGCGCGGGATGCAGGTCACGGTAAAAAGCGGCCTTCTGGTGCGGATTTTCGCCGTAGCGCAGGTCTTGAAGCTTGACGAAACGGCCATTGGCCTGCCCTCCGAACAGCGCCTGGCTGCCGTCTTGCGCCATGCTGGAGAGGTAATCGCTGATGGCCCCGTCGTACTGGCTGATGCGGTTGAACGCCGCCACCGACAGCGCAAACTTTGTCTTGTCAGTCAGCTTGCCGCTGGCCTGTAACTCTTGCAGAACCGACGCGTATTGCGAGGCATCGGTCAGCACACCCACATCGCGCCAGTTTTTGGCTGCGCTGCGAACCATGGCCGGGCCGCCGATGTCAATATTCTCAATCGCATCTTCAAGCGTGCAACCGGGCTTGGCCACCGTCGCCTCAAACGGGTACAGATTGACCACCAGCAGGTCAATGGTGGCAATGCCATGCGCCGCCAGCGCAGCCATGTGCGCAGGCAGGTCTCGGCGCGCGAGCAGGCCCCCGTGGACTTTGGGGTGCAGGGTTTTGACGCGGCCATCGAGCATCTCCGGGAAACCGGTAAGTGCGGCCACTTCGGTGACGGGCAGGCCCGCGTCCGCCAGCAGCTTGGCCGTGCCGCCTGTGGAAAGCAGCGTGATGCCCAGCGCATGCAGACTTTGGGCAAATTCGACAATGCCCGTTTTGTCAGAGACCGACAGCAGGGCGGTGAACGGCGCGGTTGGATTCATTTGATCAGCTTGTGTTCGAGCAGTTTTTTGCGCAGTGTGTTGCGGTTCAGGCCCAGCCACTGCGCGGCTTTGGACTGGTTTTGTTCCGCGTGCTCCATCACCACTTCAAGCAGTGGTTTTTCGACTGCCTTGACCAGCATCTCATGCATTCGGTCGGGCTCGGTGCCGCGTAGATCCTTGAAATAACCTTCCAGACTGGTGCGCACGCATTCTTCAATGTGCTTCTTGCTCATGCTGCTGTCTCCATTTTTCTTCTTTCCTCAATCGGTTTATTTTGTCTTTGTTTTCACCGGCAAGAGACCCGCCAGCGTGGTCTTGATCGCTACTAGCAGCGCAATCTGCCCCCGTTCCAGGAATGCGGTCCATGCGCGCGCCCAATTCATCAAAAAAATTGGCGACTGCTGTCGTCTGCTGCCCGCATGACTCCATCAGGTTCATGCGGTTGCGGAAGTCCTCACCGCCGGGCAAGGCTTTCACATACCAGCCAATGTGCTTGCGCGCCGTGCGCACGCCCAAGAATTCGCCATACAAATCGTAGTGGTCACGCAGGTGGTCCACCAGCAGCCGTTTGACGTCGGCCACCAGCGGCGGTGCCAGATGGGTGCCATGCGCCAGAAAATGCGCCACTTCGCGAAAAATCCAGGGCCTGCCTTGCGCGGCGCGGCCCATCATCACCGCATCTGCGCCGGTGCTGGCCAGCACATCGCGTGCTTTCTCGGGCGAGTTGATGTCGCCGTTGGCCACCACCGGAATGCGCAGCGCCGCCTTGACCGCCGAGATGGTGTCGTACTCGGCATGCCCGCCATAGCCTTGCTCGCGTGTGCGGCCATGCACCGTGACCATCTGCACGCCCGCCTCCTGCGCTGCCAGGGCAATGCGCACGGCGTTTTTGTTGGCCTGGCTCCAGCCGGTGCGCATCTTCAGCGTCACTGGCACTTTGTGCGGTTCGCACGCGGCCACTACTGCGGCGACGATTTCCAGCGCCAGCGGTTCGTCCTGCATCAGCGCAGAACCAGCCCATTTGTTGCACACTTTTTTGGCCGGGCAACCCATGTTGATGTCGATGATCTGCGCCCCACGGTCAATGTTGTAGGCGGCGGCGGCGGCCATCATCTGCGCGTCGGTGCCAGCAATCTGCACGGCAATCGGGCCGGGTTCGCCATCGTGGTTGGCGCGGCGCGAGGTCTTCAGGGTGTTCCACAGGTCACGGCGCGAGGTCACCATTTCGCTCACCGCATAGCCCGCGCCGAGCGCCTTGCAAAGCTGGCGAAACGGCCTGTCCGTCACACCGGCCATGGGCGCAACAAACAGGGCGTTTGCCAGCGTGAATTGGCCGATGTTCATGCGGGGTGGGTGGGAAAAAAGTGGGAGGGCGAAAA
The DNA here is from genome assembly GCA_025358555.1 of Rhodoferax sp. GTDB lineage: Bacteria > Pseudomonadota > Gammaproteobacteria > Burkholderiales > Burkholderiaceae_C > JANYCG01. Next base: position 25,842 of record JANYJD010000141.1, read on the forward strand.
AAGCGGTGGGGACGCGCGAAGGCCTGAACAACCATTCTAGCTGCCCAAAATTTCAGCAATTGAAACAATTGTCCAAATGTCTTTGCGTCTGAGGCTCACGTCGGCGCATCCGCATCTGCCATACTTGATCGACAACACTGAAAAAAAATGGAAGCCTGGATAGAACACCTGCTCACCTTGATGGCCCTGCCGCAGTACGGCTTGACCACCGTGTTTGTGGTCTCATTCATTTCTGCCACGCTGCTTCCACTGGGCTCGGAACCGGCTGTGTTTGGACTGGTCAAGCTCAACCCGGACCTCTTCTGGTCGGCTATCGGGGTTGCCACCGTCGGCAATACGCTGGGCGGTGCAGTGACCTGGGCCATGGGCCTGGCCTCGCACAAAGTGGTTGATCGATACCAGCACTCGAAACACCACCTCAGGGCGCTGGACTGGTTGGGACGCATCGGGCCCAAAGCCTGCCTGCTGTCCTGGCTGCCCATCGTCGGGGACCCGGTGTGCGCCGTCGCTGGCTGGCTCAAACTGCCGTTCTGGCCCTGCGTGGC
>JANYJD010000071.1 GCA_025358555.1 Rhodoferax sp.
AAAGATGCGGTCAGCGCCGCAGGAGAGCTGGCAATGATGATGGCTGGGAGGACCAGCCGGCGGAGTTTTTGCTTCATAGGGGCCTTTCAGAAAAAAACACTTCGACTGGCGTCTGAATGGCCTAAAGCCTGGTGTCATTCGCCCAAGGCAATCTGTGCCTGCGAAGCCGCATACAGTTGCAATTTGGCCGCATCACAGGCACCATAGCGTCGCACGGCGGGAAAACTTGCCCCCCGCCACAACCCTGCAGATTTGATTGCGCTCCATGTTTTTCCAGTGGCCCGGTTACCTATGGCTGATGCTCGCTGTCCCGCTGCTTGTGGCGGCTTATGCGTGGCTGCTGCTGCGTCGTGGCAAGCAGGCGCTTCGGTTCAGCAGCCTCCACCTGGTGCGCGCGGCGTCAAAGGGGCGCAACTGGCGCCGGCACGTGCCGCCTGTCTTGCTGCTGCTGGCCTGCTCGGCGCTGCTGTTGGCCGCTGCGCGACCGGTGGCACCGCTGCCGCTGCCGTGGGCCCGCTCCACCATCATTTTGGCCATGGACGTGTCGCTGAGCATGCGCGTCAACGATGTCAAGCCCACCCGCATGGCAGCCGCACAGGAAGCCGCCAAGCTTTTCCTGGCCGACCTGCCCCGGAACATTGAAGTTGGCCTGGTCACCTTTGCTGGCAGCAGCCAGGTGGCCCAGGCCGCCACGCTTGACCGTGCACCGCTGGTGGCCGCCATTGACGGCTTCCAGATGCAGCGTGGCACGGCCATTGGCAATGCCATTGCGCTGAGCGTGGCGGAGCTGTTCCCGGACGACGGCATCAACGTGGCTGACATGACGTTTGGCGGCAAGCCGCGCGGGCGCAGCCTTGACGACAGGGCCAAGCCAGCGCCCAAGCAGATCACGCCGGTGGCGCCAGGCTCTTATCCATCGGCCGCCATCATCTTGCTTACCGACGGCCGCCGCACCACCGGCATCGACACGCTGGAGGCCGCCAAGCTGGCCGCCGACCGCGGCGTGCGCATCTACGTGGTGGGGCTGGGCAGCGCCGATGGTGGCTCCTACGCAGCCGAGGGCATGGCGATGTACCTGCAACTGGACGAGCCCACCCTGCGCGAAGTGGCGCGCATGACCGGCGGCGACTACCACCACGCCGGCACGGCCGAAAAGCTGCGCAGCGTGTACGAAACCATGGGCTCGCAGATGCAGCTGGCCAAGCGCGAGACCGAGCTTGCGCCGCTGCTGGCACTGACTGCGGCCCTGCTTGCGCTGGGGGCGGGAGTTCTGTCGGCGCTGTGGTTTGGGCGGATTGGCTGAATTCGCCAGCATGTGAAGCGTAAATACTGAATTTACGCTTCACTTTTGAAGCGTAAATTCGTACAATTCGCCTCATGTGGATTTGGCAATCGGCACTTTGGCCGCAATTTTCTTTTGACTCAAACGCACTGCAATCCGCGTTGGCTGCGGCGCGCCGTGCGCAGGGTCGGCTGCTGGGCGCTGCAGACCAGCTTCAGTTGCTGGATGCCGGCCAACTGCAACTCTCCGGCTGGACTCGAGAGGCACTGGCCACCGCGCAAATTGAGGGCGAAGTGCTGCAATTGAATTCTGTGCGGGCTTCAGCGGCGAGGCGACTCGGCTTGGCGCCAGACCCATCGGCAAACAGAGACATTCGCACGGAAGCAACGCTGGACGTCATTCAAGCGGCTATGGGCAGCTGGCGGCAACCCTTGATGCACGAGACTCTGTTTGCCTGGCAAGCCGCGCTGTTTCCCACGGGTTACAGCGGCACCCTAAGGATTGACGCTGGCACCTACCGCACACACGCCGAGCCCATGCTAATCGTCACGCAGCGGCTCGGGCAAAACGATGTAGTCCACTACCAAGCGCCAGAATCGAAAAACGTTCCAAGGCAAATGACAGCGCTGATCACGTGGCTCAACAATGGCCGGATCACGGGCAAGCTGGCCCTGACGGACGGACTTATTCGCGCTGCAATTGCGCACCTGTGGTTTGAAGTCATTCACCCGTTTGACGATGGCAACGGACGCATTGGGCGCGCGCTGGCAGAGCGCTGCCTGGCCCAAGACGTGCAAAGCGACATTCGGTTGTTCAGTTTGTCGCAGCAGTTCATGCTGGACCGCACGGGCTACTACGCGCAACTGCAACGCGCATCGCAATATCCATCAAAATCCAGCAACGCTCAACCGGCGGAGATGGACATCACGAACTGGATTCACTGGTGTCTAGGCTGTGTGGAAAAAGCCTGCCTGGAGAGCCTCGCGCAAACGGCGCACGCTAACGCCAAAAACAAGTTCAACTACCGCCTGCAATCGGAACATCCCGACTTGAGCAAAAGCCAGCGCAAGGTGTTGTTAAAACTCTTTGAAGCGCGCCAGACAAACGCAACGCCAGACAACCCCAGTGGATTTTCGGGCGGCATGAGCACAGAAAAATACGCGGCTATCAGCGGCGTATCGCGTGCCACCGCTTATCGCGAACTCACTGCTTTGGTGGCGCAACAGCTGCTCACAATCAGCGGGCAGGGGCGCGGCACGCGATATGCGCTGGTTTAGCGCTGCCGAATCCGATCCAACCAGCAAAAAGCCAGAAGCGGTAATGTTCGGAATCACTTATCCCAATCGCCAGCGCCACTTCGCCAATCATGTCGCCCGAATTTGCGCCGACTATGCCACCACCCAGGTTCTTGGCATGGCCGTGGGCTTCATCGCTGTCATCAATCAGAAGCTTGGTGACGCTTTCATCACGTCCGTTGGCAATCGCGCGCCCGGAGGCCGTCCGGGGGACCAGGCCCTTCTTGAGCTTGATACTTTGCGCCTTGGCCTGGTCTTCTGTGAGACCGACCCAGGCGACTTGTGGGTCGATGTAGGCCACGCTGAGGATGACGCGGGCGATGAATGCGGCGGTGCCAAACGGACGCTATGATGCCCGCTTCCACTCTGTCACGCTGTAGACATGCCCAACCTTGCCGAACAAATACGCGAAGCACTGTCCATGTTTGCGCGCAACGGCACAGAACCAGCGTTGATTGGCGGCTTGGCGGTGGTGGCGCACCAGGTGGTGCGCGCCACCCAGGATGTGGATTTTCTGGTGGAGGCCGAAGCGGCGGACAGGGTGCATGATGCGCTCTTGGCTTTGGGTTACCAGTGCCGGTACCGCAGTGAAGACGCCGCCAACTATTTGCGTGCAGCGGAAGGTCTGGATTTGCTTTACGCGCACCGTCCCCTTGCGCGGCGCCTGTTGGCGCAGGCATCCGTGCGCGAGACCCCCATGGGCCACATGCGCATCATCAGCGTCGAAGGGCTCATAGGCTTCAAGCTGCAAGGCTTCGTGAACGATGCGACACGAACGCGCGACCTGGACGACATTCGTGCGCTATTGAAAATACACCGCACGTCGCTCGACATGAACGAGCTACGTGAATACTTTGCCTTGTTCAACAAACCTGAACTGCTCGATGAACTTCTCGGATAACTTGCCTGCTCCCACCGATAGCAAAACCGACCCGGCACCGAACCGTGCCGATGCAGGGGCGGTGTTGGCACCCGAAGCGGGCGTTTCTTTTCAGCCGCCGCTGGGCAAAGACTCCGGGATCGACCCCATAGCCGAGTGGTTGAGCCTGATGGAAGTAGTGCAAATGCTCTGCCCCGTGTGGCCCACGCGTGACAGGCCCATGCAGGGCGATCATTGGAGAATTTAATGAAAAGCCGTGCAGCCCCCGCGAAACTTGCGTTACAAGCTATTTAATTTGTATCGTAATGCGGAGCTTACTTGCGACACCATGTCTCGCCCCACCGTGACCTGTTCCTGCCCTTGCACCTGCGGCAGTTGGTTGATTGGCGCCTCAGCGGCCAAGGCCAGCCCAGGTAAGTTGACAGGCGCCCGCTGCAAAAGCGCCTTGGGTCCATCGTCCTGGCGCAGCATGGCCAGCAGCACATGGGCCGGCGCAATAAAAGCGTGGTCCCGCCCCAGCGCCAGCGTCTGAGCCTCGCCCAGGGCTTCCTGAAATTTGATAGCGAGTTTGTCGATGCGCATGGAATGTACTTTTTTTTCCTGCACAAGCTTGGGTTAGTTGGGGGTTTTCAAGGGGAGGTGCAGCTTGATGGCGCAGTTCCTCAAGAGTCAGATACCGGTTGGAAAGTCGGCCCGGGCCGAGGATGAGGCCTCAAAGGGGAACTATCCAGCCACGCCTCGCCACGCAGGCCTTCGTAGTTGCGACACCTGACATTCTGCGGTACAGCGGCTGGCCTAGGCACCGGAGTTTACCGAAGCCAGTATTTTTGCTATGTATTCAGGAGTTGATAGCGCCTGAATTACTGGGGCTTCTGGCTTAAACCATCGTCAACAAACCACCACAGCGAATGACAGCCTCGCCCTATTCAGGCAACAGGTTTGCGCAGCACGCAAATAGACTGCCCCAAGTTGCCAAACCTTCCATCACACGGCCGTCTTCCATGGTCAGCGGCTGCGGCAGCGGCACAAATGCTTCGTCGCCGCTACGTATGTCCACCACGTCCAGATGCAAATGTGCGGCCCAGGCGGCTAATGCATTGCGCTCAATAAACACATTCAGCGGGTGTTGGTTGGCACCGCGTGCGTCCTTCACGGTAGCTTCAAAAACGTTCCAGTGAAACGCCATATTGAATTCGAGGAATGACAAAACGATCAAACCGCCCGGTTTAAGAACCCGCCGGGCTTCTTCAAGATATATATAGCTTTGCTCATGCAGAAGGTGGGTGACCACCGAGAAAAAGCAGACCATGTCGGCCACGCCGTCTTTTTCAGGAATCGCTAGCGTATCGACCAATTTAAATGCCCAGTCTGGCCTTTTCACAATAGCTCTGGCGTGCTCCACCAAGGAAGGAACAATGTCTGTGCCCAAGTACTTCAAACTTTGAATCTCGGCCAAGGGCATGGCCAAACGTCCTGACCCGCAACCAATGTCAATCAAATAGGAGTCAGTACCCAAACCGTAGTGCTTGAGCATTTCACGTTCAATGATTCCAAACGCCTCAAATTCACCACCAATTGCTGTTGCCATCGCAGCGTTTTTAGACCGGGAATTGCCGCCAACCCCCGCCACATAGTTTTTGTACATCTCACCAATATCGAGTTTTGAAGCCACTGTAAATCCTTTACAACAGATCTAAACGCTAGACGAAACGACAGGAAGAACAGCTTTCCTGCAACTAGATTTTACCTAAGGGATGGTCTGAATAACCCGTCGCCAGATGAGCTAAGGATGGTGTGCACAACCCTCGTTTTCACGAGCGTTGAGGTAAAAAAATAGGCTCTTCGTCAATTTCACTGTGATTTTTCACTCACGCCGAACCCAAATCCAACTTGCCGCAATGAAACAAAATCCTTGCTCGGTAGTTGGTGAAGTTGCGAAACCCACGGGCGTTGGCCTTGATGAGTTGGATGACGCT
>JANYJD010000254.1 GCA_025358555.1 Rhodoferax sp.
GATTGCGCGTGTTGGCATCAAAACCCCGGCTGAGCAAGGCAGTGACGGCCTTGGCGTCGTCTTGTTTGATGGCGGCAAAAAAATCGTCATACGATCCAGAAAAAGCAGAAATATTCACTGAAAATACAATGAGATAAAAAGCTTTCTTAAGGTAATTGCTTAAGAATTTATGCGGCTTGGGATTTGGTTGAAAGTTCATTTTTGCTCTCCTGCAAGAAGGGATTGCTGCGCAAGCAACGTCGGAGAATCGAGGGCTGGTGAATCGCTTGGCATGGTCACGCTTTCATTACGCCTTTGAACAGATTCTCAAAGTTCCGGCTGGTGTGCTCGGCTACCAACTCAGCCGGAATGTTCCTGATCTGCGCGATTTGCGCGGCCACAAACGGCACGTAAGACGGGTTGTTGGTCTTGCCCCGGTACGGCACGGGCGCCAGGTAAGGGCTGTCGGTCTCTATCAGCATGCGGTCCATGGGCACAAAGGCCGCCACATCGCGCAAATCCTGCGCGTTCTTGAACGTCAAGATGCCTGAAAACGAGATGTAGAAACCCAAATCAAGCGCGGCGCGCGCCACCTCGGCCGTCTCGGTAAAGCAATGAAACACGCCACCGGCAGCGCCAGGGGAGGCGTCTTCGCCCTCCTCCCGCAAAATTCCCAGGGTGTCAGCCGAGGCGCTTCGGGTGTGGATCACCAGGGGCTTGTGCAAGGCCCGGGCAGCGCGGATGTGGCATCTGAACCGGTCGCGCTGCCAGGCCATGTCCGCCACGGGGCGCCCGCCCAGGCGGTAGTAGTCAAGGCCCGTCTCGCCAATGGCCACCACGCGGGGCAGGTTGCCGCGTGTGAGCAAGTCGTGCAAGGTCGGTTCGGTCACGTCTTCGTTGTCGGGGTGCACGCCGACAGTGCTCCAAAAATTGTCGTAAGTTGTGGCCAGCGCATGCACCTGTGCGAACTCTTCCAGCGTGGTGCAAATGCACAGCGCGCGGTCCACCTGCGCCTGCGCCATGGCCTCGCGGATCTGTGGCAATTGGCGCACCAGATCCGGGAAAGTCAGGTGGCAGTGGGAGTCTGTGAACATGGGGCGGGCACGGCGTGAACAGGAGAAAGCGGGTAGGCAGGAGAATAAACCGAAGGGCGCGCCGCGCCCGCCTTCAAATCGTCTGCGTGGGCCGGTCAGCCGCCAGCAGGCCACCCAGTATGTCCTCAATCTTGAGCTTGAGCGCGCGCGATTTTTCGTCCCTGGGGAACAGGATGCCGACGCCTTGCGTGCGGTTGACTGACGCTTTGGCTGGCGTCACCCACGCGACCTTGCCAGCTACCGGGTAACGCTGCGGGTCATCTGGCAGTGACAGCAGCACGTAAATATCGTCACCCAGTTTGTAGTCCCGCGACGTGGGGATGAAAATGCCGCCCTCGGTAAACAGCGGAATATAGGCCGCGTACAGCGCCGCTTTTTCCTTGATGGCAAGCTGGATGACGCTGGGGCGCGGTGTGTTGGAGACGGGTGTGCTCATGGGCGTGGGGTCAGTGGCTGGAGTTTACGGCAGAGTTGGAGTCCGAGTTCATAGACGTGTTTGCGGCGTAGTCATGACGTGTTTATGGCGTATTTACGGCGCATTTATGACGCATTTATGGCGTGTTGCGCCTGGTTTACAAGCGCCTCCTGCATCAACCCCGGATTGAACGGGTGTTCCATGGTACGGGTGGCGGCAGTCAGCGCCCGCGCCCATTGGGTCAGGGGGGCCACCGGGCTGGCCACGCTAGTTTTTGGCAGGTCCGCCGCGTCAAAAAACCGGGGTTGTGCACCTGTTTTCAGGGCCAGCAAGTCATGGCACAGCTTGTGCAGTGCATCAATGGTTTGCATGGGCGTCCAGTCTTTGACCAGGCTGACGTCGCCGCGCTGTATGGCGCGGGGCAGCGCGGCCCAGCTCTTGGGGTCGCGGCCCGACTGGGCAAACAGCAGCGCGTCGTCCGGTCGCCCGCCTGCGGCCTTGAGCAGGGTTTGCGCCGGCTCTGGCGCCAGGCCCTGAGCTTGCAGCCAGTTCAGCGATTCATCCCCGCCTGGCCACACCATGTTGTGGCCCAGGCAGCGGCTGCGGATGGTGGGCAGCAGCTGGTGCGCAGCCTCGCTGGCCAGCACAAATTTGACGTCGCCGGGCGGCTCTTCGAGCGTCTTGAGCAGTGCGTTGGCCGTGACGTTGTTCATGCGCTCGGCCGGAAAAATCAGCACCGCCTTGCCACGCCCGCGCGCGCTGGTGCGTTGCGAGAACTCAACCGCGTCGCGCATGGCTTCAACGCGGATTTCCTTGCTGGCCTTGCGCTTTTTGTCGTCAATGTCGCTTTGCGCTTTTTCACTGAGCGGCCAGCCAAGGTCCAGCATCACGGTCTCGGGCATCAGCACGCACAGGTCGGCATGGGTGCGCACGTCAATCGCGTGGCAACTGCCGCAAATGCCGCAGGCGCCCTGCCCTGTGGGTTCATTGCAAAGCCAGGCCCGCACCATTTCCAGCGCCAGGCTGTATTGCCCCAGGCCCGAAGGCCCAGCCAGCAGCCAGGCGTGGCCGCGCTGGGCCAGCAATGCCGTGAGCTGGCGCGCCGTCCAGGGGGGAAGCGGGGCACGGGTCGGCGCTTCGCCTTGCGCTGCTATGCTCATTTCGGCCCGCCATTTGCCGCCACCATGATGGCCAGCCAGCCCCGGCGCACCATGGCGCTGGTGATCTGCTGCCATACCTTGTGACGCTCTTTGCTGGCGTCAATGCGCACAAAGCGTTGGGGAAACTGGGCGGCGCGTTGCGCGTAGCCCAGCACCACTTTGCGAAAGAATTCAAGCGGCTGGGCTTCAAATTTATCGGGCACGCGGGTGCCGCTCAAACGCTCAGCGGCCACCTCGGGCGACACGTCAAACCACACGGTCATGTCGGGCTGGCGGACAGTTTTGGAGGTATTTTCAGCAGTATTTTCAGGCTGTAGCCCTTGTCTAGCCTGCACCCATAGCTCTAAAGTTAATAGCATTTCAATATCAAACCCGCGTCCGCTGCCCTGGTACGCAAAGGTGGCATCGGTGAAGCGGTCGCACAGCACCACCTCGCCGCGCGCCAAAGCGGGCTCGATGCATTGCAACAAATGGTCGCGCCGCGCGGCAAACACCAGCAGCGCCTCGGTCATCGGGTCCATGGCGTCGTTCAGCACCAAGGTGCGCAGCTTTTCCGCAAGAGGCGTGCCGCCCGGCTCGCGGGTCATGGTGACGACTCGCCCTTGCGCCCGAAACGCTTTGGCCAGGCCTTCAATGTGGGTGGATTTGCCGGCCCCGTCGATGCCTTCAAAACTGATGAAAAGTCCGCTCATGCTGTCGTCATGCTGTATTTGTCGTGGCGCGTCTATTGCCCACGCTGAAATTTATTCACCGCCCGATTGTGCTCGTCCAGCGTGGCGCTGAACTGGCTGCTGCCGTCGCCCCGCGCCACAAAGTACAGGGCTTTCGTTTGCGCTGGCTGCACTGCGGCCAGCAGGGCCGATTTGCCGGGCATGGCGATGGGCGTGGGCGGCAGGCCACGGCGGGTGTAGGTGTTCCAGGGCGTGTCGGTTTGCAGATCGCGCTTGCGCAGGTTGCCGTCAAATTTCGCGCCCATGCCATAGATCACAGTCGGGTCGGTCTGCAGCGGCATGCCAATGCGCATGCGGTTGGTGAAGACCCCGGCAATCTGCGGACGGTCGCTGCCCTTGCCGGTTTCTTTTTCCACAATGCTGGCCAAAATCAACGCCTGCTCGGGCGACTTCAGCGGCGTGTCGGGCTGGCGCTGGCTCCAGGCGGCGTCCAGTTTTTTGTCCATGGCCCGCAACGCGCGTTTCAGCACCGCCAAGTCGCTCGATCCCTTGGCGTAGGTGTAGGTGTCGGGGAAGAAGCGGCCTTCCGCTGCCGTTCCGGGTTTTCCCAGCTTTTGCATGATCAAATCGGGCTCCAGCCCTTGTGTATCTTGCTTAAGCTGCTCTGCTTTTAATAAAGCATCGCGCACCTGCATGAAAGTCCAGCCCTCCACCAGCGTCACGGCGCGCAGGGCCTCTTCGCCACGCACCAGCTTTTGCAGAATGGCGCGCGGCGTGGCACCTGGCTCAATTTCATAGCTGCCGGCCTTGATCTGGCGGTCCTGACTCGACAGTCGAAACCACCAATACAAGACAGACGGATTCACCGCGACGCCAGCTTCGGCAACAGCCTGTGCCACGCCACGCGCAGAGGTGCCAGGCTCAATGGACAACTCTGCGGACTGCGCCCCAGGCGCCGGGGTGATGTCCAGGCCGTGGCCCAGCCACCAGACGACCCCACCCACCGCAGCACCAGCCGCGAGCAGCAACCCCACCAAAAAACGCAACCAAGAAAGCCCCACAGCCCTGCCACTCCATACAGTTTGATGATTGATGATAATTCACCCCATGAACACAGCAGCTACCCCCGAGGTTGCCCAAGGCGCCGCCAGCTCCCAGCCCAGCGCCGCCAGCTTCCGGCTCAGCGCCGCCAGCGCCCAGTCCAGCGTCGCCAGCGCCCAGCTCCGCGGCGTTGCCCCCGTGCCGCACCTGGGCGTGATCCGGGTGGAGGGCGCGGACGCGGCCACCTTCCTGCAAGGGCAGTTGACGCAGGATTTCGTTTTGCTCAAAGACAACGAAGCGCGGCTGGCGGCATTCTGCTCCGCCAAGGGCCGCATGCAGGCGAGTTTTGTCGGCTTCAAGCGCGCAACGCATCATGACAATAGCGAAGCCCAGACTGACATCCTGCTGGTCTGCAACCGCGACATTCTTGAGGCCACGCGCAAGCGGCTTTCGATGTTTGTTATGCGGGCCAAGGCCAAGCTGGTGGATGCCAGCGATGACTATGCCATGCACGGGCTGGCAGGTGATACTATCACTTCAATAGCTGACTATGCATATACACCATGGGCTACAGGCATAATTGGCACTGCGTCTGTGATTGACCTGTACCCAGCCGATGGCGTTGCGCGCGCATTGTGGCTGGCTCCAAAAGGCGAGCCCGCACCAGCCGGCCCCGCGCTTGCCGAAGAATTGTGGCGTTGGGGCGAGGTGCAGAGCGGCATTGCCAGCATCAGCGCAAAAATAGTCGATGCGTTTGTGCCCCAGATGCTCAATTACGAATCGGTAGGCGGCGTCAACTTCAAAAAAGGCTGCTACCCCGGCCAGGAAGTGGTGGCGCGCAGCCAGTTCCGGGGAACGCTGAAGCGGCGGGCCTATCTGGTGCATTGCGGCGCTGCCTTGGCGCCCGGTGATGAGGTGTTTGGCGCATCCGACAGCAGCCAACCTTGCGGCACCGTGGCTCAAGCGGCCGCGTCGCCGCAGGGCGGGTTTGACGCCGTTGTGTCCATGCAGGTGGCGGCTGCGCTGGCGGGCGGGTTGTCGCTGGGTGCAGCCGATGGCCCGGCGCTGGCGTTATTGGCGCTGCCTTACGCGCTGCTTGATGATGTTTGAGCCTTGCATAGCGCCGATTTCGCCGCAGAACAATTTGAATCTCTTGAAATTTGAGTGGATTAGCTGAGGCCAATTTGACCCACTTGGACAAGAGAATTGATGACTGCCAAGCTGTTTGAAGCTGCCCACCGGCTCGATGCGCCTGGTCGAGCCCGACTTTGCTGGGCGCTTGAACGGTTTCACCTTGCTGTTCGAGGCGGTTCATCCTGATGCTGACGCGCCAGGGGCCACAGGTGCGTCAGCTTGGCCGCTGACGCCGATGCCCGGCGCGCGCTGTTTGTCACCGAGGGGCGAGACGTCAAGACCACTGAACAACTGGCGCTATACCTGGACGAGCCTGGCTGTGCATCTGAGAACATCACCTTGGCAAGCATCGATAGGTCGCCCGCCTTCATCACCGGCGTTACCCAGCGTTATCCAGCGTTACCCAGCGTTATCCAGCATGTGCCCAACGCGCGCATCACCTTTGACAAGTTTCACGTCATCGGCCACGCCAGTGCGGCCGTGGACAAGATGCGCCGAATCGAGCAGCGTGCCGACAAATCCCTCAAAGGCATGCGTTGGATCTTGCTCAAGGCCACGGCCAAGCTCAAGCCTGCGGCGGCGGCCGACTCACGTTCCGCCCAGCGCCTTGATCATCTCAATGTGCGCAATGCCGGCTTCGTCAAACGGCTCCCCGTACGGCGCAAACCCCAGGCGCGCGTAAAAACCCTCTGCACTGCGCTGGGCGTGCAGGCGCACCTCGTGGTCGCCACGCTGCGCGGCGGCCCGCATCAGGGCCTGCAGAATGTCGCGGCCCAGGCCGCTTGCGCGCAGCACGCGGGTGACTGCCATGCGCCCAATGCGGGCA
>JANYJD010000261.1 GCA_025358555.1 Rhodoferax sp.
TGGTCGCCGCTTAGCTTGCTCACAAAGTCTTTGGTACCGCTTTTGGCAATGGTGCCCAGGTTGTCGATGGCTTCCTGCTCGGTCAGGCCAATGCCGTTGTCTGAAATCGTCAGGGTCTTTGCGTCTTTGTCAAAAGACACCCGCACTTCAAGGTTGGGCGCGTCCTCATACAGCGCAGTGTTGTTGATGGCCTCATAGCGCAGCTTGTCGCAGGCGTCAGAGGCGTTGGAGATCAGCTCGCGCAGGAAAATCTCTTTGTTGGAGTACAGCGAATGGGTGACAAGGTGCAGCAGCTGGGCCACTTCGGCCTGGAAATTGAGGGTTTGTTTGGTCATGGAAGTTAGTTTTTTTTCAATCGAAATGTCTGGCGAAATGAGTGGCTAAGTAAGTGGGGAATGTTTGACTTTTGGCAGATAAATGCAACTGCCCGCCGCAACCCCGCAATTATGGGCGATGGCAGCGTGTTTCAAGGGCAGTGGCTCGCCGCCCGTCCAGCATGAGAAAATTCCACGCATGAAGCCAGGTGTCCGTCCTAAAAACACGCTTGTTTGCGAAGTCCCATGCCGGGAATGACCCATATCGGCAAGTACTTGATTCGCCGTGAGCTTGGCAAAGGCAGCATGGGCGTCGTTTATGAAGGCTTCGATCCGGTTTTGCAGCGCAGGGTTGCCATCAAGACGATCTTGCCTGCGCAACTGGTCAGGGGCGAAGCAGCCGACGTGCTGGCGCGGTTCAAGCGGGAGGCGCAAGCGGCAGGGCGGCTGAACCACCCCGGCATCGTTGGCGTGTACGACTATGGCGAGGTGATTGCGCAAGACGACCAGCCCCGGCCTGAGGGTGACGCCAGTGAGTCAGTTGCCGGGCAACGCGTTGCCTTCATCGCCATGGAATTTATCGAAGGGCGGGAGCTCAAGGACCACTTTGACGCGAACGAGTGTTTTTCGCTGCCCGAGGTGGCCCGCATCATGGTGGAAATCCTGGATGCGCTGGCGCATTCCCATAGCCAAGGGGTCACCCACCGCGACATCAAGCCCTCCAACCTGATCATGTTGGCCAACGGCAAGGTGAAGATTGCCGATTTCGGCATTGCGCGCACGGAAACCTCCGAACTGACACAGGCTGGCGCTGTGCTGGGTACGCCGGCGTACATGTCGCCCGAGCAGTTTCAGGGCATGCGGGTTGATTTGCGCAGCGACATTTTTGCCTGTGGCGTGGTGCTGTACCAGTTTCTGACGGGTGAAAAACCCTTCACCGGCCACCCCACCACCATCATGTACAAAGTGCTGCGGGAAGATCCGACGGTGCCCTCGGCGCTCAATGTGTCGCTGTCTGGGGTATGGGACGCGGTTTTGACCAAAGCCCTTGCCAAGCACCCCGATGACCGGTTCCAGAGCGCCGGGGAGTTTGCGGCTGGCATCCGCGAGGCACTGGCGCTTCAGCCGTCAGGGTTTGGCCAGTCCCAGTCCCAGTCCCTCAGTGCGGCTCTGGAGGTGGACGACGATGGCACCCGGATGGACCCGCAGCCCGCCCCTGCCTCTGCCCCTGTCAGGGCCCAGCCCGTGGCGCGACCTGATGAGGCAGGTTTAAGGACAAATTCAAAGGCAAGTTCAAAGCCCGGTTTGCAAGCGCTACCCTCCGGCAAGGTGCGGCGGCCAGTGCCGGTCGGCGTGTTGTGGGGAGGCATGGGATTTCTGGCCTTGCTGGTCGCGTTGGGGGTTTACCTGCGGCCTGCGGGCAATGAGAACGGGAATGGCGCACCTGTGTCGGACCAGGCCAAGGTGCCATTGACGCCGCCCGTGGCTGCTGAGGTGCCGGTGCAGCCAGTGCCGCCAGTGTCTGCGGCGCCTTCAACAGTTGCGCCGGCTGCAAGTGAAGCAGCAGCGCCAGTTCCAGTACAAATTTCAGCACAGCCAGCCCCTGCATCAACACCAGCCCCAGCAATCGCAGTAGAACCACCTGCCCCTAACGCCCCCACGCCAACAGTCTCCTCTGCGCCCGTCGGCACCGTGCCCGCCCCGCTGGCCAAGGCACCCGCCCCCAGAAAGCTGCCAGCGGCGTCCATTGCCCCGCCAGCGGCCCTGGCGTTGCCTGCGCCGCGCCCGGCAATGCCCAAGCCCAATTCAGAACAATCTGTAACACGTTCGCCGCGATGTGCTTTAATTCTGCAAAAGGCTGGGGTGGACGAACCCATATCAGCCGATGACCGGGCCTTTTTGAAATCATCATGCCGCTGACCCATTTGAATCCGCTGCTTCGCTTTTCTGCACGCCCTGGCGCATTCGGCAGGGCGACGCGGCTGTGTTCTGCGCTGGTTTGCTTCGCCATTGCGGCTTGCCAGACGCCTGCCCCCGCGCCCCCGCCCGAGCGCCCGGCGGCCCTGGTGTCGGCGGTTTCGTTTGACAAGGCGATTGACTTCGCGGTGGACGATTTGCTGATCCAGGCGCAGCGCCTGCCTGAGTTCCAGCCCTCCGCACCCGCCAGCGGCGTTACTGCCGCTTTGCGCAAACAGCAACCGGCCGCGCCCAAAGTGCGGATCATTGTTGACAACGCGCTGGACGGCATCACTGGCCAGCAAACTGTGGCCACCCGGGCTTTGGATGCACGCTTGCTGGAGGGCGTCGATGCCCGCTTCCCGGCTTTCCAGGTGTCCCCCATCTCCGCTGGGGACTTGGCCTCGGCCCGCTTCATCCTGACCACCACCGTCACCGTGCTGGAGCGCGGGCAAGGCAAGGCCGCAAGCTATCGGCTCAACTTTTCACTCACTGACAGCCGCAGCGGCATTGTGGTGGCGCAGGCCTCAGCGCAAGCCACGGGCGATACGGTAGACACCACGCCCACTGCCTTTTACCGCGACAGCCCGTCCCTGGTGAAAGACCGCACGGTGGAGGGCCAGATTCGCACCGCCCAGACCCCGGCCGGTACTGCGGCGGATGGCGTTTACCTGTCCAATCTGTCAGTGGCGGCGCTGATTTCCGAGGGCTCCCGCCTGTACGACGCAACCCAGTACGGCGAAGCGCTGACGGTCTATGAAGCGGCGGCAGCCCGGCCCGACGGCAAGCATCTGCGCGTCTACAACGGGCTGTACCTGAGCAACGTCCAGCTCGGCCGGCTGGACGGTGCCGAGCAGGCATTTGGGCGCCTGGTGCTGCTGGGGCTGGGCACCAACTCCCTTTCGGTCAAATTCCTGTTCAAGCCGGGCAGCACGGAGTTTTGGCCTGACCCGAAGATCAACACCTTTTACCCCATGTGGATACGCGTGGTGGCCCGCGAAGCGATTGTGACCAAGACCTGCATCACGGTCACCGGGCACACCAGCCGAACCGGCTCGGACCAAGCCAACGAGCGGCTTTCGCTGGCGCGCGCGGTGTCCATCCAGCGGCGGCTGGAAGCAGCAGCGCCCGAGATGTTTGGCCGCCTGCAGGCCAGCGGCCAGGGTTTTCGCGAGAACCTGGTGGGCACCGGCTCGGACGATGCGGGCGACGCGCTGGACCGGCGTGTGGAGTTTAGAGTCCGCGCCTGCTGATTCCATTCCAAAATCTTCCGTACAGGTCGTTGCACCTCCAAGTCGTGGTAAAGCTAAAGCACTGTCTTCGTCGGTGCGCCTACTTCACGAATGATTTGGAAATGGAATAGGTGGAATAGGCGGAATAGGCGGATTAGGTCGGGGCCCCAGCCACACCACCATCTGCTGCGCCACCGCAGGGCTGCTGAGCAGTTGCAAGTGGTTCATGCGGTATGCAATCAGCTGCGATTTCTTTGCAAAGCGCAGGCTTCGTTGTGGGTCATCATGCAGCCCTAGCGCGCTGTGCAGGGGCACCAGGCCATCGCCTATCAGCCGGTCCGCCACCGCGCCTCGTTTGGCTGTGGTGGTGGCAGCCACAGTGAAGCAGGCCACGCCTTCGGGCAGGGGCACGTGCCGACGGCTGTCGGGCTTCTTGCGAAAGCGGTCGTGGCCTTGCCAGTCTTCCTCCAGCACATGGCCATAGCGCAGGTCGGTGATGCCGGCGCTGCGCAGTTGGGCCAGCCTGGCAAACGGCTTGCTGTAGCGCGTGCTGCCCAGCACCACATCCACCCAGTTGCCGGCCCGCTCCAGCGGCGCGCCGTGGTGCGGCGTGCCGAGAAACACAATATTTTTCAAAAGTGATGGCCAGCACAGCACCGCTTTGCCTGATTTTCCGGATTTGCCAGACGGCGCTGTGGGCTGATGTGCAGCGTTATCAATAGCCTGGTGTGTCGCCTGGTGCAGTGCGCTGCGCGTGACCAGGCCGCCCATGCTGTGGGCCACCACGGTGATCTCTTCGACGGGCATCGGCCAGTGGGCTACCAACTGCTCCAGCAATTGTGAGAACTCCGCGCCGTTTTGGGAGGTGTGCAAGCCGGTGTTGTAGCGCACGTAAACCGGCGTGTAGCCCAGCGCGGATGCCAGTGCCGCGCCATGGTCAAAGGCACGCTCAATGCCAGGTTCAGTGCCAAGTTCAGCACTATCGCTAGCGCTATCGCCAGCGCTATCGTCCGCGGCCTGGCCTGCGGCGTCCGGCAATTGCGCCTTGTGCCGCGTCTGCCATTGCAGGTCGTTCATGCACAGGCCGTGAATCAGCACCAGCACCTTGCTGCCCGCTTTGAGGCCTGGCGGCAGGGCTTGCCAGTTCAAGGCAACCCTGAAGTCCCCGCTGTGATGGCGCAGGGTCATCCTCGTGGCGAGCGGGCTGTGACTCTCGGCCAGCCGGTCCCCCAGCACGCCGTTGAGCGCTGCCAGCACGGCTTCGCGCTGGGGTGTTTCGGGCGGGGCGTGGTCTGCTGCCTCAAACACCGGTTGCAGCCTCGCCAATACGGCATCCAGACTCTTGCCTACT
>JANYJD010000266.1 GCA_025358555.1 Rhodoferax sp.
GCGTGGTGGGCTTTCTGGTCAACGACTGGGTGGCTTGGCTGCTGCTCGTTTTGACCCTGGCTGCGGGTGCGGCAGTGGCGGCCTATCTGCAGCCAGTGGTGCTGGTGATTGCTGCGGGCCAGACCGACCAGGACGAGAAAAAAGTGGTGCAACTTTTGATCGACACGCTGGCCAAGGAGCGCAGCGGCGTGCGTCTCGTCCCGTTGTGGACCGCCGGGTTTTCGGAAAGCGCAGCCGCCTTGTCTGCGGGCAAGGCGGACTTGGCCGTCATCCGGTCCGACGTTGACGTCGGCCGCGGCGCCAGCAGCCTGGTGAGCTTGCGCAAGTTTTATCCTGTGGTTTTCACGGGAAAAGCCACCAAGATCACCAAAATAAGCGACTTGCGGGGCAAAAAAATTGGCGTGGGCGGGCAGGGCGAATTGAACCGGATACTGGCCCGGCAAATCTTGTCGCACCGGGGTTTGCTGGAGCAGGATTACACCCTGGTCCCGCTGAAGATCGGCGAGCAGGCCGAGTATGCCAGCCAGGGAAAGATCGACGCGTTTTTCTCGGTTTCCACCGGGCGCACGCAGTTCAACGCGACCTTCAACGACAACATCCGCAAGGCCTGGGGTGAGAAGTTTGTGGTTTTGACGCTGGACGATGCTGCCGCGCTGGCTTTGCGCATGCGGGGCGTTGAAACCGGTGAAATCGTGAAAGGGTTTTTTGGCAGCGACCCGCCCAAACCGGCAGAAGCGACCGAGACAATCACCCTGTCGAACCGCATTGTTGCGAGTGAAAAAGTCAGCCCGAATGCGGCTGTGGTGCTGACGCGCACGCTGTTTACGCTGCGTGACAAGCGCCAACTCGAAGTGCCTGAGGTGCTGGCAATCGCATCGCCTTCGCGAGACGTGCCGACCCTGCCGGTCCATCCTGGCACTGTTCAACTGCTCGATGGCGTCTACCAGGATTTTCTGGATCGCTACATCAACCATCTTTTCATTGCGCTGGCTGCGTTGGGCGCTTTCGGTTCTGTGGCGACTGCCATCAATGCCCGGCGCAGGCGTCGGCAACGCGAAAAATCGGTGGAGGATTTGCACAGCCTTCTTGGACTCAGCGAGCGCATTTCGCGGCAGGACGATCCATTGCAAGCGGGCGTGCACCTGCAGGAAGTGGATGCAATTTTCAAGCGCAACATGGTCGCCTGCGCGCAGGGCCATGTCAGTTCAGGCGCGCTGGTTGCGATTCAGGCCGCCGTCAACCGTTGCCACCGGGCGGCAGAATTGAACATTGCATTCAATGGCACCAATTTGCGCAATGCGTCTTGATTCAAAAGCCGGAATTTCAACTGTCCAGAGTTGGCAACTGACTTGCTAAAAATCGCCGCCCGAGAGATTGATCATCTGGTCACCACCGGCACCCTGGCCGCCAGCGCGCACATCAGCTCATACCCCACGGTGCCGCCGGCCTGGGCCACTTGGTCAATCGAAAGCGTCGCGCCGATGGCTGAGCGGCCCCACAAAGTCACCTCGCTGCCCATGCCCGCGCTTGGCAACGGCGTAAGGTCAACCGTGATCATGTCCATGCTCACGCGTCCGACCATGCGGGTGCGCACGCCGGCCACCAGCACGGGGGTTCCGGTGCTGCAATGGCGCGGGTAGCCGTCGGCGTAGCCGCAGGCGACGACGCCGATGCGCATCGGCGCCTCTGCCGTAAAACTGGAGCCATATCCGACACTGGCCCCCGCTGTCAGTGCTTGGGTAGCTATTATTTTTGATTCAAGCGTCATGCCGGGCTGAAGGCCCCAATGATCCGCGCTGTGCTCGGGAAAATCGGGTGCGCTGCCGTACAGCGCAATGCCGGGGCGCACCCAGTCTGACGCCAGACCGGCATGGCGCAACGTGGCCGCGCTGTTGCTCAAAGCGCGCTCGCCGGGCAGGTCTTGCGTGGCCTCATTGAAGCGGGCCATTTGCTCTGCAATGCCTTTGGTACCGTCGGCATCGCTGAAGTGCGTCATGAGTGAAATCTCATCGACCTGCGGCAGTGCGTTCAGGCGCGTCCACGCGGCGCGGTAACGCTCGGGGGTGAAGCCCAGGCGGTTCATGCCGGAATTCATCTTGAGGAACACGCGCTGCGGCACATTGGTTTTGTGCATGGCCAGCATGTCGATCTGCGCCTCGCAGTGCACCGTGTGCCACAGGTTCAGGCGCGAGCACAGCTCCAGGTCGCGCTGCTCAAACACGCCCTCCAGCAGCAGGATGGGGCCGCGCCAGCCCAGGTGCCGCATGCGCTGCGCCTCGTCCAGATCCAGCAGGGCAAAGCCATCGGCGCCGCTGAAGGCCTCAAACACCCGCTCGATGCCATGGCCATAGGCGTTGGCCTTGACCACCGCCCAGATGCGGGCATCGGGCGCCGTTTGGCGGACCTGCGCCAGGTTGTGGCGCAGCGCTTCGGTGTGGATGGTGGCTTGAATCGGTCGGGGCATAGGGTAAGAAAACAGCGACGGGTCGCGCAGACAGGGGTGAAAACCAGTGAAAAGTGACAGAGTTGGCGTTAGTGCGGATGGGTGTTTGCGCCCCCAATTCTGGCACTGTGCGCCGTGCTATAACCAGCCTGTCGTTCGGATCCACTAACAAACCATCCACACCAGCCAGGCTGGTGCAAACCTGGCATTAATGAAACGCGGCTTTTTCACCATCATGTCGGCGCAGTTTTTCAGCTCGCTGGCTGACAATGCGCTGTTCGTTGCCGCCATCCAGTTGCTCAGGACCAGCGGCGCGCCTAGCTGGCAGCAGGCCGCTTTGGTGCCCATGTTCGCGCTGTTCTATGTGATCCTCGCGCCCTTCGTGGGCGCCTTTGCTGACGCAATGCCCAAGGGCAAGGTCATGCTGATCAGCAATTTCATCAAGGTGACCGGCTGCCTGATGATGCTGTTCGGCACGCACCCGCTGATGTCTTACGCCATCGTCGGCCTGGGGGCGGCCGCTTACTCGCCGGCCAAGTACGGCATCCTGACCGAGCTGCTGCCGGCGTCGCAGCTGGTCAAGGCCAATGGCTGGATTGAGGGTTTGACGATCGGCTCCATCATCCTGGGCGTTTTGCTGGGCGGCCAGCTGGTGGGGCGCGTGGTGTCCGGCATGCTGCTGTCATTTGATTTGCCGCTGATTGACCTGGGCATTGACACCCCGCCCGAGGCCGCCATCGCCGTGCTGATTCTGGTGTACCTGCTGGCCGCCTGGTTCAACACCCACATCCCTGACACCGGCGTTGAAATGCGGCCCATGCCCAAGCGCTTGATGACCTTGCTGCCAGAGTTCTGGACCTGCAACACCCGGCTTTGGCGCGACAAGCTGGGGCAAATTTCACTGGCCGCCACCACGCTGATCTGGGGCGCTGCCGGCAACCTGAAAACCATCGTGCTGACGTGGGCCGCCGTGGCCCTGGGTTACAGCGTGACGCAGGCCTCCGCCTTGCAAGGCGTGGTGGCCATCGGCATGGCGGTGGGGGCCATCGTTGCGTCCGTGCGCATGCGGCTGGAAGATGGCCCGCGCGTCATGCCGCTGGGCATTGCGATGGGGGGCGCGGTGATCGCGCTGATCTTCATTGACAACGTGTGGGTGGCAGCGCCCTTCCTGATTTTGCTGGGCGCTTTGGGCGGCTTCATGGTGGTGCCGATGAACGCGCTGCTGCAGCACCGGGGGCACAATTTGATGGGCGCAGGCAGATCAATTGCCGTGCAGAACTTCAACGAGAATTTTTCGATTCTGGTGCTGGGCACGGCCTACAGCCTGTCGGCCGGCTTGGGCCTGTCAGCCTTTGGTGCCATCACCGGGTTTGGCCTGGTAGTGGCCGGTGTGATGTTTGTGATTTACCGCTGGCACAAAAGCAATTGCGTGAAGTACAAGGCCGAGGTCGAGCACCTGCTGGACATCGCCAGAAACGACAACCTGCACGGTTGATTCCGTTCCCAGTTCTGCACGATACGTCGTTGCTCCGCCTTGCCGCACTGAAGTGCTGTCTGCGGCACGCCTAGTCTCGCACTGAACTGGAAACGGAATTGTCCCAAAAAAAACTCCATCTGCCCGCGCTGGCGCTGTCCCTGAACGCGCTGGTGTGGGGCGTGTCATGGTGGCCGTTTCGCACGCTGCACGCCAACGGCGTGCACCCGATGTGGGCCACCGCCATCATCTACACTTTTGCCATCGCCTGTCTGGCAGTGCTGCGCCCCGCTGCATGGCGCGGCCTGGCCCAGCACCCGGCTTTGTGGTGGCTGGTGCTGGCGGCTGGGCTGTCCAACGTGGGCTTCAACTGGGCCGTGACGGTGGGCGACGTGGTCCGCGTGGTGCTGCTGTTTTACCTGATGCCGGGCTGGGTGGTGTTGCTGGCCTGGCCGCTACTGGGCGAGAAGCCGACTGCGGGCTCGCTGCTGCGCCTTGCATTGGCGCTAGCGGGCGTGGTGATTGTGCTCAAAACGCCCGGCGCGAACTGGCCGGTGCCCGAGAGCCTGGCAGACTGGCTGGCGCTGATGGGCGGCTTCAGCTTTGCGCTGACCAATATTCTGCTGCGCAAGCTCAACCACACGCCCGAGCCCTCGCGCATGCTGGCGATGTTTGGCGGCGGCGGCCTGGCCCTGGCCGCAGCTTTTGTGGGCATGGGCGCGGGCCTGGTGGCGCCACCGCCCGCGCCTGCAATGGTCTGGGTTCTGGTGGCACTGGTGTTGAGCCTGGCGTTTTTGGCAGGCAACATGGCGCTGCAATACGGCGCCGCCCGACTGAGCGCCAGCACCACGTCGCTCATCATGCTGCTGGAGGTGGTGTTTGCCAGTGTGTCATCGGTGCTGCTGGGCGCAGGCGAGCTGTCAACCCGTACCCTTGTGGGAGGTGGGCTGATCCTGCTTGCGTCGCTGCTGTCGGTGCTGCCGGTGCGGCGGCCCTGACGGTTGCGGCTTGGCGGGCCATCAGCCGCCTGCAATGTATCGCCAAAGTTGACACAATACAGTTTTTTTACCGGAGCCTGCGCATGCCGACCGTCTATGACTTTTCAGCCACCAGCATCAGCGGCAAAAGCGTCAAGCTTGACCAGTTCAAGGGCAAGCCGCTCTTGATCGTCAACACCGCCAGCGCATGCGGCTTCACGCCGCAGTTTGCCGGGCTGGAAGATTTGCATAAGACCTATGGCAGCAAGGGGCTGGTGGTGCTGGGCTTTCCGTGCAACCAGTTTGGCGCGCAGGACAAAGGCAGCAATGACGAGATCGCCGAGTTTTGCCAGCTCAACTACGGCGTGAGCTTTCCCATGATGGAGAAGATCGACGTGAACGGCGCGGGCCAACACCCGCTGTACCAGTGGCTCAGCGCCGAGGCCCCCGGCCTCTTGGGCAGCAAGGCCATCAAGTGGAACTTCACCAAGTTTCTGGTGGGCAAGGACGGCACGGTCGTCAAGCGTTATGCGCCGACAGACACACCGGCCAGCATGGCAAAGGACATTGAGGCGGCGCTGGCATAAGTGTCGATCAGGTGTTGATATTCGCCCCCACCTTGCGCAGCAGTTGCGCCAGCGTCTTGTCGGGCTCATCGCGAAAGCGCTCATCCAGCAACGCCAGCGCCTCGATGCGGTCAATCCGAAAACTGCGAAAGTCCTGCCGCGACTCGCAACACGCGGCCAGCGTCCAGACCCTGCCCCAGAAAAAGCAGCCCAGCGGGCGAACCACGCGCTGGCTCTGCTTGCCCGACAGATCGACGTAATTGAAACGCAGCTTGCGCCGCGCATTCACGGCTTCACGCAGGGTTTGCAGCAGTTGCAGCGTCTGCTTGGCCTGATCCCCGAGGCTGGCAACAGGGGCATACAGCGCCAGGCTTTCTGCGGCAGCGCGCACTGCAGAGGGCAGCACCGAGAGGATTTTGCCCAGCGCATTTTCAGCCTCGCGCGCCAAGCCGGGGTCCAGCCAGGCCTGCGCCAGCCGCACCGACGCCACCAGCGCTTTGGCTTCGTCCTGAGTAAACATCAGCGGTGGCAGCTCAAAGCCCGCGCCCAGCCGGTAGCCCACACCCGCCTCGCCCTCAATCGGCACGCCCTGGTGCTGCAGGTCGGCCACGTCGCGGTAGACCGTGCGCTCAGACACCTCCAAGCGCTCTGCCAGAAACGCCGCCGTGGTGAGGCGGCGGCCCCGGATGACCTGGACGATGTGAAACAGGCGGTCGGCACGGCGCATGAGACTCTGGAACGGTAAAAAGACAGATTTTGGCGGTTTTAGAGGGTCAAATTTGCCAAAAGCCCTTGTCTAGCATGCATAGTTAGCTACTACAGTAATAGCAATTTCACATCTGCACCCATCGCCTGCGCAATCAGCCGCATGTCGTGGTCGCTAACGGTAAACAGTCCAAAGCGAAACTTGTAGCCCCAGCGGCTGCGGTTTTCCACAAACTCAAAATCGTCGAGCAGCGGCAGGATCGACGCTTCTTTGGCCTTCAAATACTTGACGTTGCGCCGGTAGGGCACAAAGCCACCCATGTCAAACGCGTACGGCTCGCCGGGTTGCACGATGCCGATCGACACGAACGACTGAAAGCCATCCTTGGCCCCCAAGGTGCGCGTGGGCGAGTAGTAGGCCACGCGGTCGCCCGGCTGTACCCGCTTGAGCGGGGCCAGCTTGCCATGGCCCACCTGCATGAAACCCGGCGTCATCTCATCCCGGCCGCGACGCGCATGCTCGGCGCTGGCCAAGGCAATCCAGTTCTTGGCGGTGGTTGAGGTCAAGGGGTTACTTTATACAAATTGCAGGCCAGGCTGAATCAAGCGAGTGCGTGCAGGCCCACGCGGTTGCCATCCAGGTCAATGATGTGTGCAAAGAAACCCATCCCCGGCGGCAGCGCCACGCGCGGGCACGCCAGGCTGGCGCCTGCTGTCAGGGCGCGGTCTACCGCAGCGTCCAGCAGCGGCGACGCGTCCAGGTAAACGAGCGTGCCCGTCGCGCCGGGCTTGAGCGCGCTTGGCCCGCACAGCAGCGCGCCGCCGACGCCTTGTTCGCCCTGATCAGGATACACCGCGCCCTGCGACGGCCCCATGTCTTCAGGCTGCATTTTGCAAGCCAGCACGGCCTCATAAAAAGCCTGCGATTTGGCCAGGTTGAGCGTGGGGATTTCGAACCAGGTGATTGCGGATTTGATAGCGGTGGCAGTAGCGTTTGTCAAGGAAAACTCCAAGTTGGTTAAAGGAGTCCTGATGGTGCGCCAGGGCTGCTGACAGCGTAGTGTCAGGAGCGTTGTCAGGAACCTTGCCGCGCCCTTTTTGACGAATGCGTCTGCGGACTTCAAATGCTGAACCCACAACTCAGATTCTGGACAGCGAATTCGGGTGATCCCTATTCAAGGAAGGTCAGCGAAATCCTCAAAATATTGCAACGAGACGGGTGGGTTTTAATTGCAACGAGAGGAAGCCATCGCGTTTCATATTGAAGGGATGCGCCAAGATGGCATTGCCATTGCGCTACTGAAACATCGCACTACAAACACATCTGCGCGAGCTCGTAGCGCAGAGCAGCCACGGACGCCCGGTGCGTTCGCCAAGCAAACCTGAGTGGCGGCAGCTCCCGGGATTGCAGCAGCGCCAACACACCCAGTTGCAACACAACCCGTCTTGAGCGGTCCATTTAATTTGCCCGGGCAATTCGCAGACCCACACGCAAGTGCGCGCCCACCGGTCACCCAGCCACGTCACGCAAAGCCGCATCAAGCACTTCCACCCAATGCTTCACGGGCGTGGATGTGCCGCTTTGCAAATGCGTGATGCAGCCAATGTTGGCGCTGACAATGACTTCGGGGGTCATGTCTTTCAGATTGCCGAGCTTGCGGTCGCGCAGCTGGTAGGCGATGTCTGGCTGAAGCACTGAATAGGTACCGGCCGAGCCGCAGCACAGGTGCGCTTCGTTGCTGGCGACCTTGATGTTGAAACCGAGTGCGCCCAAATGCGCTTCGACGCCACCGCGCAGTTGTTGGCCGTGTTGCAGCGTGCAGGGCGGGTGAAAGGCGACGTTGCCCAATGCCTTGATGGTTGCCGGGTTGACTATGCCGCGCAGGGCGTCTGCCAGCTCGGGCAGCCACTCGCTCAGATCCTGGGTGAGTTCACTGATGCGTTTGGCCTTTGCCGCGTAGGCCGGATCGTCTTGCAGGATGTGGCCGTATTCCTTGACGGTGACGCCGCAGCCCGAGGCGTTCATGAGGATGGCTTCGACGGCGCGCACGCTTGAGCGACCGCCGGACGCGCCGTCTGCGTCGCCTGAAACAGTGGTGCCCGCAATATGCGGCCACCACGCATCGATATTGGCGCGCATCTGCGCCTTGCCGCCGTCCTGGTCGTTGAGGTGAAACTTGACTGCGCCACAGCAACCGGCCTTGGGCGCCAGCACACTCTGGATGCCCGCTGCGTCCAGCACGCGGGCCGTGGCGGCATCGATGTTGGGCATCATCGCCGGCTGCACACAGCCTTTGAGCAGAAGCACTTTGCGGGCATGCCCGCGCGTCGGCCAAATGCCTGCGGGTTGCGCCGCAGGCACCTTGTTTTTAAGCGCTGCTGGCAACATGCCGCGAACCATTTGGCCGACCTTCATGGCTGGAGAAAAAAGCGGCGAAGGGAGCCCCTCTTTCAAGGCCCAGCGCAAGGCCTTTTCCCCTGCGGGCCGGGGCACTTTGGCATCGACCAGCTTGCGGCCGATGTCTACCAGATGGCCATAGTCCACACCGCTGGGGCAGGTGGTTTCGCAGTTGCGGCAGGTCAGGCAGCGGTCCAGGTGCAACTGGGTTTTGCGCGTGGGCGCTGTGCCTTCCAGCACCTGCTTCATCAGGTAGATGCGCCCGCGCGGCCCGTCCAGTTCGTCGCCCAGCAACTGGTAGGTGGGACAGGTCGCGTTGCAAAAACCGCAGTGCACGCACTTGCGCAGGATGGCTTCGGCGGCCTTGCCGTCTGTCGTGTTTTTGTATTCGGGGGAGAGGTTGGTTTGCATCAGGCGAGCTGGTAATTCAGCACCCAGTAGTGTTCGTAAGCGATCCACTCGGGGTTGCGGGCACGCGCGCCGAGGGCTGCGAAGGCTTCATCGCAAGTGGGAAAATTCTTCAGCACCTCGTGCACCTTGCCGTCGTCCAGCGTGCGGTTCTGGTAGGTGTTGCCTTGTGCGTCGCGGCGCGACAGGGGCGTGCTGCTGGCCTCTACGTAGCTATTGTCCAGCATGACCACGCGCGCGCCGGGTTCGAGCCGGGCGTGCAGCAACTCCAGCCAGGATGCCAGACGCTCCAGCGGGATGTGGCTCCACCAGCAGCCGCTGAAAGCGCCATCAAAGCTGCGCTGGCCCAGCCCGTCGAAGGTATAGGCATCCACGGTGGCAAATTCCACCCGGCCAGCGGGCATGGCCTTGTTGCATGCCACGTCCATGGTGTTGGGGTTCAGGTCGGTGGCCAGCCAGTGCGTGCAATCACGCGCACCGTGCCGCGTCCACCAGCCTGTGCCGCACGCCACCTCCAGCACGCGGCGGCCGGCAAAGGGGCCGGGCAGACAGGCCTCCATGGCGCGCAAGTCGGACTGGCGTTCGGGCTTGTGGTAGACCCGCTCGTAGTAAGTGGCGCGCTGGCGGTAGTACTCAGGCATGTCCATGGGCGTGTCCGTGATGGGCCTCACATGTCCGCAAACAGGCGAGCACGGTTGAAGATGCCCGCCGGGTCAAACTCGCCCTTGAGGCGGCGGTGAATGCCATCCAGCGGCGCATTCAGCCCAGAAAATTCATTAAATTGGCCTGTAGCCCTTGTAGGGAATGCATAGTTAGATATAAATACCGTAGCATTGCCGCCGGCCTGAACTGCCGCTTCCTGCACGCTGGTAGCAGCATCCAGCGCAGCCCAGAGCCAGCGCAGGCCACCATGCCACTCCACCAGCTGCGGCCACGGCAGGGGCAGCGGTGGTGCAGTTTGTGCCACGCTCAAACGCCACAGCGCCATGTCGGGTTGTGGCGGGTGAGTAAAAAACGGCAGGCGCAAATCGCGGCACGCTTGCCAGTCTGATGCTGCAACGGCGTTGTCCATGCGCGTGCCGGCCGCTTGCTGGGTCATGCTTTTGCTGGCCGACTCGACAGCAGCGATGGCACCGCGCAGGCGCACGTAGAGGCGACCTGGCTGGATGCTGTCCGCTTCTTCCTGCGCCCAGCAGCTCGCGTTCAATGGCAGCGGCTGCCCGCCCCAGCGGTGCAGTTGCGCCAGTGCCTGCGCCTGGTCCATCTCAAACACCAGCGTGGCTTCAGCCGGGGCCACGGGCAGCACCTTGAGCGAGACTTCGGTGATCATTCCCAGCGTGCCGAGGGAGCCCGCCATCAGGCGCGACACGTCGTAGCCCGCCACGTTCTTCATGACCTGGCCGCCAAAGGTAAGGTGTTCGGCACGGCCATTGAGCAATTGCACGCCCAGCATGTAGTCGCGCACGCCGCCCACGCTGGCGCGGGCCGGACCGCTCAGGCCCGCGGCCACCATGCCACCGACCGTGGCGTGGCCATCACCGCACAGGTCAAAATGCGGCGGCTCAAACGGCAGGCATTGGCCATGCTCGGCCAGTGCGGCTTCGAGTTCACGCAAGGGCGTGCCCGCGCGTGCCGTCACCACCAGTTCACTCGGCTCGTAGCTGGTGATGCCGCGCAATGGCGTCGTGTCCAGCAGCTCGCCTTGCAGCGACTGGCCATAAAAATCCTTGCTCCCGCCACCGCGGATTCGCAGCGGCGTGCCGCTGGCGGCGGCGGCTCGCACACGGTCTGTGATTTGCTGAAGGGCTGAGTCCATGGGTCCTGTTCAATCAATCACGGAGAAAGGTGTGACGTGTCATTTTACGTGGTCGACGTGAATGGTCATCTCGCACGACATCGATTCACCCGGCTGCAGCACGTGCACGCCCAGTTGATCTGCGCTGGCCACATGCAGCGCCATCAAGTTCACGGCGTTGTTGACGTGGCTCACCGGCTCTACCGCAACAAAATCTTTGGACGGGTGGGTGAATACCACCATGCGGCTGAGCTTGCTGCTGACGCGGGTGTGCAAGGTGTCGTCACGCAAATGCAGCACGCCGTTCCAGCCGTCAAAGCAATGGTCAACGTCCAGCGCAGCGCAATCCACATCCAGCCCGGCCGACGCTGTGCGGTGCGTGGGCAGTTTAAGGGCATCCATCTCCCAGCGGCCTGTGGCTTCAAACGCGATGTGGCTGTGTGGGCGCTTCACAAAATACGGGTGCCAGCCCAGGCCCACGGGTGTGGCGGTGGCCGACTGGTTGGTGATGCTCAGCGTCAGCTCCAGCTCATGCGCGGTGAGGCGAAACGCCTGTGATGTGTCAAACGCAAACGGCCATGAGGCGTCTGGCTTGTGCTCATACGACAGCAAGGCAAATTGGTCGCTAGTGTCCAGCACTTCCCACGCACGCTGCCAGCCCACGCCGTGGATGGCATGCGGCTCGGTGCCATTGTTTTGCACCAGCGGATGGCTGGTGCCGTTCCACTTGAGCGTGGCCTGCGAGATGCGGTTGGAAAACGGAACCAGCGGATAGCTGCCGGACTGGCGCGCTGAGTTTAGGGCCGCAGCGCCCGGCGAGCGAAGCACGGGGATGCCGTCCAGCCACAGCCCCGCAATGCAGGCACCGAGGTCGGGTGCGATTTCGCAGCGGAAATTGCTGACGGCGAGCGTGAGGGGCGATGTCATTTTTTTGTCTCCAGTGCAGCATTGTGCCTTGCGCCTTATAGCCGCAGCAGCGCTGGAACATGCCCATAAAAAAGCCCGCAAGAGCCTGGACTCCTGCGGGCTGGCCGGAACCTTGCAGGTTTACCGGTTGTACGCCGTCTCGCCGTGGGAGGTGATGTCCAGGCCTTCGCGCTCGTCTTCTTCCGGCACGCGCAGGCCAATCACCAGATCGACAATTTTGTAGGCAGCGAACGACACTACGCCCGACCAGACAATGGTCACCATGACCGCCTTGAACTGGATCCAGACCTGGTCGGCAATGGACACCGATGACACCGCCGCGGTCACCCAGTCACCCACCAGGCCTGGGCCGCCCAGGGCCTGGTTGTTGAACACGCCCGTCAGCAAGGCACCCACAATGCCGCCCACGCCGTGCACGCCAAACACATCCAGCGAGTCATCTGCACCGAGCATTTTCTTCAGGCCATTCACACCCCACAGGCAGGCAAAGCCAGCCACAAAGCCGATGATGATGGCGCCCATCAAGCCCACATTACCGCAGGCCGGTGTGATAGCCACCAAGCCCGCCACGGCACCCGAAGCTGCACCCAGCATGGAGGCCTTGCCGCGCATTAGCGCCTCGCCCAGGCACCAGGCCAGCACCGCAGCAGCCGTGGCAGAGAAGGTGTTCATGAAGGCCAAGACGGCCGTGCCGTTGGCTTCCTACTCGGCGCAGGTGAGCGTTCAGAAGCGCTTCTCGGCAGGCGATCAGATTGGCTTCAACTGGACCTGGGCGCACTCAATCGACATCGGGTCGACTTCCGAGGACAATGCCACGGCCGGTCGCGGCATCAGCATCAATCCCTACGCCCGCTATCAGCAGCGCGGCTCGTCGGACTTCGACCAACGTCACATCTTCAACGCCAATTGGGTCTACGGAATTCCGGTCGGCAAGGGCAAGAAGTTCATGGCGGGGGCGAACCCGATCGTGAACACGGTCCTTGGCGGCTGGCAGTTGGGCGGCATCTGGCGCCAGACGACGGGCTTGCCCGTCTCTGTGG
>JANYJD010000326.1 GCA_025358555.1 Rhodoferax sp.
ACCACGACCAGAGTCGTCACAAACCGCGTCACCGCAAAGCCATGCACGGCCTCTGCTGCGCAACGCAGGCCAAACAGCCGGCCCCGCGAGCCTTGGCAACGGTCAAAGTGCTCACCCAGGGCAGACAACTCCATCGGTGACGTGTCAGTTGCCCCGCCAAATGAGGTGGTGCTCCAGGATGGGTGGAAAATTGCTTGGGAATTCATGAACTGCTCCGGTGACGCGCCTTGGTGGGCCACGTGAATAAAATTCAATCGGGATGTACCAGAGGAAC
The DNA here is from genome assembly GCA_025358555.1 of Rhodoferax sp. GTDB lineage: Bacteria > Pseudomonadota > Gammaproteobacteria > Burkholderiales > Burkholderiaceae_C > JANYCG01. Next base: position 275 of record JANYJD010000326.1, read on the forward strand.
CCCCTGTGCTATGCACGCCAGGGCCACTGATACACGACAGATTGATGCTACGGCCGGCAGCCCGCAGCGTCTATCAGACGGCACGCTGCAATGCGTAGGATGAGTCCTACCGGCCCGGCCCCGCACTGGCGAATACATGGTCCCAAAACGCGCTCGTTACGCCAAAACAGCCCGGCTGGTTGACCTGGTGATGGTGCTGCGCATGCCAGCGCTTGCGCCGTTTCAACCACGCGCTGTCTGCGCGCCAGTGATGCGTTGCATGGTGCGTCACCGCGTATGCCAGATAGCCCGTCAGCACGCCCAGCGTCAGCGCACAGGCGCTCCAGAAACTGGCCCATAGAAGGGAAGGAAGAAAAACCAGCGTGAAAATCAGTGTGGCGCTCAAAATTGTCGGCGTGCAAATAAGCGCCGCAGGCCGGTCATGGTGTTCGGCATGCCAGCGCTTGAAAGGCTGCATCCCGTGCAGCACAAAGCGGTGCAATGCATATTCAATGCCGGTCCAGCCAGCAAGGCCCAGCAGCGCAAACCCGGCAATCTCGGGCCACTTTGCGCGCGGCCCGTCCAGCAGCAAAAATGCCACCAGCATCCCCACTGCCAGGATGTACAGGACAAAGTCTGCGCGGTAGGCGCGCCTGCTGTGTTCAAGCGTGAAAATATCCATGCATTTCCTCCTTTATTTCCAGCGCTGAGGTTAACTAGGCCAACAGGAGCGGTCTGTGCGGCATCGCACAGACACGGGGTGTCCGCTGTAGGACCGGGCTGACACTTGAAACCGGTTGCCGCCGATACCTGCAACGCAGGCAAGTTGTGATGATCGGGTTCAAACCATGAAAAGGCCATTCCATGAACTCACTTCACAGCCTTTCTGGCGACCCGCGCCAAAACCAGTTGCTTGCGACGCTGTCTGACCTGGAGTGGCATCGCTGGCGGCCTCATCTGCAATTGGTGGACCTGTCGCTGGGCCAGGTGCTGTGTGAGTCCGGCCGAAACCCGCCCTACGTGATTTTTCCCACCACAGCCATCGTGTCTTTGCTGTACATGACGCTCAACGGCGCGTCAGCCGAGGTGGCCGTCGTGGGCAACGATGGTGTTGTCGGCCTCTCGCTGTTCATGGGGGGCAACGCCACCCCAAGCCAGGCCGTGGTGCAAAGCGCAGGGCAGGGCTACCGGCTGCGCGCACAACTGGTCAGAAATGAAATGACCCGAGGCGGCGCAGTGCTACACATGCTGCTGCGCTACACCCAGGCCATGATCGCGCAGGTAGCCCAGACGGCGGTGTGCAACCGCTACCACTCGATTGACCAGCAGTTGGCGCGTCGGCTGCTGCTGGCGCTGGACCGGCTGCCCACGGACGAGTTGGCGATGACGCAGGAATTGGCCGCCAACCTGCTGGGCGTGCGCCGTGAAGGCGTGACCGCCGCCGCGCACAAGCTGCAACGCGCCGGTGTGATCCGCTACAACCGCGGCCACATTGTGGTGCTGGACCGCCATCGCCTGGAGCAATGCACTTGCGAATGCTATGCCGTCGCGAAGAAGGAATATGACCGGCTGCTGCCAATGCCGCTGGCGGCCTGAATGTAGTGCGGGCGTCTGTGCCAGGGCCCTCGCAGTCATTCAGCCTCGGTCACACCAGCGGGCGCTGCGCCTGGCGGCCATCGCCGTACAGGTCGGCCAGGCGCGCCAGTGCGCGCGCATCACGCAGATAAAGCCGCCCATCCTCAATTCGGTGCAGCCCGCGCCGCTCCAGCTTGCGCAAGGTCTTGTTGGTGTGCACCAGCGACAGGCCCAGGCCATCGGCTACGTGCTGCTGCGTCAAGGGAAACGGCACACCTGCCGCGCCGCCATCGGCCTGCAGGGCAGCAGCCCGCTTGAACAGCAAAATCAATAGCATTGCGATGCGTTCCTCGGCACTGCGCCGCCCGACAGACAGCAAGGTGTCGTCCACCATGGACTCTTCGTGGGCGGTGAGCCAGGTGATGTTGAAGCCCATCGCCGGGCTCTGGCGGTGCAACTCCCACAGGGCATCCCGCTGGAACACGCAAAACACGGCATCGGTCAGCGTCACCACGCCATGCGCCGCTGCATCGCCCATTTTTTGCTGCACGCCAATGAAGTCGCCTGCCAGCAGGAAAGTCAGAATCTGGCGACGCCCGTCGCTCAGGGTTTTAAAGCGAAACGCCCAGCCTTGGCGCAGCGTGTAAAGCGGTGCGTCGGTCTGGCCTTCATGAATCAGGGTGTCGCCCGCGGACAGCATCAGTTCACGTTTTTTGAGCGACTGCACCAGATCAAGCTCCTCGCCGTTTTGTACCAGGAACAGCGGCAAAGGCCGCAGTGGGCAGTCGCGGCACGCCACTTCTTTCATCACACGTTCTCCTTGTTTCGGGCAATGGGTTTATGGCGCAATGGGGATGCGGGCAGGCGTTTGAACATGTCTTTTTACACAACTGGCCCATGACGGTTGGCTTACATTGCTGTTCCATCTGCCACCCTCAAGCCAAGGAGCCCGGATGCACTCATCTTATCCCGCCAGCCCGTTCCACCACGCCATCAACCAGATCATCAACCTGGCACTGACCCGTTTCAGCAACCGTTTTGCCATGAGCCGACACCAAGCAAGGGCTGAGCCCAAGCACATCAAACCGGGCGCTGAAGCGTCGCGCGGCATTGCCATCGAAGATTGGGACGTGCTGTTCACCGCAGTCAAAACGAGGCTGGCGCTGGCTGCGCAGCCGCAGGCCAACCCCGCCACACAATCCACGGCGGCTGATGCTGCGCAAGTGGAGCGCATTTGCGCCACCGTTCTCGATTGTGTGGCCGCGCTGGAGCAACTGCACATGACGGTGCGGGACGAGCTGGCCATGCGGGACACGCGTAGGGGCTAGCAGCAGACCGCCCGAATCCGGTCTGTCACGGGACGCGAGGAGTTGTGCAGAGGGGCCCGAGGCCTGCGTTGCGTCGTGGCGTCCTACGGCGCAGCATCGCGTTGTCTGATGCCGCAGCCGCGCGTATTTGCAAACAATCGAGCCAGGCAGACGGCGGTGCAAGCGACAGTTAGATCCATTTTGGCAAGAACGTGCGTGGCCTGGGCGTGGCAGGCATTTTCCGTCAAAAATTGGAGATAAATCAGACTGTAGCCCTTGTGTATAGTGCTTTAGCAGCTATTAAAAGTAGAGTAATTTGTTTATCCTTGAGGTTTCATCATGACTTTTGCAAACCTGATGGTGCACCTGGAGCTGGGGCAGTCCAACGCCAGACGGCTGCGCATCACTGCCGACCTCGCGCAACGCTTTGATGCCAGCGTCACTGGCATCGTGGCATGCCAGCCGATGC
>JANYJD010000135.1 GCA_025358555.1 Rhodoferax sp.
CCATGCGTCGAACGCGGCCCACACGCGCAATACGCGCCATACGCGCCACGCGGGGCAGGGCCATCAAGTTGTCCACGCCACAGGAAGAAATCAGAAACGTCATAAGTTTCCAGGTTGCCCAAGCACATGCTTGTGGGGGCAGTGTGCGGCTATCGTGGCCAAAAGACGCTGAATTCAATACAAGTTGATGATGAAAATACTCTGGGTATCAACCAGAGCTACTTCTCAAGCCAGCGCTTAAAACGGCGAGACGAATACGGCGAGAGTGAGGTGGCGGGCTTGATAGACTTCTTCCAGCAGGAGAAATCATGAAAACAGTGGCTCAGGGCGATGCATCAGGCCCGGCATCAGACGGCGCATTCGCCAGGCAGGCAACGCAATGAACGACCCCAAACAGGGTAAAAATTTTGCGGTATCAAACGGCCCGGTGAACAGCCGACTCGTCGTGCCGCAAGTGGTTCCATTCGACGACACGGCCCCCATCGTTCGCGCGCGGCTTGAGGCGGCCAGGGCAAGGCTGCGCCTGGGCGCGTCGCTGGCCGAGCGCCTGTCGCAGCATCAGCCCTACCCTGACAGCGCAGGCACCTTGGGCACGCGGGAGATCGTGGCCGTGGTGGGCGCGGCTGTCAGCGCCGTCGGGCTCACGCTGGGCTTGATCCAGGGCGCTGTTGTGGTGATTGGCACCAGCGCAGTATTCGCGTGTGGCTTTGGCGCGGCGGCCTATCTGGCGGGCAGGGCCAGGCACCAAGCCAGCGGGGAAGCACTGGCGGACAACGGTGACCTGCTGGACGCCAAAGACATTGCCCTGCTCGACGCAGCCATGGAGAAACTGGCCGCCACAGCCGAGCAGGACACGATTGACCGGCTGTCTGACCTGAAAGCCCAGATCTCGCGCTGCGTGGCGCTCATCGCCAGCGCCAAAGGCACGCAGGCTTACGCGGATGAAGACCAGATGTTCATACGCGCGTGCGTGCGCCGCTACCTGCCAGACTCCATCAGCGGGTTTTTGCGCGTGCCACAAAAGGACCGCGAAACCCTGCCCATTGATGACGGCAAAACAGCGCTGGCCCTTCTGCATGACCAGATTGACATGCTCAAGAGCCAGCTCCAGGCCAAAGAAGAGCGCTTGACTCAAATGGCCGGTGAGTCCCTGGTGCAGCAGCAGCGGTTTTTAGCCGCCAAGACGGGCATCAGGAAATAGGAAAAAGGAAACAGGAGCTTGGAGAAACTCAGGCCTTGGCGGGCCGCGTTTCGACAGTGCCCCTGGATGAGCGGTCCATCAGCTCGGCTTCGTGCTTGTCGCGGATCGTTTTGGCCACAGTGAACGTGCTGCTCACCAAAAAGAGCCAGCTCACCAGCATGAAGCCCTTTTGCCATTCCCCAATGTTCATGCGCCACAAGCCCCAGGCGGTCAAAGAAAACGCAGCGGCAAAGGCCACCCACACTGTCATCTTCCACGACGAGGTGTCGACCTGTCCATCGCGGTTGTCACGCACGGTTTTGGCCAGCGCAAACGACGAGAACAGGCAAAAGAACAGGCCAATCGCCAGAAAAGCGCGGTCAAGCTCCTGCCCCGGCAGGCGCAGCACGCCAATACCGCAAGCCAAAACGGCCAGACCAAATGAAATCCAGACCTGGGCGCGCCAACCCTGGGTGTCGCGCTGCATGATGTATTGAGCCATGAGATGTGTCCTTGTTTGAGTGAGTGGGGGATTCGGTAGGAAGACAGCAGGCTGGCCAAGCAGCCAAATCCTCAATTTTTATAGCGCCACCGGCCCGGCCAGGTTGCTGCGGGTGGCCTCACGCGCCTGCTGCTGACGGGTGCGGTCGATGTACTGGTCGGCGCGGGCCAGTTGCTCTTTCATGATGACGTTGTTTTGCCCCATCACTTCAATGGATTTGGCGCGGAAGGTGTCCATCGCATCCATCGCCTTGAAAGTCTGGTCAAACATCTCCTTGATCTTCTCAATGCCCAGCATCGGGTTCTGTGCAAACTGGGTGGTTTTATCGACGTGGGTATTGAGCTGGCGGCCGGTCTCGGTGATCAGGCCCTCAATCGTGCTGTTTACGCCACTGAGCATTTCCATCACCTTGATCTGGTTGCCCGTGGCCCGCGCCACGGTCTGCGCCACTGCCAGCGCGCTCATGCCGGTGGTGGCCACGCGGCTGCAGCCGTTCATCATTTCGCGCCCGGTTTTCTTGAGCACGTCCAGCGCCAGGTAGCCATTGGTGCACACGGCCTGCTGGGTCATCATGTCCTGCAGGTTTTGCCGGGCGTAAAACAGTACCTCCTGCTGCAACGCCTTCGCGCGGATGGGATCGGTCGATTGCAGGGAATCGACCTTTGCCGCCAGCTTGGCATCCAGTGTCTCGGCAAAGTAGATGGCGCCCGAGAGCTTTTGCATCGCATCCCACAGCTTGGTGCGGGTGGCTTCGATGTCGACAACGTCACGCTGCATGTCGTCGCGCGCTTCGTAGATTTGCTGCATGCTTTTTTGCAGCTGCGAGCCCGCGCTTTGGTACTTGCGAAAGTAAGACTGCAGCTTGTTGCCAAACGGAATCATGCCCAGAATTTTCTGCGGCTGAAACAAGTCGCCCTCTTTGCCAGGGTTCAGTTCATCCAAATGCCCACGCATATCTTGAATCGCCTTGAAAGCCGTGCTGTCTTCAATGCCCGCAAAATTGCGTTGCATGAAGCGCCCCTGCATCAGGCTGGACGCGATGGACACCTCTTCGCGCCCCAATGCAAAGGCGCTGTCCAGCTTGGCCTTGAACGCCTCGCTCTGCACGTCTTCTTTCAGCAGGCCTTCCATGAAGCGGTCCACCTGGTCGTCCACCGCCGCTTGCGTGGCCTTGGGCAAGGGCACGGCGGTTTTTGCCACTTCAGGCAGCAGCGGCGTGATGACTTCTGGCGGCGACAGCGTAAAGCTTGCCGGCGCGGGGGCGGTGACTTCAGGCATGGTTTTCTCCTTGACAGCTGGGTGGTTCAATCTGGAACTGGCGCCGAGTCTATCGGCAAAGTTCGCAGCAATTTATCTTAAATCCGGAATTTGTCATCAGTTTTGACCGGCATATTGATGCGAGTCGATTCAAGGCAAATCATTTCAAGTCAGTTCGCGATGGCCTTCTGCCCCGCCGTGCCACACGCATGGCAAAACTTGGCAAAGGCGCTCTTGCGCGCATCGCAGTGGCCGCAGTGGTCGTGCAGGCCGATGCCGCAGTGCGGGCAGAAATCGTTCTTCACGTCTTTCAAATCCACGGCCCGCTCGCAGCCGGGGCACAGCCCCTTGCCCAGGCGCGTCAGCGCGGTGTCGTAGCTGAGCTCTTCGCGCCGCTGCGCATCGGGCATCTGCTCGGCGAGCTTTTGCTTCTCCAGGTAGCGGTTTAGCGCCACGATGCCGTAGCGGCCCGCCAGCACCGTGAGAATAATGCCCACGATGTAGCGCACGTAGCCGCCATAGCTTGGCAGGTACGGCACCAGCTCCACAAAAAACGCAAACAGCGCAAAGAAAATGAAGCCCCAGACAAACGGCCAGTAAGTGCCCTTGCGCTTTTTGACGAACAGCCAGCCTGCAATGGCCAAGAGCGGCAAGGTCAGCATCAGGCGGTACAAAAACACCCGCAGTTCCTGTGCCCGCAGCGCTTTGTCCCAGGCGACTTGCGCTGTGTTTTGTACGTCCTGCAATTGCGCCTGCGCACGGCGCTCGGCTTGGGCTGCATTCAACTCGGCCTGCTGCTGCGCCTCGACCGCGGCGAGCGCATCACGTTCGGCCTTGCGCAGCGTATCCAGCTGCGCGGTGCGCTGGATGAGTTCGGCATCCTGCTCGGGCCGCTCCGTGGCGCGCCTCGTGGCCAGCCAGTTGCTGAAGGTCTCGCGCGCCGCCTGGTTGTCGGCTTGGGCGACTTTGAGCTTGAGTTGGGCCTGCTCCAGGCTTTCGTTGGCGTCTTTGCCCGCGCGCCGGGCGTCTTTGAGGGTCTGGCGCAGTTTGGGGGTGGCGACCGGGTCCATGTAGTCGTCCAGCGATTGGCGCGTCTCTACCTGCGGCAGGTCGCCCACCACTGCTCCGCCCAACCCAATCAGGAAACCAGCGAACACAAAGGCCACCAGCCACAGCCCACGGCGGAACCATTTCTCAGACAGACGCAATGCTTTGCTCATTAAAAACTCCTTCGATTTGAAAGTAGACGCGCTGAGTGAATGTGGAGTAAAAGTGATTTCAGAAATTCTCAACGAGGCGTCACACCAACAACCCCGCCACCCGCTCGCGCAGCACCTGCGGCTGCACATCACGCGCGGCCATGGGCGTGCCCACATTCAGCCCCACGCGGCTGAACGCGCCGCGCCGGAATGGCCGCACCATCGCGCCATTCTTTTCAACCCGGCTGAAGTACGAACCCCACAGATTGGTCAGCGCCATCGGAATCACCGGCACACCCTGTGGACCATTGATGCCCTGCTGGCCCGTGCGCTCCAGAATCTTCATGATGCCGCCCTTGAACTCCTGGAGCGTGCCGTCTTTGGTGATGCCGCCCTCAGGGAAGATGGCCAGCAGATCGCCTTCCTTGAGCACTTTGGCAGCCGCGTCAAACGCCGCCTCATACGCTGCCGGGTTTTCGGCACGCGGCGCAATCGGTATTGCCTTGGCAAGCCGGAACAGCCAGCCCAGCACCGGCACCTTGAAGATGTTGTGGTCCATCAGGAAATAGATCGGGCGCGGGCTGGCGGCCATCAGCAGCACGGCGTCGACAAAGCTCACATGGTTGCAGGCCAGAATCGCCGCGCCCGTGGTGGGAATGTTGTCGTCGCCCGTCACCTTGAAGCGGTAGACAAAGTGCGACAGCATCCACGCCACAAAGCGCAGCAGATACTCAGGGACAAGCATGAAGATATAGAAAGCCACCACCGCATTGGCCAGGCCGGTGAACAAAAAAATCTGCGGGATGGTGAAGTTGCTTTTGAGCAGCAGCCCGGCAATCACCGAGCTGGCAATCATGAACAGCGCGTTCAGGATATTGTTGGCCGCGATGATGCGGGCGCGGTGCGTGGGCTGGCTGCGCAGCTGGATCAGCGCGTACATCGGCACGCTGTACAAGCCCGCAAACAGGCTCAGCGCGCCCAAGTCGGCCAGAACGCGCCAGTGGGCGGGCTGCGCCAGAAACGCGCCCAGGCCCATGATTTCAGACGCGGGCAAACCGCGCGAGGCAAAGTAAAGGTCAATCGCAAAGATGCTCATGCCAATCGCGCCCAGAGGCACCAGGCCAATCTCCACATGGCGCTTGCTCAGCACCTCGCACAGCAGCGAGCCGGTGCCGATGCCGATTGAAAACACCACCAGCAGCGCAGATGCCACCTGCTCATTGCCATGCAAAACTTCTTTGGCCAGGCTGGGGAATTGGCTTAGGAAAACCGCGCCAAAAAACCACATCCAGCTGATGCCCAAGAGCGATCGGAATACCACCAGGTTGCCATGCGCCAGCTTGAGGTTGCGCCAGGTTTCGCTGATCGGGTTCCAGTTGATCTTGAGCCCCGGGTCGGTCGCCGGTGCGGCCGGAATGTAGCCCGCAATCACGCGCCCCACCAGGGCCAGCGCCACGCAGGCAATGGCCACGTCGCGGTGCCCCACCTCGGGAATCGCCACCAGCAAACCACCCGCAATATTGCCCAGCAAAATCGCCACAAATGTGCCCATCTCCACCATGCCGTTGCCGCCCGTGAGCTCGCGCTCTGACAGCACCTGCGGCAGGTACGCAAACTTCACCGGGCCAAACAGCGTGGAGTGAAGGCCCATCAAAAACGTGCAGAGCAGCAGCACGGCAATGTTGTCTGTAGAAAAACCAAAGGCGGCCATCAGCATGATGCCGATCTCCAGGTTTTTCACAAAGCGGATCATCGCCGTCTTGTCATACTTGTCGGTCAACTGGCCAGCCGTGGCGCTGAACAGCAAAAACGGCAGGATGAACAGCGCGCCGATCACCAGCCCCGCCATGGCCGGGGGCAGCCAGCTCACGCTGAGCTGGTAGGTCACCATCACCGTGAAGGCAAACTTGAAGACGTTGTCATTGGCAGCGCCTGAGAATTGCGTCCAGAAGAACGGCGCAAACCGGCGCTGCTTGAGCAGGGCAAACTGGTTGGGGTGCTCGTGGCTCGCTGCGATGGGCATGGTTTGAAACGCGGTTGCTGCGGGGGTGTCTGAGTTCACTCGGTTGTCCTTGGAATTTGCGATGCATTCACGGGGATGTCAGCCGGCTGTCCCGGCGCTGTCCTGCAACTGACTTTGAATTCTGGCGCGGTTTGTGGCGTGATTGTGCATGACCCGAATCACCGGCCACGCCGCAAGCGCCGCCACCGCATGCTTGAGACTGTGGCCCGACACCAGGCCATGGGTGAACTCAAACACTTGGTGGTCACCAAGTTCCAGCACTTTGGCCAGCGCATAGAGCGCGACTACCGCTGCAAGGGGAATGCCCCAAGCGCCCGCAATCGGTTTGCAGGTTGTCCGGCACACTGCCAGCAACACAATCAGCAGCATGCCGCCGCCTTGCAGCAACGCCCAAGGCAGCAGGTTGCCTGACGTGGCCCACACCACGACTGAAAGCGGCCCCAACGCCAGTACTGTGGCGGCGGTCGCCACGCCAGCACGGCCGCTGACGCGGTCTGCCACGGCCAGGCCCAGCAGCCCGGCAAACGCCACCACCATGCCCAGCCGGTCAATCGCCAGGCCCGCGTTGTCGGGCTGCCAGTGGTAGAAGCTTGAGCAGGCCGCGGTGGCCAGCAAGCCCATGAAAAACAGGGCGGCCAATGCATGGTGAGCGCCGGGCTGAGCCACTGACGGTGCCCTTGCGTAACTGATTGGCTGGGCGCTTGACTGGGTGTCGGCAGGCAAACGCTTCAAAGCCACCAATCCCCAGACACCCACCACCGCAAACGGCAAATTGCTCAGCACGTCCATCGCAAACGGCACGCCCCAGCCGGTGCCCTGGTCGGCGAACGCATGGTAGTGCGCATGTTGGGCAACGGCTGGGCCGAAGCAGGCCACCATCAACGCGATGGCCAGGGCCAGCAGCAAAGCGGATTCGATGCGGGACAAGGGCGACGTGGCGCGCGCCCGTGAATTCCCACGCGGCTGGAGATGTTGCGGCTGATTCGTCAATCGGCGTGGCGACGCTATGGAAACTGATGCAGCGGCATTTTTCATGAGGCTCCTGATGAAGTTGCGATGCCGCGAGTGTCCGCAAAGCCGCTTGAAAACCTGTCAATATTTCGATACAAGCTTGCACTCTTATACGAAAGGTATCAATAATCGATACTTCAATCTAGATCCATACCTATGAGCACCACCGCTGACCTCGTCACCGCCCTCAAAAAAGAACTCAAATCCGCGCAGATGACCTATGCCGACCTGGCGCTGGCGTTGGGGCTGGCCGAATCCAGCGTCAAGCGCATGCTGGCCCGGGGCGACATGCCACTGTCGCGCATTGACGCCATCTGCCGCGCTCTGAAGCTTGACTTTGCCGACCTCGCGCGCCGCGTGGCCGACGCGCAGCCGATGCTGGCCCAGCTGACTCAGGAGCAGGAGCGAGCCGTGGTTGCCGACAAAAAGCTGCTGCTGGTGGCCATCTGCGTGCTGAGCCAGTGGACGCTGGAGCAGATCACCGCCAGCTACCGGCTCACGCAGGCCGAGGGCATCAAATACCTGCTGCAACTGGACCGCATTGGCACCATTGAGCTGCGCCCCCTGAACCGCTACCGGCTCAAGCTGGCCAAGACGTTCCGCTGGCGGCCGCACGGCCCGGTGATGGGTTACTTTCGCGACAACGCGCTGCTCGATTATTTTTCAGGCGGGTTTGATGGCGCAGGCGAAGGCCTGCTGCTGGTGCACGGCTCCGTTAGCCGCAGCCTGGCACCCTCATTTGTGGAGCGCATGCAGCGCGTGGCACAGGACTTTGC
>JANYJD010000337.1 GCA_025358555.1 Rhodoferax sp.
GGCGGCAACGGCAGCGCGGCCAACCTGGCAACGGAATACTTCAAGCTGCAAACCGGCACGTCGCTGCTGCACATTCCGTACAAGGGCACGGCCCCGGCGGTGACCGACCTGGTGGGCGGGCAGATCCAGGTGCTGTTCACGGGCGCGCCAGCCGTGTTGCCGTTCATCAAATCGGGCCAGCTCAGGGCGCTGGCGGTCTCCAGCCCGAAACGGGTTGACGCCCTGCCCGACCTGCCCACGGTGGCAGAAGGCGGCTACAAGGACTTTGAGGCCGACCAGTGGTACGGCGTGGTGGCGCCTGCGGGCACGCCACGCGAGATCGTCATGAAACTCAACGCGCAGATCAACCAGTCGCTGAATTCAACCGAGCTCAGAACCCGCCTCGCCAGCGAAGGCGCCATTGCCACGCCCGCTACGCCCGAAGCCTATGGCCAGCTCATCATGCGGGAAATTGCGCGCTGGAAGCCGGTGATTCAATCAGGCCGGGTGAAGGCAGATTGAATCCAGCACCGCGCGCGTCCGGTCATCCGCCGCAAACATGTGCTCCACCCGCAGCGACGCCAGCGTGATGTCCTGCGGCGTGCCGAAGGTTGAGAACATGCTGAAAAACGCCAGTTCGCCGTGGCGCGTTGCAAAGCGAGCGGTGAGCAACGGGGCGGTCTGGTACGGCCAGCCGCCATGGAGGTTTTGCGCCCCGAGACGATCACGCAGCAGCGCCGCAAATGCTTCCACCTTGGGTGCCAGCGCGGGCTGCACCGACGCATCGTCGCGCCGGTGCGCCAGCAGCGCGGGGCCGACCTCATGCAGGTTGACCATATTCTGTGTGAAGCCCTGCGGGTGGGCCAGCATATCGAGCATGTTGAGGCTAAATGCGGCACTGGTCTTCGTACCGGTTGATGCATTGCTCGTCGCCCCACCTGCCGCGCCCGTTGGCGCAGTTTGCGCCAGACTCTCAGCCAGAGCTGGCATCAGCGTAGCCGCCAGCCATTGGCCACCCTGATTGAAGTGCAATACATTCCATAGCGAATCCAGCACAAAGGCGGGCATCGGGTCGTGCGCCTGCAGCAATTGCACCAGCGCTTCATTGGCCTGGGCCAGCAGGGGATCCGTGAGCGCCGCAGCGCTGAACGCGGGCGCATAACCGGCCTGCAGCATGGCCGCGTTGCGCACCGCCAGCGGCGCATCCAGCTCCTGCAGCCAACTCATCAACAGCGTGCGGCTCGGCTTGGCGCGGCCGCTCTCCACAAAGCTCACGTGCCGCCGCGACACATCCTCATCCTGATCTTGATTCCGTTCTCTGTTTTGAGCGCCATTGCCTTGTGGCAGCACGGCTACTGGGGCCTGCTGGCGCCGCACTTCCAGACCTTTGGCGCCGGCCAGGTGCTGGCCGATCTGGTGATCGCCTTGACGCTGGTGATGGCATGGATGTGGCAGGACGCCAAAGCCACGGGCCGCAATGTGTGGCCGTGGATTGTCGCAACGCTGATCTTGGGCTCGTTCGGGCGGCTGGTTTACCTGCTGACGCGTCGGCCGGCATCAGCGCATTGAAATGTGCGCATGCTGCCCGGCAGGGTTGGGCCAAAGTGGTTGACAATATGGCTCCATTCCCAAAACCAGCATCCCCTCCAGGAGACAACATGCAAACTTTTTTCAACACCAAATCCCTGCTCGCAGGCCTGGCGCTGTGCGCCGCCAGCACCGCCCATGCGCAGCAGGCCGTTCCCATCTTCGGCCTGGTTGAGCTCAGCGGCACCGGGGCCACGTCGGGCAGCAATTTTGACAATGGCATCAAACTGGCGGTGAAGGAGATCAACGCGGCCGGGGGCATTCTGGGGCGCAGGATCAACTACCAGTCGATGGACACGCAGTCCAACCCCGGCGTGGCCAAGGCGCTGGCCCAAAAGGCGATTGACCAGGAAGCCTATGTGGTGATGGGGCCGGTGTTCTCGGGCTCCATCATGGTCAGTATGGCCGAGACGCGGCGCGCGGAGATCCCGAACTTCACCGGGGGCGAGGCGGCGTCCATCACCCAGCAGGGCAACCCGTACATCTTTCGCACGTCGTTCACGCAGTCCACCGCCATGCCAAAAATTGCGGGCTACATCCAGGGCACGGTCAAAGCCAAATCGGTGGACGTAATCTACGTCAACAACGACTTCGGCAAGGGCGGCCTGGACCTGATCAAGAAAGAGCTGGAAGCACGTGGCATCAAGGTGCCCAACACGATTTCCACCGACCCCGGCCAGGTCGATTTCAGCGCGGCAGTGCTAAAGGCCAAACAGTCTGGCAGCGACGCCTTGTTTGTCTACAGCAACGAAGAAGAATCCGCCCGCGCGCTGCGCGAATTGCGCAAGCAGGGTTACACCAAACCAGTGATTGGCGAGACCGTGCTGACCAGCCAGAAGGTGATTGAACTCGCGGGTGACGCGGCCAACGGCGCGGTGGCGCATGTGGGGTTGACGGCAGACGCGCCCCAGCCGCTGATCAAGAAATTCAGCGACGCTTTCCAGGCCGAGTACAAGGCCAAGTCCGACCACAACGGGCTCAAAGGCTACAGCGGGATGTACATTGTGAAAGCCGTCACCGAGAAAGTCGGCAAGTTTGACCCCAAAGCCTTTGCCGTAGCCATGAAGGGCATGTCGCTTTCGGTCAAAGACCACCCCGGCATTTTGATGGATGTGAGTTTCGACGCCAATGGCGACCTGGACCGTGAGAGCTTCATGACGCGGGTGGACAATGGCAAGCAGGTCATCAGCGCCGTGCTGCCGCCGGTGAATCGTAAATGACAGCCGCAAGCGAACGTCGTCATCGATAGCCGCACGTAAAAACCGCAAAAAGGGAATCCCTCAATATGAGTCAAGCAACGGGGCAACCCGCCTTTGGACTGGCTGGCGTGATGGGCTGGCCGGTGGCGCATTCGCGCTCGCCCAAAATCCACAATCACTGGCTGGAGAAGCATGGCGTGCCCGGCGCCTACGTGCTTCTGCCGGTGGCGCCTGGCGCATTGCCCGTGGCATTGCCGGGCCTTGCGGCGCTTGGGTTCAGAGGCTGCAACATCACGATACCGCACAAGGTCGATGCCATGGCGCTGGTGCACGCGGTGGATGCCAACGCCCGGCGCGTGGGCGCCATCAATACTGTCGTGGTGCAGGCCGATGGCTCGCTCAAGGGCTTCAACAACGACGGCTTTGGCTACATTCAGAGCCTGCTGGACAGAGAGCCGGGCTGGCGCGCCGATGCTGGCCCCATCACCGTGCTGGGCGCGGGTGGCGCGGCGCGCGCCGTGGTGCTGGCGCTGGCAGACCGGGGTGCCAAAGAGATCCGCCTGGTCAACCGCACGTTTGAAAAAGCCGACGCGCTGGCGAAAGAATTTGGCGCACCGATCAAGGCGCTGCCGTGGGCCGAGCGCCATGTCGCGCTGGCCGATGTGGCCCTGCTGGTCAACACCACCAGCCAGGGCATGCATGGCCAGCCGCCGCTGGATTTGGCGCTGGACGCACTGCCCCTGCGTGCGCTGGTGTCCGACGTGATTTACGTGCCGCTGGAAACCCCGCTGCTGGCGGCTGCGCGCCAGCGCGGCCACGCCACCGTGAATGGCCTTGGCATGCTGTTGCACCAGGCGCGGCCCGCGTTTCAGGCCTGGTTTGGCGTGCTGCCCGAGGTGACGCCCGAGTTGCGCCGCATCATCGAAGCGACGCTGTAGGCCAGCACGGCAGAGCCCTGTGGACGCGTCGATCTACACCACGCCCAAGGTCGATTGCCACTGCCATGTCCTTGACCCAAATAGTTTCGCCTACGCGGGCGACGTCGCTTATCGGCCAGCGGGCCAGGAAACCGGGTCGGCCGACTATTTTTTGCAGGTGCTGGACGCGTATGGCGTGCGGCATGCCTTGCTGGTCGGCCCCAACTCAGGCTATGGCACCGACAACCGCTGCCTGATTGACGCCATCGCGCGCAGCCACGGGCGGTTCAAGGGCATCGCGGTGGTGGCAAACGACGCACCCGCATCGCAACTGCAAGAGCTCAAGGCGCAGGGCATCGTGGGCGTCGCGTTTAACTTTGCGCTGCATGGGTTGGACCATTACCGGCAGATACCGCCGCTGCTTGGGCGGCTGGCCGAGGCGGGCATGTTTGTGCAGGTGCAGGTGCATGGCGATCAAATGCAACATCTGGCTGCGCAACTGGCCGATTCGGGCGCAGACGTGTTGATCGACCACTGCGGTCGGCCTGACCCTGTGCAGGGCACTGGCGCGGCGGGTTTCTCGGCACTGCTGGGCTTGGCCGGCACCGGGCGCGTCACGGTCAAGCTGTCGGGGTTCTCCAAGTTCTCGGCACAGCAGTTTCCGTTTGCCGACACCGATGCGTTCCCGCGTGAGCTGCTGGCCGCCTTCGGCCCCGACCACTGCATCTGGGCCTCGGACTGGCCTTTTTTGAAAGCGCCAGAGCGGTTGGACTATGGCCCGCTGCTGCAGTTGTTTGCCACAGCGGTGCCCACCCCGCAAGACCGTGTCAAGATTCTTTGGGACACACCTATGCGCCTGTTCGGGTTTGCCAAGGCGTGAGAAAGTCGAAACTCAAAAAGCTCAATCCGCCTGGATGCCAAATTCCTTGATGACCTTGGCATAGCGGGCGTGGTCTGCCGCGTTGACTTTGCCCAGTACCGAACCATCACCGCCCGTGGGAACGGTGTAGATGGCGGTCATGCGGGCCAGCACATCAGGCATCTTGATGATGTCATTCAGGTGGCCATTGAGGGTTTTAACCACGTCGGCCGGCATGCCCTTGGGGCCCATGATGCCTTGCCAGGCGCCCACGTCCACGTCTTTGTAGCCCAACTCGGCCAAGGTCGGCACGCCCGGTGCCAGTGGCGAGCGCTGCATGTCGGCAACACCCAGATTGACCAGCTTGCCAAGGGCAATTTGCTGCGCAACGGGGCCCAGCGTGGTGTACATGAAGGGCACGTGGCCCCCAATCAAATCAGTGACCGCCGGGGCGCTGCCGCGGTAGGGCACCTGGGCAATTTTGGTGCCTGCGGCCTTGTTGAACACCTCGCCCAGTATGTGCATGGGTGAGCCACTGCCGGGGGTGGCGTAGGTTTTGACTTTGTCGGCCTTGGCCGCCGCCACCAGCTCTTTCACGCTGGTGACGCCAGTGCTGGCGTTGATCACCAAAAACAGGGACTGCGTGCCGATTTGAATGATGGGGGTGAAGTCGTTCACCACGTCGTATTGCGCACCGGTACCGGCCTTCAACACCAGAGTGGCGATGGAGATGGTGTTGGGCGTCATCAGCAGGGTGTAGCCGTCGGGCACGGCTTTAGCCACAAACGAATTGCCAATGGTGCCGCTGGCGCCGGGCTTGTTGTCCACCAGCACGTTCTGGCCCAGTTTGGCACCAAGTTTTTCGGCCAGCACGCGGGCCAGCGCATCGGTGTCACCACCGGCCGGGTAAGACACAACCAGCGTGATGGGCTTGTTGGGGTAGGCACCCTGCGCAAAGGTGGGGGTGCTGGCCAACGACATGGCAGCAGCGGCAACAGCGGTAGCCAGGGTGGCGATGGCGTGGCGGCGGGTAGGTTTCACGATGGGCTCCAGTCAATCGGTAGTGAAAGTTGAGTTTACCGATGCGGCCCCGGCACGACAATAGCGTTACCCACTATCCGAAGTTTCATCCCGGAAACACGCTCAATGGCTGGCGTCAATCAACGTGGGCCATGGCAATTGTTGCCCCATCATGCTGGCCAGCCGCTGGTACCAGGGGTGGCTTGCATCGCGCAGTGAGGTGTGGGTCTGAAAATGGTCCTGCCCCGGCGCAATGTGCAGGCTGACCGGCGCTGGCTGGAGCTTCAGCAGCACCGCCATGCGCCGGTTGGAGCGGCGCACGCGTTCGCTGTCATGCTCGCCGCAGCTTAAATCAAACGGCACGCGATTGCCGGCCGTCCAGCAGATCGGGCTCATCACGGCATCTTGCACCGGGTCCTGCAGCACCATCGTGTAGACGCGCTCTTCCAGGCTGCCCGGCGCGGGCGCGGGGTGGTGCAAGTCCATGATGCCGCTGATGGGCAGGCAGGCCTGCACCGCCCCGTCAGGCACACCCGCACGCAAGCGGTCTGCCACGCGCAGGGCCACCAGCGCAGCCAGGTGCGCGCCTGCGGAATGGCCCGTGAGCAGCAGCCGGTCGGGCGCACCGCCCCACTGCGCCACATGCCTTGCCACGTGGGCCAGCATCTGCAAGCTGTCGTCAAACGCCGCCGGCACGGGCGCCTCTGCCACCAGGCGGTAAGAAGGTGCCACCAGCACGCAGCCCATGCGCACAACATGCGGGGCCATGAAGGTGACGTAATCGCGGTAACCATTGGTCCAGCCGCCGCCGTGCCAGCACACCAGCACGGGTGCGTTGGTGGCACCCGGCGAACTGAAGACGTTGTAACGGTGCAGGCGGTGCGGGCCATAGGCCACGTCGCGCTGGATGTTGATGCGCCCGGCAACGCCCGCCGTATCAAGCTCGCGCGCCCAGCGCATCACCTGCTGGGCGTATTCGTCCGCCGCTGGAAACGGCATGGGCATCTGGCGGTCGGGGTCGGCTTCAATCGGGAGGGACATGGCAGGCTGAATCCACTTAAAAACGCTGGAAATCGCATTATTACCCATTAAATAGCCCTGTAGCCCTTGCTGGATGTGCACAAACAGCTATATATTAAATAGTAATTGGATCATGCGGAGCACCGGCTTCACCCAGTGCGACCTAAACCCTGGGTTGCGCCAGCATCAGCAGCCGCACCAGCTCTGACTGGCGGCAAGTGCCCGTCTTCTTGAACAGGTGCGCCAGATGGCTGCGCAGCGTGCTGCGGCTCACGCCCGTGCGCTCGCCATAGCTGTCCAGCGTGTCGTTGGCCAGCAGCGCCTCGGCCAGTTTGCACTCGGCAGCCGTAAAACCATGATAATAGGTAACCGATAACCGGGAGATTAGCTTTGGCAACGATTCCGACTTATGACGCCTGGATGAAAAGCACGAACGTGCTGGGCGCGCCCCGCAGTGCTTATCTGAAGGCTCTGGATGACGCTGTAAAGTCCGGCGACGATGGCAAGGTCAAAACCGCATTCGATCGCTGGCGTTTCGAGCAAAGCAAAGAGGGCAAGGACTGGAAGAAGAGCGCGCGCAACAAGACGGGCGCTATAACGAGCCTGTTTCGCGCCTTCCAGATCCCACAGCTCCCGAGCAAGGAAGAGCGCGAGGCGATGGAGTACATCTGTCGCGAGCAGCAGATGGCCCTCATACGGCAATTCCAGCGCACCCGGGTCGTCTTCAAGGAGGAGACACTTGGCAAAATCGTGACGGGTAACACCACCAAGCTGGAAAAGTTGAAGATGGCGAAACAGGGCGCTGTCCTGGTCAAAGGTCTGGTGGACACCGGCTCAGACTTGGCCAGCGGAATCCGCGGCGGCGACGGGGACGGCCCACTCGCCCAGATCAAGCAAAAGCTTACCCAAGCCATAACCGATCTGTGCCCGGACCTCGATATCAGCCCGGACGCTGTGCTTCGTCACATTGGACTTCCAGGTGTTGCCGACTTCGTGAAACAGGCGGCTCCGGTTCTGGGGTCTCTCAAATCCGGGCTCAAGATGGCCCAAGCGTGGGGGGAGGTGGCAAAGTCCGCCCGAGACAAATACAAGCTCTCCCAGGCGCGCTTCGCGATCGCAAAAGGCGACCCAGAGGCCGCGCTGAACGCCATTGGCACCCTTCTGAATCGCGAGCTTGCGTCAAATACAGCTGCAGCCACCTCGGCCACAGTTTCATTCTCGCTGCAGACTGCCGGGCTCTTCGCGGACATGGGTGGCGTGACCGGCCCGGCCGTGGCCGCAGCCCAGACCCTCGCGGAGTTGCTCCAGTCAATCTATGAATTCGTACGCGACTATAAGGAAGTGCAGCGCGCAAACAAGTTGTTGGAGATTGGCGCCCTGAACTTGGACATTTTCGAAACCTGCCCGTTGCTTGGCTGTTATTTCCTGGCTGTGCAGGACCACAGCACAATCATAGCCTTTGCCGTGGACGAATATGGTTCGGCCAACTGGATGTTTGATGTTGAGCGAATGGTCCAAGTGCTGACACCCATTCTGGAATCGTCGCGTCGCATGATCAAGGCCTCGAAATTCGAACTGAAAGGAATCCGGATCGACGACAAGACGGCAGAGGTCATGTTGATTTCACTGCAAGACCAGAAGGGGTTGGTCGATAAGAATTATTCGGTTCTAACAGGCTTGGACAAGGCCGCCGCCTTCCCGGATCATGTGAAGGACGTGCTGACTGCCCGGTTCATGTCTGCCATTGGCAAGGGCAAAGCTCCGGCAGGGCCGGTATAGTATTTTCCAATTCAGGGATGAGCCTGAAGGGTCCGGATTTCAGGTAGCTTCTGCGAGTAGGCTGACCGGATTAAAAGGGCAAGTCTAAAGCCTTACGTCCCTGCCCCTTCAACAAGCTTTTCCTGAGAGTTCCGGTTTGCAGGGATTTTCTTCAATCAGGCCCCTGCCGGGGCGCCGCAGGCACCCCCCCTGAGACCGCGTTTTGAAACTCAACCGACGTGCGTCAAGCCTGTCGCTTTTGTTTTGCAAAGCTGGCAAACAATGCATGTTTGGCTTGCTGCATTTCCTTGGCCGCTGCGAGGTCGGTTTTCTGCTTTGCTTGGGCCTGGAGGTCTTGCAACAGCGTCTCGGATTTGAACTGCACCAAGCCCAGTTCGTTAAGTTTCACGAGCGCCTCCAGCGGGGTCTTCACATCCTCGTGTTTGTAGACTTTGACAAGCTTGCCTTTGGCATTGACCTTGCTGATTGCGAACATGCAAGGACGGTGCAAATTGAGCCAAGGATTGAAACATTCCTGGTAGAAGATGTTGATGGGCTGGGCGTGTTTCTTGGCGATGTGCGCGTAGCCCATATGCTTTCTGACCACGCAGGCATTTTTGCTCTCTGCCAAGGCGTTGTCATTGCTTTGGCGCGAGCGGGATTTGGTCTGCTCAATGCGCAACTTCTCCAGCAGTTTTGCAACCGGTCAAGATAAACCGGAATGACCGGTCACGATCACCGGAATATGCAAAAAACACACACCCAGCCGAAATTCAAAGTTTTCATGGTCACGCGGCTCGCTGGGGAATAGGGATCACGTCCGCACCCTTGCGCAGCTTGTCCACGTGATCAGCCCACTCTTGCAGCATTGCGGCCCGGTCTGCCAAGGAGGTTGCATGGTTGTACGCAGCTACCGTGGCGTTGCGCTCCTGGTGCGCAAGCTGCAATTCGATCAGGTGGTGCCCTTGGCCCTTTTCGTGCAGGATGGTTGATGCCACGCCTCGGAACCCGTGGCCAGTCATGCGGCCCGCGTAGCCCATGCGCTTCAATGCTCCCAAAATGGTGTTGTTACTCATGGGCTTTTCGTGGTCACGTTCGCCAGGAAACAACAGCAGACTGGTGCCCGATATGGTTTGCAAGGCTTGCAACACTTCAATGGTTTGGGTTGCCAGGGGCACGATATGGGGGGTGCGCATTTTCATGCGCTCCGCTGGGATACGCCATTGCGCGGTCTTCAGGTCAAACTCTGCCCACCGTGCTGCTATCAGTTCACCCGTGCGCACAAAGGTAAGTGCCATCAATTTCATGGCCAGGCGGGTGTATGCGCTGCCCTGGTACGCCTCAATCTTGCGCAGCAGCTCGGGCATTTCCTTGGCATCAAGCCGGGCGTAATTCTGTTTTTTGCGCACCTTCAAGGCATCGGCTGGTTTTACGTCCGCCGCTGGGTTGCGTTCAGTCAAGCCATGCGCCACCGCGTATCGCAGGATTTGCCCGCAGGTTTGGAGTGCCCGTTTGGCAATATCCACAGCGTCTCGGCGCCTCAATCTTCTTTGCCAGCGCCAGCAACTGGGGTGCCGTCACGCTGGCCACTGGGCGGCCGCCCAGCTCGGGGAACACATCGGCCTCAAGTCTGCGCAACACGTCATCGGCATGGCGTGGACTTTTCGGGCCCCTCCAGTGCGCCCACCACTGCCGGGCTACTTTCTCAAAGTTGTTGGCATCGTCTATGGCCTTGGTCAACTTGGCATCGCGCTTAAGTTGCGCGGGATCGTCACCAGCCGCCAGCACCTTGCGGGCAGTGTCGCGGGCGTCACGGGCCTGTGCCAGAGAAACATCCGGGTAGACCCCAGCGGCAAGGCGTTTTTCTTTGCCGCCGTGGCGATATTTCAAGCGCCAGTACTTGCCGCCCGTCGCCGTCACCTCCAAATACATGCCCCTACCATCAGCCAGGCGGACGTTTTGGCGGTCGGGTGGGCAAGCGGCCCGGTCACATTCCAACTTGGTTAGAGGCATTTGGGGACATATTTTCTGGCGGCACCGGAAAATATCGATTGATGCCCCCGAATATGCCCCCGGCTGTGGCTGGCTGTCAGCGCACCTTGCCGGACGTTAAAAAACAAAAACCCCGTAAACACAAGGCTTGCGGGGTTTATTGCTTCGCTTTTGGACTTCCTTGGAAGCCTTCAAACTCAATTTTGGCGGAAACGGAGGGATTCGAACCCTCGATAGGGCTCAACACCCTATACTCCCTTAGCAGGGGAGCACCTTCGGCCACTCGGTCACGTTTCCTTTAGCCTTCAAACCGTTTGCGATTATCTCACGAGTCCGTAACCGTTTTCCGTGGTGGGCCAGACCCTGTTCAAGCAGCCGGTGGCTGGTCCAGGTCAAACACCTTGTGCAGGGCACGCACGGCCAGTTCCATGTACTTCTCGTCTATCACCACTGAGGTCTTGATCTCGCTGGTGGAGATCATCTGGATGTTGATGCCCTCTTCGCTCAGGCAGCGGAACATTTTGCTAGCCACGCCCACATGGCTGCGCATGCCAATGCCGACGATGGACACCTTGCAGATTTTCGTGTCGCCCACCACTTCCTGCGCGCCCAGGTGCGGCAGCACTTGGGTCTTGAGCAACTCGACGGCGCGGGCGTAGTCGCCCCGGTTGACGGTAAAGCTGAAGTCTGTCTTGCCGTCCTTGCTGATGTTCTGGATGATGACATCAACCTCGATGTTGGCGTCGGCCACGGCACCCAGAATCTGGTACGCAATGCCGGGTTTGTCGGGCACGCCCAGCACGGAGATTTTGGCTTCATCGCGGTTGAATGCGATGCCCGATACGATGGCTTGTTCCATGTGTTCGTCTTCCTCAAAAGAAATCAGGGTGCCGGATGCGGCCTCCTCAACAATGTCAATGTCCCACGGCGTGAAGCTGGAGAGCACTCGCAGCGGCATGCGGTATTTGCCGGCAAACTCCACTGACCGGATTTGCAGCACCTTGGAGCCCATGGACGCCATCTCCAGCATCTCCTCGAAGCTCACGGTGTGCAGGCGACGCGCCTCCGGCACCACACGCGGGTCGGTGGTGTAGACGCCGTCCACGTCGGTGTAGATCAGGCATTCCTTGGCCTTCATCGCCACGGCCACGGCCACCGCTGAAGTGTCGGAGCCGCCGCGGCCCAGAGTGGTGATGTTGCCCGAGTCATCCATGCCCTGAAAACCGGTGACGATGACGACCTTGCCAGCGGCCAAGTCCGCCCGCACTTTGGCGTCGTCAATCGATTCGATGCGCGCCTTGGTGTAGGCGCTGTTGGTTTTGATCGGCACCTGCCAGCCGGCGTAGCTGACCGACGCCATCCCCTCGGCCTGCAAGGCAATGGCCAACAGCGCACTGGAAGCCTGCTCGCCGGTTGAGGCCAGCATGTCGAGCTCGCGGCTGTAGGCGTCGGTTGCCTTGGCTGGGGCCAGCTCTTTGGCCAGGCCCAGCAGACGGTTGGTTTCGCCGCTCATGGCGCTGGGCACGACGACCATCTGGTGGCCCGCACGCGCCCATTTGGCGACGCGCTTGGCGACATTGCGGATGCGCTCGGTGGAGCCCATCGACGTGCCGCCGTATTTGTGAACAATCAATGCCATTGGAGTTAGGAGAAATTCGGGGAGAAAGGGGCCAGATCAGGCCAAAAGTACCTAGGGATTGTACCAAGCCAGCACGTCGCCCTCTCTCCTGACAAAACCGTTTCCCACCTTGATGTTGATCTGGTGGCCCCGCGTGGTGCAAGCCGCCACCTGGTGCAGCAGTTCATCGAGTTGCGCGGCACTCGGCGCCACACGGAACTCTGATTTGAGCCAATAGCGCAGCAGATTGGCTTGGCGCGCGCGGCTTAGGTTTTGCAGTATTGCGATTGTCGGTGCGCGCACGTCCGTGGCGGATATCGCATCCATGTCCTGCAACCCCACCTCGTTCAAAATCTCCTGCGCCTGCGCGGCATGCCCTGAACTGCGCGCAAAGGTTTCCCGAAAGTGCGGAAACACCTTTTGCAGCACCGGCAAGATTCGCGCGCGAATACGGTTGCGCGTGAATTTTTCATCGACATTGCTCGGGTCTTCAATGAACGGCACCGCGCGGGTTGCCAGCCAGGCGCGGATGTCGGCGCTGCTTACGCGCAGCAACGGGCGGTGGTAGTCGATGCCATCGCGCTCCCACCGCGCAGGCATGGCCGCCAGACCCGCCAGGCCAGCGCCCCGGCTTAGCGCCAACACGATGGTTTCGGCCTGGTCGTCAGCATGCTGGGCAATGGCAATGGACTTAAAAACTACATTATCTATAGCTAACTGTGCATATCCGACATGGGCTAGAGCCTTAAATGCCAGGTAACGGGCACGCCGCGCCGCATCTTCCGGGCTTTGGCCGGGTGCGTGCCGCCCATCGACCCGGCTGACTTGCAGCGGCACACCCAGGCGCGCGCAGACCGATTCGCAATGGGTCACAAACACCTCAGCCGCAGCCTGCACACCGTGGTGCACGTGGATGGCGACCACCTGGCCGGGCCATTTCTCGGCGCAGGCCACCAGAAGGGCCGTTGAATCCGCGCCGCCGCTGTAGGCCACAGCCACGGGCAACGCAGGAGAAAAGGCGTGAATGGCGCTTGCGAACGATGCGTCGCGAGGGTGCGGCAGGCGTGGCGCGTGCAACACACTGAAGCCGCAGACCCTATTTGCTGCTGACGCGCGGCGCGGCGCGGCGCTCGGCACTGCCTTCCGCCTTGTTGTCGGCCCGGCTGTCCAGGCGTCGCTCGGCCCGGCTTTGCGCAGAATGATCGCCCCGGATGTCGGTCTTGGTGTCGGTGTAGCGCCCGTAACTCTGCAGGCGGTCATAGCGGCGGTCCAGCAGTTCCTTCACCTTCAAGTCGCTCACCTGGCGGTAGGCATCGTTCAGGGCGCGTTTCAAAAAGGCGGACGTCTGCTTGTGGTCGCGGTGCGCACCGCCCACGGGCTCATTGACGATCTTGTCAATCACACCCAGCGCCTTGAGCCGGTGCGCCGTTATGCCCAGCGCTTCGGCTGCTTCCTGTGCTTTGTCAGCCGTTTTCCAGAGGATGGACGCGCAGCCTTCGGGGCTGATCACCGAATAAATCGAATACTGCAGCATCAGCACCTGGTCGCCGATGGAGATGGCCAGCGCTCCGCCAGAGCCGCCTTCGCCAATGATGGTGGCGATGATCGGCACCTCCAACTGCGCCATCTCGAAGATGTTGCGACCAATGGCTTCAGACTGGCCGCGCTCTTCGGCATCAATGCCGGGGTAGGCGCCGGGTGTGTCGACAAAGGTGAAGACAGGCAGCTTGAATTTTTCGGCCGTTTTCATGAGCCGCAGCGCCTTGCGGTAGCCCTCGGGCTTGCTCATGCCAAAGTTGCGCAGGCCGCGTTCTTTGGTGTCACGCCCTTTTTGCTGGCCCAGCACCATGCAGGGCGTGCCGTTGAAGCGCGCCAGGCCACCCACAATACTCAGGTCATCGGCAAAATGCCGGTCGCCGTGCAGTTCCACAAAATTCGTGAAAATGTCATGGATGTAGTCCAGCGTGTAGGGCCGCTCTGCGTGGCGCGCGATTTTGGTGATCTGCCACGGCGTCAAATCGCTGTAGATGTCTTTGGTGAGTTGCTGGCTCTTTTTGGCAAGCTGGTCGATCTCGGCAGAAATATCGACAGCCGACTCGGTCTGCACATAGCGCAGCTCTTCAATTTTTGTCTCCAGTTCGGCAATCGGCTGCTCGAAATCGAGAAATGTTTTTTTGACCATTCAAAGCTCCTTCAACGGTTTGGGACAGAGCTTTTGCAGTGTGTGCGGCAGAGGTCTGTCAACTTCCAACATCCTGGTTCGAGTTGGGGACAGAGCTTCTTCGCTTCGCATAACTGCGGTCTGTCCCACAATTATTCAGAAAATCAGCAACTCAGTATTCAACCGGCAACGGATCCAACGAGCGCCAAATATACCAAGTTGCAACACTGCAATACGGTGCCCAGGCCGCAGCCACCTCGCGCGCATCGCTGCGGCTGACCACTTCGCCTGAAAAATAGCTCTTGCTGATGCCATTGATCAGGCCCACATCGTCAAGCGGCAACACGTTGGGACGCATCAGGTGGAAGATCAAAAACATCTCGGCCGTCCATCGACCAATGCCGCGAATGCCCACCAGCTCGGCGATGATGGCCTCATCTTCCATGGCGCTCCACGCGTCCACCTGCACGGCACCGCTGTCAAAGTGCAGGGCCAAGTCCACCAGATATTCGACCTTGCGCGCGCTCAAGCCCGCCGCGCGCATATCGTCCACCTTGACCTTGAGCACGTTGGCCGGCGTCATCTTGCGTGGCAGCACGGCAAACCGGTCCCACACCGTCTGAGCCGCCTTCACCGAAATCTGCTGGCCAACAATGCTGCGCGCCAGGGTGACGAAAGCATCGCCCCGCGTTTGCAGGCACGCATCGCCGAATTGCGGAATCAAGCGCTTCATGACCCGGTCTTTTTTAACCAGGTGCTTGCAGGCGTCTTGCCAGTAGTTGGGCGTGAAAACCACGGACGCTATATTATTAGTAGCTGACATTGCTTGTTAGACGAGGGCTAAAGGCATTTTTCTTCCCAAAACAGTCATTTCGCTTGCCACGTGGTGCCTGTGGGCGAGTCTTTCAGCACAATGCCCTGGCCCAGCAGGTCCTGGCGGATGCGGTCGGCTTCGGCGAAGTTTTTCGCGGCTTTGGCGGCGTTGCGCTGGGCGATCAGCTGGCCAATGCCCTCTTCCGACAAGTCACCCAAGGCGGGTGCCCTGCCCTGCTTGAGCCATTCAATGTTTTGCAGCAGGCCCAGGCATTCGCCCAAGCCCTTCAACAGGCCTGCCAATTCAGCAGACCGGGTCTTGTTCACTTCAGTTGCCAGCTCGAACAGCACCGCCACCGCGCCCGGCGTGCCAAAGTCATCGTCCATTGCGGCCTTGAAACGGGCGGCAAACGGGTTGGACCAGTTGATCGAAGCGTTGTTGCCGTCATTGGCGAGTGGCACCAGGCTCAAGGCGGTGTACAGGCGTTTCAAAGCACTCTCAGCGTCGTCAAGGTGCACATCGCTGTAATTCAGGTCGGTGCGGTAATGCGCGCGCACCAGGAAAAACCGCACCGTCTCGGGCTTGTATTTGGCCAGCACTTCGCGGATGGTAAAAAAATTGCCGAGGCTTTTGGACATTTTCTCGTTGTCCATCTGCACCATGCCGTTGTGCATCCAGAACATCGCCAGCGGCTGGCCATTGGCACCCTCGCTTTGGGCAATCTCGTTCTCGTGGTGCGGGAACTGCAGGTCCACGCCGCCGCCGTGGATGTCAAAGGTTTCGCCCAAAGTCTCGCTGCACATGGCCGAGCATTCAATGTGCCAGCCGGGGCGGCCGCGTCCGTAGTCGTAGCCGCCAGCCACACCGGGTTCATGGCCACTGCTGCCACTGCTGCTGCCCGTTCCATCCCACTTGGCGTCGTCCGGCTCGGATTCCTTGGCCGCTTTCCACAGCACAAAATCCAGCGGATCGCCCTTGTCGTCCTGCACCGCCACGCGCTCGCCGGCGCGCAGGTCGTCCAGCGACTTGCCCGACAGCTTGCCGTAGCCGGGGAACTTGCGCACGGCAAAGTTCACATCACCGCTGGGTGCCTGGTAGGCCAGGCCTTTGGCCTCCAGCCGGTTGATCAGGTGCAGCATCTGGGGCACGTACTCGGTCGCGCGCGGCTCCAGCGTGGGCGGCTCAATGCCCAGCCGGCCGATGTCGGTGCGCATGACGCCAATCATTTCATCGGTGAGCGCGCGGATGGTGATGTTGCGCGCAAGCGCGCGTTTGATGATCTTGTCATCAATGTCGGTGACGTTGCGCACATAGGTCACACGGTAGCCGCTGCCGTCATTGGTGGCGCTGCACTTCAGCCAGCGCTGCACCACATCAAACGCCATCGCCATGCGGGCATGGCCAATGTGGCACAGGTCATAAATCGTCATGCCGCAGACGTACATTCGCACATGGCCGGGCTCGATCGGGGAAAACTGTTCCAGGGCACCCGACAGGGTGTTGTAGATGCGCAAACTCATGGGGCCGTCAGTGGGAAGCTATCGGGTGGGGATCTCTTGGGTAACACCGGGATCGGGGAGCGACACCACCCCTCGGATACAATTCAGCCCAGTATAAATGCCCCAGCTTGGGGGTTTCCTTCCATCATAATTCGAACGTTCCATGAAGCTTAAACGTCTAGCGTCCCTCCGCGCCATCTCCGGCCCCCTGTCTGGCGCAATGTCTGGCGTTATGACTGGCGTTATGTCTGGCCTTGTTTTGGCATTGGCTTTTGCTGTGACGCCTGCCTACGCCGATGACTACGCTGACGTCAGCAAACTGATGCGCTCCGGCAAGCTGGCAGAGGCCATGACCAAGGCTGAGTCGTATCTGTCAACCAACCCGCGCGACCCGCAAATGCGTTTTCTCAAAGGCGTCATCCAGCGGGACTCCGGCAAGCAGACCGAGGCGATCGTCACTTTTGCCAAGCTGTCAGAAGATTACCCCGAACTGCCCGAGCCCTACAACAATCTGGCAGTCCTGTATGCGGGCCAGAGCCAGTTTGACAAAGCCCGCGCCGCGCTTGAAATGGCCATCCGCACCAACCCCAGTTACGCCACCGCCCACGAAAATCTTGGCGACGTTTACGCCAAGCTGGCAAGCCAGGCCTATGGCAAGGCACTGCAGCTTGACAGCGCCAATGCCGCCGTGCCGCCCAAGCTGGCACTGATACGGGAGCTTTTCAATCCCACAATCCGCGGACAACGCGTTGGCGCCGCGCCTGCTGCGCCCAGCGCATTGGCGCCCACGGTGGTTGCAGCGGCGGCGCCCACACCCCAACCTGCACCCGCACCTGCACCCGCTGCGGCCAAGGTGGTGCCACCCGTGACGCCAGCCGTAGTGACGGCGCCAGCGCCCCCAGTAAAGGCCCCGGTCGCTGCAACAACGCCTGCTGCTGCATCCACCCCGGCAGCCCCACCCGCCATGCCCGTGCCCGCTGCTGCGGGCGACACCAAAGAAGCCGAAGCGGCAGTGCGCGCCTGGGCCAGTGCGTGGTCAGCGAAAGACATGCCCGGCTACCTGGCCGCTTATGGCAAGGATTTCGATCCGCCCGGCAGCCAGTCCCGCCCTGCGTGGGAAGAAGAACGGCGCACCCGCATCACCGGCAAATCAAGCATCAGCGTCAAGCTTGAGAATTTGACGGTGTCCGTCACCGGCGCCAAAGCGGTTGTCAAGTTTCGCCAGGACTACAAGGCGTCTGGTTTGTCGGTGTCAAGCCGCAAGACGCTGGACTTGGTCAAGGCCGGAAACAAATGGGTAATCGCCAGGGAAACATCCGGAGGTTGAGGGTTGACGTGTCCCGGGTGGCTGGCGCCGCGCCACCCGCAGCGCGGGCAGCGAGCGCCATCAACGGATTTTTGTCCCAGTTTTTCTATAGTCAGGTCCACATGGCAGGGAAGTTTTTTGCTTCACTTTTTATAGCTGTGACCCTGGCTGGCATGGCATCGGCAGATGCGATGGCGGGCCCGCGCAAACCCAAAGCCGTGCCAACTCCCGAGAAAACCGCCGACACCCGCGCAACGGCTGAGGTCCGGCTTATCGAAGTCTACAAGCTGGTCGCTGCTGAAAAGAGCCGCGAAGCGCTTTCCAAGGCAAGCACCCTGGTCGCTGACCACCCCAATTTTCAGTTGGCGCAGCTCGTCTATGGCGATTTGCTGAAGGCCCGGAACCAACCTTTGCGCACTCTGGGCGATGTCCCCCAGGAGATGCAAAAGGCCGGGGGCCCCCTTCTGGCGGAGTTGCGTGACGAGTCGCGCCTTAGGCTCAAAGCCCTGCGCGAACGGCCACCGGCAGGCAGCATCCCGTCGCAGTTTCTGGCACTGTCTCCGCGCAACAAACATGCCATCGCCGTGGACGCGTCGCGCTCGCGCCTCTACCTGTTTGAGAACACAGCCACCGGCCTTGCGCTGGTAGCCGACTACTACATTTCGGTCGGCAAATCAGGCACCGAAAAATCCAGTGAGGGCGACTCCCGCACGCCGCTGGGCATCTATTTCATCACCAGCAACCTGAGCCGCAAGTCCCTGAAGGATTTTTATGGCTCAGGCGCGCTGCCCATCAACTACCCGAACATGCTGGACAGCAAGCGCGGCAAGACCGGCAGCGGCATCTGGCTGCATGGCACGCCACCCAACCAGTTCTCGCGCCCGCCGCTGTCGACCGATGGTTGCGTAGTGCTGGCCAATCCTGACCTTGACCACATCATCCGAACGGTCGAGATTCGCACCACGCCGGTGGTCATTTCAACCCAGTTGCAATGGGTGGCGCCCACCAGCGCCCGTGCGCAGGGCAAGCCGTTTGAAGACGCACTGAACGCATGGCACCGTGCCAAAGCCAGCGGCAACATGGACCAGCTGCTGAGTTTTTACACCGCCGATTTCAACAGCTACGGCAAGACTCTGCGCCAATGGACCCCCACACTGCGCGGCGAGGTCAAAAAATTCCAGGGCCGCGTCGTGGCGCTGAAAGACGTATCCTTGCTGCGCTGGACCGACTCGGCCGACACCATGGTGGTCACTTTTGGCGAGGTGGCCGAAGGCACCCGCATCGGGCAGACCAAGCGCCAGTACTGGATCCGCGAGGGCAACCAGTGGAAAATATTTTTTGAAGGAGTGGTTTGATGAATCGCAGGTCTTTTAACATGCTGGCCCCCGTCCTTGGTGCATTGTTAGCTATTTTTTCAATAGTAAGCCCGGCCTGGGCCCAAGCTGCGCTCCAGGTTAAATTTGCCACCTCGGCGGGCGACTTTGTGGTGGAGCTCTATCCCGACAAGGCCCCAAAAACAGTTGAAAATTTCCTGCAATACGTCAAGGATAAACACTATGACGGCACGATTTTCCACCGCGTGATCGAGAGCTTCATGGTGCAGGGTGGCGGGTTCGACGCCAAATTTTCCGAGAAAAAGGGCCGCGCACCCGTCATGCACGAGGGTCGTGAAGCACTGGAAAAAGGCGGCGCGCGCAACGTCGTTGGCACGCTGGCCATGGCCCGCACCAACGACCCCCATTCCGCCACTGCCCAGTTCTTCATCAACGTGAAAGACAACGCATTTCTGGACCCTACGCTGATCCCGCCGGGCGATCCGGTGCCCAAGTTTGAGTACCAGGGCAAGGTCTACGAGAACACGCCACGCGCCAACCTGGTCAACGCGCCCCAGCTGTTTGGCTACACCGTATTCGGCAAGGTCATCAGCGGCATGGACGTGGTCAACAAGATCAAGGCCACCCCCACCGGCGCGGGCGGCCCTTTCCCGACCGATGTTCCCAAAACACCCATTCTTATCAACTCCGCAACCCTGGTGAAATAAATCATGAGCAACCCAAAAGTAGACCTTCACATCGCAAACTACGGCGTTATCACGCTTGAGCTGGACCAGGACAAAGCGCCCAAAACCGTCGCCAATTTCCTGAGCTACGTGAACAAGGGCCACTACAACAACACGATTTTCCACCGCGTCATCCCCGGCTTTATGGTGCAGGGCGGCGGCATGGAGCCCGGCATGAAGGAAAAGAAGGGCGACGCGCCCATCAACAATGAAGCCAACAACGGCCTGAAAAACAACAACTACACCGTGGCCATGGCCCGCACGGGCGACCCGCACTCTGCCACGGCGCAGTTTTTCATCAACGTGGCCGACAACGGCTTCCTGAACCACACTGCCATCTCGGCCCAGGGCTGGGGTTATGCGGTGTTTGGCAAGGTCGTGGCCGGCATGGACGTGGTGGACAAGATCAAGGCATTAAAGACCGGCCGCAAAGGCCACCATGACGACGTGCCCCATGACGATGTGGTGATTGAGAAAGCCGTCGCGCTGTAAAAACGGAGGCGAAACGGGCGCGAAACGGGCGTAAAGCGGGCAATAAGTACTCGGGGTTTCAACCACACCCAGGTCCTCAACGCGTGCCTCCGTCAATGCCATCGTCCGTCATTGTGGCTCCGCCCCACTGGCGAAACATCGATCTCATCTCCGACCTGCACCTGCAGGCATCCGAGCCCCTGACATTTGAGGCATGGCAGCGCTACATGGCCCACACCCGCGCAGACGCAGTCTTCATTCTCGGGGACCTGTTTGAAGTCTGGGTCGGGGACGACGCGACAGGTGATGAACGCGCTAGCAGCTTTGAGGGCCAATGCGCGACCGTGCTGCAGCACACTGCGGCGCGAATTCCTGTTTTTTTCATGCACGGCAACCGGGATTTTCTGGTCGGTCCGGCTTTCATGGCGCGGTGCCAGTGCACTCTGCTGCCCGACCCCACCGTGCTGGACTTCGGCGGGCAGCGCTGGTTGCTGAGCCACGGGGACGAGTTATGTTTGGCAGACACGGACTATTTGAAGTTCCGGGCCATGGTGCGCAGCGCATCCTGGCAGCACGATTTTCTGGCGAAGCCGCTTGATGAGCGCAAGGCCGTCGCCCGCAGCCTGCGCGAGCGCAGCGAGGCCAAAAAGAAATCGTCCATGGCCTACGCCGACGTGGATGCTGATGCGGCCCGCGACTGGCTGCGCGAGGCTAGCGCCCGCCACATGGTCCATGGCCACACCCACCAACCCGCCAACCATGTTTTGGGGCCGGATTTGCAGCGGATCGTGCTTTCGGATTGGGACATGGCAGCCCAGACGCCACGCGCGCAAGTGCTGCGTTTGAGCCTTGACGAAGCACCTACACCGCATGCGCCGCCCAGCGCCAGCATGAGCCGCATCGCGCCCCAAGACGCGTGATCATTGGGCCATGTGTGCAGTGCTGAGCCCAGCTACTTCGGCCAGTCCTGCGGCCTGACCTCGTCGATCTGCCACGGATCCAGAAACTGCTCGGCATAGCTCTGGTAGACGCGTTTTTGCACGAAGACGTCAAACAGGTCGGGGTCAATATGCCCATTGCGCTTGAACTTGTCCATGATGCCCATCGCCTGCGACAGCTTCATGCCCGGCTTGTAGGGCCGATCTTTGGCGGTGAGCGCCTCAAAGATGTCTGCAATGCCCATGGCACGGGCCTGCACCGACATCTGGTCGCGCGTGAGGCCCTTGGGATAGCCCTTGCCATCCATGCGCTCATGGTGGCCACCCGCGTACTCGGGCACGTTGCGCAGGTGCTTGGGCCACGGCAACTGCTCCAGCATCTTGATGGTGGCCACGATGTGGTGGTTGATCGTGTTGCGCTCGGCAGAAGTCAGGGTGCCGGCGCGAATCGTCAGGTTTTCCAATTCATCGGCGGTCAGGAATTCGGTCTCCAGCCCGTTGACGTTGCGCCAGGTGTGTTTGCGGCCAATCTCGCGCACCCGGGCGCAAGCCTCGTCTGGCATGGTCTCGCCGCCCTGGTTGGCGGTGCGCAGGGTATCGCGGTCGCGGTCCAGGGCTTCAATTTGCCTGCGGCAGTCGCCCGCAATGCGGCTTTCTGCTGCTGCGTCAGTCTGGCTGCGCAATGCCAGCTGCTGGCGCAGCGCGTCAATCTCGCGGTCGCGCTTGAGCACTTCAAAGCGGGTGTCGACCAGCTCGATGCGGTCGAACAGCGTGTGCAGCTTGCTGGCTTTGTCAACCACATGCACCGGCGTAGTCACCTTGCCGCAGTCGTGCAGCAGCCCGGCGATTTTTAGCTCATAACGGTCGCGCTCGGTCATGCGAAACGACGCCAGCGGCCCGTCAAGGGTGTCGTTCACCGCCTCGGCGAGCATCATCGTCAGGGCCGGCACGCGCTGGCAGTGGCCGCCGGTGTAGGGCGATTTCTCGTCAATGGCGAGGTTGATCAGGTTGATGAACGACTCAAACAGTTCTTCCAGCTGCGTCATCAGCAGCCGGTTGGTCAGCGCAATCGCCGCCTGCGACGCCAGCGACTCCGCCAGGCTCTGGTCCGCCGAGGAGAACGGCACCACCTCGCGCGTGCCGGGGCGCTGCGCGTTGATGAGTTGCAGCACGCCAATCACCTCGCCCTCATGGTCTTTCAACGGCACCGCCAGGAACGACTGCGAGCGGTAGCCGGTGCGTTCGTCAAAACGCCTTGTGCCCGAGAAGTCGAAATTGGCCTCGGAATAGGCATCGGCAATGTTCACCGTTTGGCTGTTGATGGCGGCGTAGGCGGCCACCAGCGAGTCATTTGGCGCGCCATTGCCGTCCTGCAGCGGCAGGTTGGGAAAATCGATGGCCACGCCCGACGTGCCGCCCATGGCAATGTTGAGCGAATCGGTGTGCAGGGTCTCAAATCGCAGGGACTTGCCATCGTCCATCATGCGGTACATCGTGCCGCCATCCGCGTTGGTGATGGTTTTGGCGGCCAGCAGGATGGTCTCCAGCAGGCGCGTGATGTCGCGCTCTTTGGACAGCGATGCGCCGATGGCATTAAGCTGTTCGAGCCGCTTGAGCAGGCCGTCTACCGAGTCCATGGTTCCCTCCCTGTTAGCGGGGTTGTTGGGTTCAGCTACAGATTCAACACAGCTCAACTCTTGAGCAGCACCTTCAGCACATTCTGGACCCGTCGCGCACTGTTTGCGTCAAAACTGCTTGACAGCACGGTCGCGGCGTCCTGGCCCCAGGTTTGCGCGGGCTCCGGCGCGTTGCGCTTTGTCAGAAGCTGAAGTTGCAGCATGCGCCGCGCGCTGATGTGCTCGGCCGGGGTCGGCAATTCAGCTGCCATCTCCAGGCGCAGCAAGGCCACAGTGGCATCCCCACTGGGCGCGCTGTTGCCCAAAGCCTGCACCCAGGCAGTGCGGGTGGCGGCGGTGGCCCGGCCGCCCAGCGCCTGCACCGTCGGCAGCTGCGCCGCATCGCGCGTCTCCCACGCGGTCAGCAATTGCACGATGGACTCCCCGTGCGCCTGGGCTGCCAGCTTTTTCAAGGCATATTGCGCGTTTTCCAGTGCGTCACGCTGCGCGCGGAACGCGGTATCGCCCAGGCGGGGTGCGTCGCTGCGAGTAAAGTCGCGTGCGCCATCCCGTGCGCCATCCCGTGCGCCATAGCCTGCACCCTGCCCCGCGCCGTCCCGGCCGCTATCACGGCCCCCATCGCGCCCTCCCCCCGCCGCGCCACCGCGCGCATCAGGACGGGAAGTCGGGCGATCAGGCCGATCCCCGCGCGGGCCATCTTTTCGGTCCCCAAACTTGCCGCCCCGTCCGGGTGGCGCAGGCTCAGATTTGCGCATGCCAGGCCGGTCATCGCCGCGCACGGCCACCACGGGCTTGCGCGGCGGTGCGGGTTTTGCCGGCGGCTCGGCTGGCGGTTGTACGGACGCCTCTGCCGACAGTTCGGCTGGCAGCTCGCCAGGCACCGCAGCTGTAGCCTTGGCATCA
>JANYJD010000355.1 GCA_025358555.1 Rhodoferax sp.
GGCGTTGATGCAGCCCACCCCACGATTTGTGGCCGCTGCACCAGCAACCTCTACGGCGCAGGCGAAGTCAGGGAGTTTGCTTGATGGCCAGAGGCGGTAAAACTTTCGCCACAGGTTCATCGGTTGGCAGCATGCTGACCTGGCTGGCGTTGGCCGTGATCATCATCATTGCCGACCAGTTCACTAAGGTGCTGATCGTGGGCTACTACAGCCTGGGCGACAGCACCCGCGTTACCAACTTCTTCAACGTGGTGCGGGCGCATAACACCGGCGCGGCGTTCTCGTTTCTGGCCGGCGCGGGCGGCTGGCAGCGCTGGTTTTTCACCGGCATCGGCCTGCTGGCAGCAGGCTTTATCGTGTGGATGCTCAAGTCCCACCCGGGCCAGAGGCTGTTCTCATTTGCCATGGCCTGCATTCTGGGCGGGGCCATTGGCAACGTGATCGACCGCGTGGTGCACGGCTACGTGGTGGATTTTCTGGACTTTCACTGGCGCTGGCTGGCACCCGTGTTCCCTGGCGGTCACTTTCCGGCCTTCAACATTGCTGACAGCGCCATCAGCATTGGCGCGGTGTGCCTGATACTGGACGAACTGCGCCGCGTGCGCCGGGGCAGATAATCAGGATTGAGATCGAGACTGAAGTCAAGATTCAGCCAGCCGTCACCAAACGCCCAGGAACAGCCAAGCTTTGACCCACCTGCTCAACCTTCTGGCCGCCATTGCCCTCTTGGTATGGGGCACGCACCTGGTGCGCACCGGCATCCTGCGGGTTTTGGGTGCCAGCTTGCGCAACGTGCTGGCGAAAAGCGTCACCAACCGTTTTACCGCCGCCATGTCAGGCCTTGGCGTGACGGCCCTGGTGCAAAGCAGCACTGCCACGGCCCTCATCGTGTCGGCCTTTGTGGGCCAGGGTTTGATGGCACTGCCCTCGGCGCTGGCCGTGATGCTGGGGGCCGACATTGGCACCAGCCTGATGGCGGTGGCCTTCTCGCGTGATCTTTCCTGGCTGTCGCCGCTGTTCATTTTCATTGGCGTGGTGCTGTTCATCACACGCCAGTCCACCACCATTGGCCGCGTGGGCCGGGTGCTGATTGGCCTGGGGCTTATGCTGCTGGCGCTGCGCCTGGTCACGCAGTCAGCCAACGTGCTCACCCAGGCAGCTGCCGTCAAGGCCCTGCTGGCGTCGCTGACCAGCGATTTGCTGCTGGAAATCTTTGCTGGCGCGCTGTTGGCC
Organism: Rhodoferax sp.; assembly: GCA_025358555.1. Taxonomy (GTDB): domain Bacteria; phylum Pseudomonadota; class Gammaproteobacteria; order Burkholderiales; family Burkholderiaceae_C; genus JANYCG01. Next base: position 1,234 of record JANYJD010000355.1, read on the forward strand.
GTGCTGTCGTACTCCAGTCTGGCCATTGTGCTGCTGACCGCCACCTTGGCCTCCACCAACGTCATCCCGATTGATGTGGCGCTCGGGCTGGTGCTGGGGGCCAATCTGGGCAGCGGCTTGCTGGCCGTGCTGACCACGCTCAGCGCCAAGATTGAAACGCGCCAAGTGCCGCTTGGCAACCTGATTTTCAAGCTGCTGGGCATTGCCATTGCCGCGCCGTTGATCGGCCTGTGGCTGCGCCATGTGCCCAAGGTGATGGGTGACGCGGCCACGCTGGTGGTGCTGTTTCACCTGACCTTCAACGTCGTTGTGGGTATGCTCTTCATCGGATTCACGCAGGTGGTGGCGGCCTGGGTCACAAAGCTGCTGCCAAGATCCGACAAGACCACCGTGGCTGGGCGCCAGCGGCATCTGGACCCGACTGCCTTGTCCACGCCCTCGCTGGCCATTTCGTGCGCCGTGCGCGAAGCCATGCACCAGGCCGATGTGGTCGAGACCATGCTGCTGGGCGCGTTGAACGTGATCAAGCACAACGATCGCAAGCTCGGCCAGGAGCTGCGCAAGATGGACGACACGGTGGACGAGCTGTACTCCGACATCAAGTACTACCTGACCAAAATCTCGCGCGAGGCGCTGGGCGAGAACGAAGCCCGCCGCTGGACCGACATCATCAGCTTCACCATCAACATGGAGCAGATTGGCGACATCATCGAGCGCGTGATCCAGGACATTGAAGACAAGAAAATCAACCCGGGGCGCGAGTTCTCAGACGCCGGCATGGCGGAGATTTGTGATCTGCACGCCCGGCTGGTAGACAACCTGCGCCTGGGCATGAGCGTGTTTTTAAATGGCAATGTGCGCGACGCGCAAAAGCTGCTCGAAGAGAAAACCCGCTTCCGCGACCTGGAGCGCGAATACGCCAGCACCCACCTGGGCCGCCTGAGCCTGAACACCGTGCAAAGCATCGAGACCAGCTCGCTGCACCTGGACTTGATCAGCGACTTGAAACGCATCAACTCGCACATCTGCTCGATTGCCTACCCCATCCTCGATTTCGCCGGGGCACTGGTGCCCAACCGGCTGCGGCAGTCAGTGATCGACAGGCATCTGGTTTAAGCGGTCGGCGTGGGCCTTGGTGCTGCCTGTGCCGCCCCCAGCGCCTGCCCCAACGCCTGTACCAGAACCAGCGCTGCCTCCAGCGTGAATTCATTCCGGTGCAGGCGCGCCACCAGCTCGTTTGGCGTCAGCAACAAAAACTGCGCCACTTCACCGTCCTGGTTGACCGGCACCAGACCATCCGGCACGGTGCAGTGGTACCAATCGGTTTCTTCCACCATGTAGCCGACGCCACCACGGGCATCGTCGTCGTCAAGCTCACCGCCTGGACGGCGCACTGTGACGCTGCCCCCATGCTGAACGTCCCCCAGCGCACTCAAATGCAGCCCCGCTTCTTCCCAGGTCTCGCGTACCAGCGCCGAGTCCACCGTATCCTGCGCCGACACCATGCCACCCATCAACGTGTCCCACAGCCCGGGGTCGTTGGCTTTGTCCAATGCCCGCTGCTGCACCCAGATGCGGCCATCGGGCGCGCGCCCCACCAGATGCACGGCGCGGGTTGCAATGCCTAGCGCGCGGGCGGCACCGCGCTCTACCTGGCCTAAGCGCTGGCCTTGCAGGTTGTGCACGGCCAGCGTCTCATTGCGCCAGTAGCGGGCCACGTGGCCGATGTTGGCGTCACGCAATGCGTGGGCCAGCAGATGCAGCGTGTTGCTTATGTCGCCTTGAATTCGCCAGGCTTCGCCCGGTTTTTGCTCAGCGCCCGAAAATTCCTCTTTTGATAGCAGCTTATGCACGTTGGACGGGGGCTTCAGGTCGATTTGATGCATCAAATCGGGCAACATCGACCCCACAACGTCGCAACCCGCAAGCAAGGGTACTCGCGCACGCAGCGGTGGCTGGTTGGCCCGAGCCCGCAGGGCCGCGAGCCATCCAGCGTCAAAGACTGGCTGCGTCACATTAACGGTGACTACCGGTTACCTTGAACGCGCCGACGTGATGAGGCCACCGCGCCATTACAGCGTCAAAATCGTACAACCCGTGGTCTTGCGGGCCTCCAGCGCGCGGTGGGCCGCCTGCACGTCGGCCAGCGGGAAGCGCTGGTCAATGCGAATTTTCACATCGCCACTGAGCACCACGGCAAACAGGTCGTCCGCCATCGCCTGTGTGGCCTCACGCGTGGACATGTGGGTGAACAGCGTCTGCCGCGTCACATACAGCGAGCCCTTGGCCCCCAAAATGCCGGGTGCAAACGGTGCCGCCGCGCCAGATGCATTGCCAAAGCTGGCCATCAGGCCAAACGGCTGCAGGCAATCGAGCGACTTGTCCCACGTGTCTTTGCCCACCGAGTCGTAGACCACCTTCACGCCTTTGCCGCC
>JANYJD010000011.1 GCA_025358555.1 Rhodoferax sp.
GCACATAAAACGGTGCCTTTTCGGCCATGGCGGCGTTGCAAATCCGCGCGATACCCACTGGTATCGCTGTGGTTTGCGCCTTGCCCTGACCAAAAATCCATCCGTTTTATTTGTGCCATCAAGAATGCAACACTACACTAGCAATGCAGGGCGCAGACCCCTCAAATCTGCCGGGCCGCCCCCGCCCAATACGGCTCGCGCAGCTTGCGCTTGAAAATCTTGCCGGTGTCTTCACGCGGCATCTGGGCATGGAAGCTGACGATCTTGGGCACCTTAAACGTGGCCAGGCGGCTCTTCAAATAGGCCTGCACATCGTCGGCACTGAGCGTTGCACCCTCGCTGAGCTGCACGGCGGCGGCCAGCGCTTCGCCAAACTCGGCATCGGGAATGCCAAACACCGCGCAATCGGCCACGCCGGGCAGCATTTGCAATGCGGCTTCAATCTCCACCGGGTAAATGTTGACGCCGCCCGAGATCACCATGTCGGCGGAGCGGTCTACGATGAACAGGAAGCCGTCTTCATCGATGTAGCCAATGTCGCCCAGCGTCTTCAGGCCGCCGCGCTCCATTTTTTGCCGCGCGGCGTCGTTGCCGATGTAGCTGAAGTCGGCGTAGGCGGGCTGGTGCACGTAGATCAGCCCGGCTTTGCCCTGCGGCACGGCCTGGCCCTGCTCGTCCACGATGGCCAACTGCACACCGGGCAGCGGCTTGCCAGCCGAGCCTGGTTTACGCAATGCCTCATGGCTGTCCAGCCGCGTCATGTAGCCCAGCTCGCTGGCACCGTAGGCTTCATGGATGACCGGCCCCCACCATTCAATCATGGCGCGTTTGACGTCCGGCGCGCAGGGTGAGCCGGTGGAGGACACAAAGCGCATCGAGCTTAAGTCATAGCGCTTGCGCACGGCTTCGGGCAGCTTGAGCATGCGCACGTACATGGTGGGCACCAGGTAGGCGTGGGTGATGCAGTGCTGCTCAATCAGGCGCAGCGTGTCTTCTGCGTCAAAGCGGCCTTCGATGAAGAGATGGGCGTTTTCCATCGATGCGCCGATGCAGAAGGAGTTGGGCGCACTGTGGTACATCGGCGCGCTCACCAAGGCACGCATGTTGGGCTCAAACCCGAGCACGTGGCGCAGAATCTCCAGCCCGCGCGCGGCCTGCTCGGGGGTGGACGCGGCGCGGCGGATTCCCTTGGGCCGGCCGGTGGTGCCCGAGGTATAGAACATGGCTCCGCGCGGGGCGCTGGCTTCAAGCGCGGGCCGTGGCGTGGCATCGCGCCAGGTGTCCCAGTCTGCAACCCGCGCAGGCTCTGCCTGCAACGCTGGCACATCGCCCCGGCGGTCGACAAACGTCGCAATCCAATCCAGCTTTAGCCCTGGCAGGCCAGCCAGTAAATCCGCATCTGCGATGAAAACCTTGGCGCCGCTGTCCGACAGGATGTACTGCACCTCGTCGGTCTTGAAGTGCCAGTTGATGGGGCACCACAGCGCGCCGATCCAGCGCGCGGCCAGCATCACCTCCAGCACGGCGGGGCCGTTGCGCATCATCATCGCCACCACGTCGCCCTCGCCTACATCCGCCGCGCACAGGGCACTGGCGGCGCGCAGGTAGCGCTGGAAAAAGGCCTCGGGAGCGGTGCGGTGGCCGTGGAAATCGATGGTGGGTTTCATGGGTTTAAAACTGGTGTTTCGTTGAAGTGGGGACCAGGCCGACTGTCATGTTGAGTGTCAAGCGAAAGCCATCACCCCGTCGGCAATCTTGCCAAAGCGCAGCAGCATGATGTCTTTGGGGTAATTTTGGTACAGCTTCCACGGCGCGCGTGAGCCCTGCTTGGGGAAAAGGTGCATGGACCGTTGCAGGTAGCCAGACGAAAAATCAACCCATGGTTGCTCGGTGATCGACGCATCCGTGTTGCGCGGTATGCACTGCCTGTACCCGTGCTTTGCCATGTAGTTGAGCAGGCGGCAGACGTACTCGCAGGTCAAATCGCACTTCAGCGTCCATGAGGCATTTGTGTAGCCGAATGACGAGGCCATGTTGGGGATGCCGCTGTACATAAGGCCTTTGTAGTTCATGGTTTTGGCCAGGTCAATTCGAGCGCCGTCCACGGTGATTTGCAGGCCTCCCAGCACCTGCAGGCTCAGGCCCGTGGCGGTGACGATCAAGTCAGCCGACAATTCAGCGCCCGATTTGAGGCGGATGCCTGCCTCGGTGAACGTGTCAATCTCATCCGTCACCACCGACGCGCGCTGCGCCTTGATCGCCTTGAACAAGTCGCCATCCGGCACCAGGCACAGGCGTTGGTCCCAGGGGTTGTAGCGTGGATTGAAATGCCTGCCCACGTCGTAATCGGGCCCAAGCGCCATGCGCACGCCGCCCGCGATCATGCGCTTTACCTTGGCCGGGTTGCGGCGGCACAAATTGAAGATGTACATCCCCAGCAACACCCGCTTCCAGCGCGTAATGCCATAGGCCAGCTTGGGGCGCAGATAGCGGCGCAGCCGGTTGGCCAGCGCGTCTTCAGAAGGCCGCGCCACCACGTAGGTGGGCGAGCGTTGCAGCATGGTCACGTGCAGGGCGGTCTTGGCCAGTTCGGGCACCAGCGTGACGGCAGTGGCGCCGCTGCCGATCACCACCACACGTTTGCCTGCGTGGGTGATGCTGTCAGTCCATTTTTGGGGGTGCACTACTTGCCCGCCAAAGCGTTCCCTTCCCTTGAACGCTGGCGTGTAACCGCTCTCATAACTGTAGTAACCGGAGCACATGAAGAGGAAGTTGCAGGTGAACTGCACCGGCTCTTTGGTCGGCGCAGCTGCTCCCGGCGCAATCAAGTGTTCCCACTCGGCATCCACCGTCCACCGTGTCTCAGCAGACGACCACGACGCGCGCTTCACCTGGTGCCCAAATCGGATATGCCGCTCTATGCCGCCGTCTTTGGCCGCGTCTTGCAGGTACTTCAAAATCGACGGCCCGTCGGCAATCGCCTTGGGCTGGTCCCACGGCCGGAAGGAGTAGCCCAGGGTGTACATGTCGGAGTCCGAGCGCACGCCGGGGTAGCGAAACAAATCCCAGGTGCCGCCGATGCGGGCACGGCCTTCAAGAATCGCATAGCGGCGGCCGGGGCAGCGGCTTTGCAAATGATGCGCCGCGCCAATGCCCGACAGGCCAGCGCCGATGATCAGCACGTCATAGTGTGGGGCGTTGACGGGCGGTATTTTGGCGGGCGGGGCTTTGAAGTTCTCAAGGGGCATGATGGCTTTTATGCAGGTTGATTCGCAGTAGCGCTGCGCGTGTCATTTTTTTTTCCTCGTGATTCTGCCTGTGATTGTGAACGCGCCAGAACCGGTCACCATGCTGGCATACTCCCAAACAGTGAAAGACGCCACCGATTCCACCGCTTCCGAGCCCGTTCTGCCGCCCGCTGAAACGCGGGCTGACCCTCACGCCTGCGCCGCCAGCCCCGGACACTTTGATGAACTGCACGGCCGGGCAGAACGCAGGGCAGCGACAAGGGCTACGCCCAGCCCCGAAGACGCTATTAATTTAAAAGCTGCTAATGCAGACTACACGGGGGCCTGGAGCCTTTTTTTCGGGAATCTTGAAGCCGATGGCCTGGGCGATCTGAACCAGCGTGCGGCCAGCCTGGCGCGCCAGATCCGCGACAACGGCGTCACCTACAACGTGTATGCGGATGAAGGCGGGCCGCAGCGGCCCTGGTCGCTCGATTTGTTTCCCCTGGTTTTAACACCCGAGAACTGGCAGCAAATTGAGGCCGGCGTGACGCAGCGGGTGCGGGTGCTGGACCACGTCATGGCCGATGTGTATGGCCCGCAGCAGTTGCTCAAGCTCGGGTTGCTGCCGCCGGCGCTGGTGCAGGGGCACCCCGGCTATCTGCGCGCGATGCACGGTGTGAAGCCCGTGGGCGGCACGCATTTGCACATTGCCGCGTTTGATCTGGCGCGCGGGCCCGATGGCAACTGGTGGGTGGTGTCGCAGCGCACCCAGGCCCCCAGCGGGCTGGGTTACCTGCTGGAGAACCGGCTGGCCGTGTCGCGACTGTTCCCGCAGGCGTTTGACAGCATGAACGTACAGCGCCTGGCGGGCACCTACCGCGCGCTGATGGACGGCATCAAACGCATGAGCCCGGCCGGGCTGGATTCGCACATCGCCCTGCTCACCCCAGGCCCCTACAACGAAACCTATTTTGAGCATGCCTACCTGGCGCGCTACCTGGGCCTGACCTTGGTGGAAGGCAGTGACTTGGTGGTGCGTGACCAGCGCCTGTACCTCAAAACCCTCAAGGGCCTGGAGCCGGTGCATGCGCTGCTCAAACGGCTGGACGATGAGTTTCTGGACCCGCTTGAATTGCGTTCCGATTCAACCCTTGGCGTGCCTGGCCTGCTGCAGGCCATCCGCGCAGGCAACGTGCTGGTGGCCAATGCGCCGGGCTCGGCCTTTCTGGAGTCGCCTGCGCTGCTGGGGTTTTTGCCTGCACTGTCACGGCATCTGCTGGGCGAAGAATTGCAGCTGCCCGCCCTGCCCACCTGGTGGTGCGGCGAGCGCTCGGCCATGGACGAGGTTTTGCCGCGCCTGCATGAATGCACCATCAAGCCGACCTACCCCGGCTCCATCAACCACGGCAACTTTGACGCGGTGCTGGGGCGAACCTTGAGCGAGCGGGAGATCGACGAGTGGGCTGGCCGCATTGCCCTGCACAGCGATGACCACACCCTTCAGGCCTACCTGCCGCTGTCGCAAATGCCGGTGTGGCGACATGAAACCAGCACCGATGCCGACCACGGCGACGCTGCTCAAACACGCGCGATGTCACCCCGGCTGGCAATGCGCTCGGTCATCCTGCGCGTGTTTGCAGTATCTGACGGCCCGCAGTCCTGGCGCGTGTTGCCCGGCGGCCTTGCACGCGTGGCCGGCGCCACTGCTGACATTGCCTCCATGCAGCGCGGCGGCAGCAGTGCCGATGTGTGGGCAATGACAACAGATGCCGTGGACAAAACCACCCTGCTCGCGCCCACCCTTAGCCCCGGCACCGTGTCGCAGCGCAAGCGGCTGGTGACCAGCCGCGCTGGCGAAACCCTGTTCTGGCTGGGCCGCTACACCGAGCGCACCGAGAACATCATTGGCCTGGCCCGGCTCACGCTGGCGTGCCTGCACGGCGAAGACCAATCCTCGCAACCGCTGCTCAACTGGCTGTCAAAAATGGCCACCGCCAACACCCTGGTGCTGCCGGGCGTGCCTGCCGCCACCCAGGCCCGCCGCGTGTTTGAGCGCTCGCTGATTGCCGGGCTGGGCAGCACCGAGCTGGCCACCAGCGTGGGCTACAACCTGCGCGCGGTGCGCCTGGCCGGCGCCAGCGTGCGCGAGCGCCTGTCGCAGGAGCACTGGAACCTGATCGTGCGCGCTGAAGACAACCTGACCAGCAGTTGTGCACAGTTCGCGCAAGCCGGGGAGTACTCTGCGCTGGAGGCGCTGCGCGTGCTGAAAGTGACCAGCGACTACATGGCCGCCATCACCGGCGCGCAGACTGACCGGATGACGCGTGACGACGGCTGGCGCCTGCTGAGCATTGGGCGGCACATTGAACGCTTAAGCTTTCTGGCCAGGTCGCTGGCAAGCGGGTTTGAGACGGGCTCAGTGCTCAGCGATGGTGGCTTTGAGGCCATGATTTCACTGTTTGACAGCACAATATCTTTCCATGCCCAATACCAGCAAAGCCGCGACATCGCCGCCCTGCTGGACATGCTGGTGCTGGACCGCGACAACCCGCGCTCGTTGGGCTGGGTGGCGCAAACCCTGCGCGGTCGCCTGGCCCGGCTTGCGGGCAGCGCGCCTGGCGAGTTGGGCGAACTGTCGCTCAAAGTGCCAGACCCAGCGTCCTGGGGGCTGGCGCAACTGTGTGAACCAGGCGCTGATGGCAGGTACGCCCTGCTCAGCGGCCTGCTGCAGCAATGCAGTGAAAGCGCATACGACCTGTCTGAAGAAGTCGGTGCCATTTACTTCACGCATTCAGACGAGGCCAAGCACAGTGTGGTGGCGTAGATGTTCCTGCAAGTGACCCACCAGACGCGCTACGACTACGTGCCCGCCGTTGAGGTGGCGCAGCACATGTGCCACCTGCAACCGCTCGATACGGCGACCCAGACGCTGCTGTCGCATTCGCTTGAAATTGCCCCCGAGCCCGCCCAGCAAATCCGCACGCAGGACATTTATGGCAACACGCGCTGCTTTTTCTCAATGCAGACCGCGCATTCGCAACTGCAGGTGGTGGCCCGCAGCCGGGTAGCCACCAGCGCCCACGCCCTGCCCGCCAGCGCAGTGCCCTGGGAGCAGGTGCGCGAGCGGTTCCGCTATGCTGCAGGCAGCGCGTATGACGCAGCAGCCGAGTTCGTGTTTGCCTCACCCTATGTGCCGCGCCATGCCGACTTTGCCGCTTTTGCGCGGCCCAGTTTTCCGGCGGGCATGCCGTTGCTGCTGGCAGCCAGCGACCTGATGCGGCGCATCCATACCGAGTTCACCTATGAGTCTGACAGCACCGAGGTCAACACGCCGGCGCTACAGGCACTGGCACAGCGCAAAGGCGTGTGCCAGGACTTTGCCCACATCATGATTGCCTGCCTGCGGGCGCTGGGCTTGCCGGCACGCTATGTGAGCGGCTATCTGCTGACCGAGCCGCCGCCCGGCGTGGCGCGGCTCATAGGCAGCGATGCATCACATGCCTGGGCGTCGGTCTGCATGCCTGATTTTCCGCAGGGCGCTCGCTGGTGCGACTTTGACCCCACCAACAACACCTGCGGCTGGGGTGCGCCATCAGACGGTTACATCACGCTGGCCATTGGCCGCGACTACACCGATGTGTCGCCGATACGCGGCGTGATCCATGGCGGCGCCAACCACACACTGCATGTGGGCGTGACGGTGGAGCCGGTGGAGCCCAACGATGGGGCTGGCATTTTTCAAAGCCAGACGCAAAGCCAGGGGCAGGGTCAAAACCAGACCCAAAACCAAAGCCAGTCTCAAACCCTATTCCACACCCAATTCGGCTAATACTATTGTTTACATAGCTGACTATGCATACTGGACAAGGGCTACAGGCCAATTTAACCCCTAAATCAAGCTAGAATCGCTCTTAAACAGCTTTGAAGCCTTTTCAGACCTTGAGGAAAATATCACCATGCCGGCGTATGACTTTGACCTGTTCGTAGTGGGGGGCGGCAGCGGCGGCGTGCGCGCGGCACGCATGGCGGCACAACGCGGGGTGCGCGTCGCGCTGGCCGAGGCGGCTGGCACCGACGGGCTGGGCGGCACCTGCGTCAATGTGGGTTGCATTCCCAAAAAGCTCTACTCGTATGCCGCGCATTACAGCGAGGCGTTTGAAGAATCGCACGGCTTTGGCTGGGAGGGCGCAGCGCCCACACTGAACTGGGCCACGCTCAAGGCCCGTCGCAAAAAAGAAATCACGCGGCTCAACGGCATCTACCTGCAATTGCTCACCAACACCGGTGTGCAGGTTATCAACGGGTTTGCCACGCTGGTGGACGCGAACACCGTGGCAGTCAATGGGCAGACGCACAGCGCCCAACACATCCTCATCGCCACCGGCGGCACGCCCCACGTGCCGAACATGCATGGGCGTGAACTTGTGCTCACGTCCAACGACATGTTTGACCTGGACCCGTTCCCCGCTCGCCTGCTGGTGGTGGGCGGTGGCTACATTGCCTGTGAATTTGCCTCCATCTTCAACGGCCTGGGGTCGAAGGTGACGCAGCTTTACCGGGGGGCGCAAGTGCTGCGCGGGTTTGACGATGAGGTGCGGCACTTCATCGCCGCAGAGATGGTCAAGGCCGGTGTCGATTTGCATCTGGGCGCAAGTGTGCGGGCCCTTGAACGCACCGCGCAGGGGCTTGAAGTGAAGCTGGAAGACGGCAGCATGCAGGTGGTCGATGCCGTGCTTTACGCCACCGGGCGTGTGCCCAATGTGCAGGGCCTGGGGTTGGAGGCAGTAGGCGTGGTGCAGGGCAAAGAGGGCGCGGTGGTGGTCAATGACGATTACCAGACCAATGTGCCATCCATCTACGCGCTGGGCGACGTGACAGCGCGCATCCAGCTCACGCCCGTGGCATTGGGCGAGGCGATGGTGCTGGTGGACCATCTGTTTGGCCCCCAGGTGGGCAAGGCCAAACGCGGCATGAGCTACCAGTTCATCCCCACGGCGGTGTTCACCCACCCCAACATCGGCACCGGGGGCTACACAGAAATTGAGGCACGCAAAAAGTTTGGCAATGTCACGATTTTTCGCAGCGAGTTCAAGGCGCTCAAGCACACGCTCAGCGGCAGCACCGAGCGCACGCTGATGAAGCTGGTGGTGCAAGACGCGACCGACCGCGTGGTCGGCCTGCACATGGTCGGGCCGGACGCGGGTGAAATTGTGCAGGGCTTTGCCGTGGCCATGAAGGCAGGGGCGACCAAGGCGGTGTTCGACAGCACTATTGGCATCCACCCCACAGTGGCTGAGGAATTTGTGACGATGCGGGAGCCGGTAGGCAAGTAGACAGGCTCTGCGTCTTGATCCGTCAATGCGGAAACGCCTTCAACACATCTGCCACGAACGCGCAGTCGTCAAACCGGTCGCGCTTGAAAGTCCAGCCCATGCGCACAATCACGGCCTCGCGTGACGGAACCATCGCCACTATTTGCCCCCAGTGGCCGCTCATGGCCAAGGTGTCGGCCGGCACGCTGCGGCCTTTGCCCGCATCATTTCCGGTTTCCTTGCCTGCATCCTTGCACCGGCCCGCATCCGCATCTCCAATGCGCCAGGTCTGGGCACCGTAGGCGCGGCCTTCACCGTCTGGCGTTGACCGTGCGGCAGCGCGCTGCAGCCAGCCCGGCCGCAACACCTGGGTGCTGCCCCAGCGGCCATCATTGAGCATCAACTGGCCCAGGCGACCCCAGTCGCCGACGCTGGCCCACACGTAGCTGGATCCGACCCAGTTGCCGTCGGTGTCGGTCTCCATCACGGCAGTCCTCGCTCTGATCGGGTTGAACAGGGCTTGGGCGGGGTAAGCCCAATAGTCGGCGTCATTTGCGAAGCGGCCGCGCGCCACGCCGGCCAGCAGGTTGGCAGACTGGCTCAGGTACCGCCAGCGTGTGCCGGGCGCGACCTGGGTGGGCGCTGCCGCTGCGAAGGCCGCCACGCTGGGTTGGCCCCAAAGCATCTTCGGCACAGAGCCCCAGGGCTGGTAGTCCTCGGTGCTGGCCAGGCCGTCGCGCATGTAGAGCAGGTCTGACACTTTGATGCGCTTGCGGGTGTCATTTCGCCATGCGGCCAGCCAGGCGGGCTCGCGGCCTGTTGGGAAGGCATCGACCACGTTGGCGTCCAAGCGCAAGCGGGCGTCGCTGGCTGACGCGCCTGGGGCGGGCTTGTCCAAAGACACGTTGTCTGTGGCCAATGTGTGCACCAGCATGCCCGTGACGGTCTTGGCCATCGACCAGCCATGCAGCGGCGTTTGTGGCGAAAAGCCCGGTGCCATCTGCAGCACCAGCAGGCGGCTTTTGTGGATGATGGCCACGCCGCGCGCGTTGGCGGCGGCGGGGTCGCCTGCGCCGACAAAGGCCTGATCAATCACCTTTTGCAAGGCCGGCGCGTCAATGCCCGGGCCCCATTGCGACGCGGGAAGCGGGGCGTCACCTTCGGGCCATGGCTTGGCGGCATTCGCTTTGTCGGCAGTCGCCATCGCCGGAATCGATACTTGGCCGGCGGGCGCCGGGATGACAACAGCAGGCACATCCAGCACGCAGCCCCGGTCTGGCAGCAGCATCGCTCGCCTGGCAAACAGGCCTGCAAATTTTGCGGTCACGGCGCGGGCAGGCTCGCTTACCTCGATGCTGATCAAGCGCAGCACCGGGCTGGCCGGCAGCACATCCTGCGCCATCAGCTTTTGCCAGGGACGGCCCGCCACAAAAGCCGCAGAGCAAACGCCTTTGGCGGCCATGCCCGCGGCGTTCTGCGGAATGCCAAAGTACAGCAAGACGCCCACCAACAGAAGGGCCAGCAAGGCCAACAGCTTCAATCCCGCCAGAACGCCGCGCCCAGCCCGGCGCCCTACACCGCTGCCTTCGCTGCCTTCGCTGCTCATGCCGCCCAGGCCGCCCCTCGTTTTCGCCATAACAATTCCTGACCGAAAAGCAAAGCGTCACTCTACCTGACGCACCGGGGCCCGCCCAAAAGACCATGGACAATAGCCCCATGCCCCACCTTCCCGCCTACATTGCCCCGTCCCGTTTTACCGACCCCGCTCTCGCGCTGGCCAAAGCGCGCGAGATTTATGACGCCAGCCTGGCCCATCTGCGCGATGCAATGCAGCGTTTTGTGGCCGGTGAAACACTGCCCAGCCATGTGCGCGCCTGCTACCCGTTTGTGCGGGTGCAGACCGATACCGTTTCACGCCAGAGTTCGGCCGACACGGCCCGTCTGAGCTTTGGGTTTGTGGCGGGTCCAGGGCGATTCGAGACCACGCTCACGCGGCCCGACCTGTATGCCGAGTACTACCTTGAACAATTCAGGCTGCTGCTGGAAAACCACCAGGTTGAACTGGAAATTGGCACCAGCACACAGCCTATTCCCGTGCATTTTTCATTTGCCGAGCACGACCACATTGAAGGCAGCCTGAGCGCTGCGCGCCGACAGCTCATGCGCGACGTGTTTGACCTGCCCGATCTGGCCGCCATGGACGACGGCATTGCCAACGGCACGTACCAGCCGCGCCCGGGCGAGGCGCTGCCGCTATCGCTGTTCACCGCGCCGCGTGTTGACTATTCGCTGCAGCGCCTGCGCCACTACACCGGCACCGCGCCCGAGCATTTCCAGAACTTTGTGCTGTTCACCAACTACCAGTTCTACATTGACGAATTTGTGCGCCTGGGGCACGAAGCCATGGGTGACGCCAACAGCGAATACGCGGCCTTCATTGAGCCCGGCAATGTGGCGATGCGGCGCACCGGCTCGCCATCCCACCTTGGCGACGAGCTTGGCAAAGCGCCCCCGCGCCTGCCGCAAATGCCTGCCTACCATTTGGTGCGTGGCGACCGGGGCGGCATCACCATGGTCAACATCGGCGTCGGCCCGGCCAATGCCAAAACCATCACCGACCACATTGCCGTGCTGCGCCCGCACGCATGGATCATGCTGGGCCATTGCGCGGGGCTGCGCAACAACCAGCAACTGGGCGACTACGTGCTGGCCCACGGCTACGTGCGTGAAGACCACGTGCTGGACGAAGAGCTGCCGCTGTGGGTGCCGATTCCTGCGCTGGCTGAAATTCAGGTGGCGCTGGAGGCCGCCGTGTCAGACGTGACGCAGATGGGCGGCCCTGAGCTCAAGCGCATCATGCGCACCGGCACCGTGGCCAGCACCGACAACCGCAACTGGGAGCTGCTGCCCGACAACGGCCCGCAGCGCCGCTTCAGCCAGAGCCGCGCCGTGGCCCTGGACATGGAAAGCGCCACCATCGCCGCCAATGGTTTCCGCTTCCGGGTGCCCTACGGCACGCTGCTGTGCGTGAGCGACAAACCGCTGCATGGCGAGATCAAGCTGCCCGGCATGGCCAACCACTTTTACCGCGAACGCGTGGACCAGCATTTGCGCATTGGCATCCGCGCCATTGAGCTGCTGCGCGCGCAAGGCATCGATCAGCTTCACAGCCGCAAGCTGCGCAGCTTTGCCGAAGTGGCGTTTCAGTAAACCGATACCCGTCAACCCAAACCGGCCGAACACAGTCAAACGCAATGGCACTGGATGTCGAATCCCTGCTGGTGGTCAACGCCGCGAACCTTTTCGTGATGGCGGCCACCCTGCCACTGATCATGGGGCACCAGCTCAGCAAGGCAGCGGCGAGTGCCCGCAACTCGCTGTTGGTGCAGGCGCTGGGCGTGCTTGCGATCGTCGTGTCGGGCTTATGGTCATCCCAGTGGGCCAACCACCTTACGTCGGCCTTGGCTGTGGCGCTGCTGGCGCTGGGTCATTGGCAGATGTTTTGCGCGTTGGAAGGGTGGCTGGGGCCACGCCGAGGCGGGCTGCTTTTGAAAAGCACGATTGTGCTGGCACCGCTTGGCTACCTGCTGTTGAGCCAGAGCTTTCCCAATCGCACTGCCTGGGCTAATCTGATGATGATTTTGCAGATGCTGCTGCTGGCCCAGGCCACGCTGTGGCCGGCCACCCGACTGGGCGGACGCTGGCGCTGGGTGATCTTTGGCTGCTCGGTGGCCATGGCGTTGTTCACGGGGGCGCGCACCGTGCTGGGGGTGTTTTTCAGCGACCAGTACACAAATTTTCTGGCGCCTCACCCGGTCAACGTGGTCTCAATGCTGGCCGCCAACGTGGCGCTGGTCCTAGCTGCGGTGGCAACGCTGGTGGCCTGGCGCGAGGAGGCGGAAGCGCAGTTGCGTGACCAGGCTTATACCGACGCGCTGACAGACCTGGCCAACCGCCACGGCTGGAGCGAACGCGCCCCCGTTTTGTTCGACCAGGCCCGCCGCCACAGCCACCCGCTGGCGCTCATCATGCTGGATCTGGACCATTTCAAACGCATCAACGACACGCAGGGGCATGAGACGGGCGACCAGGTGCTGCAGCGCGTGAGCCAGGTGCTGCGTGAGAACCGCCGCACCAGCGATCTGGCCGCCCGGCTGGGCGGCGAAGAGTTCGCCGTGCTGCTGCCGCAGACCAGTCAGGAAGCGGCCCTTTTGTTCGAGCAACGCCTGCGCCAGGCCCTTTACAGCGCGGGGCAATCGCAACCGTTGCTGGCGGTTGATTACAGCGCCGGGCTGGCCATGCTGGCACCTTTTGACGGCAACATCACGGCGCTGATGGCGCGCGCCGACAGTGCGCTGTACCAGGCCAAGGCGCTGGGGCGCGGGCGGCTGGAAATTGCGCCGTAGCCGACGTCACCCCAATCAGCCCATCAACCCGTTCAGCTTCGCATATTGCAGCAGCATGATGGTTTTGGCGTCGCAAATCAGGCCGCCCGCCACTTGCGCCAGCGCGTCATCCAGCGCGATCTCCAGCACCGCAATGTCTTCGCCCTCATGCGCCTCGCCGCCGCCGTCTGACACCTTGTCTGCTGCGGTGTAGGCGCCGACAAAGAAGAATAGCTTTTCTGTGACCGAGCCGGGGCTCATGTAGGCTTCAAACACCTTGCGCACGTCGCTGATCCGGTAGCCGGTTTCTTCTTCGGTTTCCCGGCGGATGCAGGTGGCGGGGTCATCCTGGTCCAACAGGCCGGCGCAGGCTTCCACCATCATGCCGTCTGAATTGCCGTTGACAAACGTTGGAAAGCGGAACTGCCGCGTCAAGATCACCGTCTTGCGCGCCTGGTTGTAAAGCAGGATCGTCGCGCCGTTGCCCCGGTCATAGGTCTCCCGGCTTTGGCGCTGCCAGGTGCCGTCGCGCCGACGCAGATCGAACACCGTTTTTTTGAGCAGGTACCAGTCGTGGGAAAGCACTTTTTCTTCGATGACCTTGATGTCTTCGCGCATGGGGAAACTCATTGGAAAAATGGTTGAACGGGCTGCTGGGGACCGCCCCCGAGTTCCGGGTTAGCGAATTTTAGCCCAAATAAGCAAATTCGTGCAATATCAAGAAATTTCGTGCAAAATCTAGTGCCATGCTCACCAAACAACGCAAACAGCACATTTTGGGGAAGCTGCGCCGCGACGGCCAGATCGTGGCCACCTCGCTCAGCGCAGAAATGGGCCTTTCTGAAGACACCATTCGCCGCGACCTGCGCGCCCTGGCTGCACAGGGCTTGCTGCAACGTGTGCATGGCGGCGCACTGCCTGCGTCACCTGCGCTGGCCGACTTCGCCACCCGCAGCACCCTGCAGAGCACCGGCAAGCTTGCCATTGCCAGCGCCGCAGCGAACATGGTGCGCCCGGGCCAGGTGGTTTTTGTCGATGGCGGCAGCACCTGCCAGAAGCTGGCCGAACTGCTGCCGCCCGAACTCAAGGCCACGGTGGTGACCCACAGCCCCACCATTGCGGTGGCGCTGGCAAGCCACCCCCATGTGCAGGTCGTTTTGATCGGCGGGCTGTTGTTCAAGCATTCCGTGGTGGCCGTCGGTGCGGCCGCGCTGGAGGCGATTGCCCGTGTGCGTGCAGACGTGTACTTCATGGGCGCATCGGGCATCCATGTGCAGTCTGGCCTGTGCACGGGCGACCTGGAGGAGGCCCACATCAAACGCGCGCTGATGGCGCAGGCAGCGCAAACCTGGCTGCTGGCGTCAGCCGAGAAATTGAACGCGGCGTCACCCTATCTTATTGCACCTTGCGCGGCGGCGACCGGCATCATCCTGGAGCGCACCACCCCAGCGCGCGATGTGGCTGCGTTTGAAGCGATTGGGCTGGCCGTGGTGAAAGCCTGATGGCATGGTTGACACTGAATTTTAAGCGTCGATAATTGGCCCCAAGCGGTGAAGAACACACTGGCATTGCGGGCTCTACGTCGTTACGTTTTCAAGGGATACCATCCATCATGGGCAAGTCGGAAGAAGCAAATGCAAAGGCCTTGCTGGCCGTCAACCTGGACCAGATGCTGCTGCCAGAGCTTGACTATTTGATGATTGAAATGATTCAAGCGGCCCAAGCGCTCCAGGCCCCAGCGGTCGGCGGCCCCGGCAATGACGGCGCCCAGCAATACCGCGCAGGACTCAATGGGCAGCTCCTGGAAAAAATGCGGCAGACGGCGGTGTGCGTGCACCGGGCACGCCAGTCCCAACAGGAGATGGAGCGCGCCTCGCAGCGTGGCGTGCTGTCGGATTGGGCCAGGCTGCCAGGCTGACTCAGGGCAGGCCCTGTTGCGCCATGAAGGCCTCAAAATCTTTCGCTGGCATGGGCCGCGCAAACAGGTAACCCTGGCCATAGTCGCATCCTGCTGCAACCAGCAAATCCCGCTGCCCGGGGGTCTCGATGCCTTCGGCAATGACCTTCATGCCCAGTTCATGCGCCATCACGATGATGGCCTTGCACAGTGCCATGTCGGTCGAGCCTGCAACCAGGTGGCGCACAAATGACTGGTCGATCTTGATGTAGTCAATCTCGAAGCGCTGCAGGTACGACAGCGACGAGTAGCCCGTGCCAAAGTCGTCCAGCGACACCTGGATGCCGGCATCGCGCAGCTCCAGCAGCTTGTCGGTTACTGCTGAATTGGCATCCAGCAGCAGGCCCTCGGTAATCTCCACCGCAATCGCCCCGCCAGGCAGCCCCAGCGCATGCAGGCGGTCCAGCCACGCACTGTGGGCGGCGCCGGCATGGTGAAACTGCACCGGCGATTTGTTGATGCTGATCTGGAAATTCGGGTGCAATGACGCGCGCCAGCCCTTTGCCTGGCTTGCCGCCTGCATGAACACCCAATTGCCAATATCAATGATGAGGCCGCTGGCCTCGGCAATGGGAATGAAGGCCGCCGGGCTGATCAGGCCACGCGTCGGGTGCTGCCAGCGGATCAGAGCCTCGGCTTTGTAGATCGCACCCGTTCCGAGCTCAACAATCGGCTGGTAGACCATCAAAAACTGGTCCTGCACCAGGCCCGCGCGCAAATCGTTGGTCAGGCGCACCCGGGTTTGCGCCGCCTCCTGCAGCGCCGGGGTGAAGAAGCTGAAGCGGTTGCGCCCTTCCCCCTTGGCCACGTACAAAGCCTGGTCGGCGTTCTTGAACAGGTTCTCAACCTCGGTGGCATCTGCGGGGTACACCGTGATGCCAATGCTGGCTGACACGAACACCTGTTCATCGCCAAGCTGGAATACCGCCGTCATGGCGTCCAGAATTTTGTGGATGATGCGCTCTGTGTTGGCAGAGTCGCTCAGCTCGGACAGCACCACCGTGAATTCATCGCCACCCATGCGCGCTACCGTGTCGGTTTCGCGCACGCAGGCCCGAATGCGCCGCGCCGCCTCCACCAGCAGCAGATCGCCATTGTCGTGACCCAGGGTGTCGTTGACTTCCTTGAAGTGGTCCAGGTCGATGAACAGGATCGCCAGTTGCAGGCCCTCGCGCCGGCTCTTCTTGATTTCCTGCTCCAGCCGGTCGCGCAGCATGCGGCGGTTGGGCAGGCCTGTCAATGCATCGAAGTTGGCCTGCTGCCAGATCAGGGCCTCGGAGTGTTTGCGCCCGGTGATGTCGGTATGGGTGCCAATCATCCGCAGCGGCTTGCCGTGCGCGTCGCGGCTGATGACCATGCCGCGGCTCAAAGTCCACTTCCAGCTTCCGTCCTTGCATTGGATCCGGTGCTCGTTGATGTAGGTCGGCGTCAGCCCATCCAGATGCGCCTGCCGCTTGCGCAGAAGCTGATCAAGGTCGTCGGGGTGGGTACGGGCATCAAACTCGCTGTTGCGGCTGGCCAGTTCGCCTTCCCCAAAGCCATACATTTCCGTGAAGCGTCTGGAGAAAATCTCGACACCCGTGGCAATGTCCCAGTCCCAGACGCCATCCCCTGTGCTGTCCAGCGCCAGCTTCCAGCGTGCCTCGGTCTCGCGCAGTTCAGCCTCTGCCAGTTTGCTTGCGGTGATGTCGAATGTCACCCCGGTGCGCACTGTGCCGTGGTCATCGGCAGCCACACAGATGGAAGTCATCTGCGCCCACTTGACGGTTCCGTCCTTGAGCTGGAGCCGGAACTGCATGGTCATGGGCAGTGTCGAAAACGCAGCCTTGTGCAGCTCCGCGTCCACCGCCAGCGCATCGTCGGGGTGCCGGAAGGCCTGGAGAACGTTGCCGTCGGCCAAAACCTCGGCAGGCTCAATGCGGTACAAATCCCGCACCCCCTCACTGACAAAACTGTACTTGCGCGCGCCCTCGTAAGTCAATCGCACCCGGAACACCATGCCGGGAACCTGCGAGGTGATCTGGCGGATGCTGTCTTCACTGGCCCGCAAGGCGGTTTCGGCGTGGACATAGTCGGTGACATCGGTAAATGTGCGCACCATGCCACCCGAGGGCAGGTTTTGTGTCTTGACCTCCAGCACGCGGCCGGCCCGCGTGGTGCGCAAATAGCCCGCCGGGCCGTCATGTGTCAGCTTCAGGTAGCTGCCGGGCGTGATTTCTTTCCCGGCAGCACGGACATAGTCACGCGCGCTTGGCTCCACCAGATGGGCATCAGTGCCAAAGTCGCCCCGCGTCCGCTGGAACAGGGTCAATTCCTGCAAGGTGGGCCGGTTGGCGAGCAAGCTCTCGGGCAAGTCCAGCAACTCTACGATTCTTTTGTTGTACGTGTTGACCCGCCCATCCACCCCAATCATGAAAATGCCCTGGCTGATGCTTCCCAACGTTGTCTGCAGCTGCGCGGTTTTTTCTGCCAGCTCGGCATACAGCGCGCGAAAATCGGCCTTGCCTGATGAGGGCGGCACAGACTCGCTGCCAGAAATGGCGTTGGGTTCCAGTTTCACGTTGACGGACTCAAAACGTCGCTCCAGCTTGAGCGCGGCTTGACGCGCGAAGCCGCCAGTTTGGCGTGCCTGCGCGCCACCTGCACATCCGCATCAAAGGCCAGGGCCACGCCCATGCGCCGTTTGACAAAACTCTCAGGCTTGCCAAACAGGCGGACATCGGTATTGGGCACGCGCAGGGCGTCAGCCACGCCATCAAACACAATGCCCTTGGCATCGACGCCACCATAAATGACAGCGCTGGCACCTGGGCTTTTCAGCGCCGTGTTCACAGGCAAACCCAGGATGGCGCGGGCGTGCAGCTCGAACTCGTTTTGCCATTGGGTGCACATGGTGACCATGCCGGTGTCATGCGGGCGCGGGCTGACCTCGCTGAACCAAACATCTTCGCCCTTGACAAACAGCTCCACGCCAAACAGGCCCAGCCCCGTGCTCTGGCCGTCCAGGCCCTGGCCCAAGTTGTCGGTAACCGCCTTTGATATTTCGCGCGCCCGTTGCAGCGCCGCCGGGTGCATGGGATGCGGCTGCCAGCTTTCCACGTAGTCGCCACTGACCTGAATGTGGCCAATGGGTTCGCAAAAATGCGTCTCAACCTGGCCATCGGCACTCACGGCCCGCACTGTGAGCAAGGTGATTTCGTAGTCAAAGTCAATCACGCCTTCCACAATCACGCGGCCCGGGCCCACGCGCCCGCCCGCCATCGCGTAGTCCCAGGCTTTTTGCACATCGGCCGGGCCGTCAATGCGGCTTTGGCCTTTGCCTGAACTGCTCATCACTGGTTTGACGATGCAGGGGTAGCCGATGCCTTTGGGGTTGCCTTTGGGGTTGCCTTTGGCGTTGTCGTTGCCACTCGTGCCGTCAATGGCTGTCTGCAACCCGGCCTGCGAATCGCAGAATTTAAAAGGGCTGGTGGGCAGGCCCAGCGTCTCAGCCGCCAGCCGACGGATGCCTTCGCGGTCCATGGTTAGCCGCGCCGCGCGTGCGGTCGGGATCACACGCACCGTGCCGGCTGCTTCCAGCTCCTGCAACATCGACGTGGCGATGGCCTCAATCTCCGGCACCACCAGATGCGGCCGCTCGGCCTCGATCAGGGCCTTGAGCTGGGCCGGGTCGCTCATGGTGATGGTGCGCGCATGGTGCGCCACCTGCTGGCCCGGCGCGTTGTCATAGCGGTCCACCGCGATCGTCTCCACGCCCAGGCGCTGCAACGCAATCAGCACCTCCTTGCCAAGCTCGCCCGAGCCAAGCAGCATGACTCTGGTGGCGGTGGGGGAAAGCGGGGTGCCAATCGGTTTCATAAAGCGGACGTTGCAACGGGTTGATGGGTGTGCGGCGGGATAGCCATAAAACACCTCCAATTTACAGGATTTCCGGACGCCGGGTGGCACGGCACCATGCGAGACAATGCCAGGATGCACCAGGTTCTGTTTGAAGCGCGCAATTTGACCAAACGCTATGGCGACGCCACGGTGGTCAACGACGTCTCATTTGCCATTGCACCGGGCGAGTGCCTGGGCGTGATTGGCCCGAACGGCGCGGGCAAAACCACCACCATTCGCATGTGCCTGGGGCTGACCACGCCCGATGCCGGAGGCATCACGTTCCATCCCGGCGGGGGTATAACGTTTCACCCCGCTGGCGGGAGCACACATCCTGCGGCTGAAAACACGTTCCAAAACGGCCTGCAAATGCCCCGGGACGCTTTGGCCATCAAGGCCCAGCTGGGCGTGGTGACCCAGTTTGACACACTGGACCCCGACTTCTCGTGCGCAGAAAACCTGCTGGTCTATGGCCGGTATTTCGGCATGGCCGACGCCGCCATCCGGGCCCGCATTGCGCAACTGCTGGCGTTTGCAGCGCTCACGCACAAGGCCAGTGCCAAGCCGGGCGAGCTGTCGGGCGGCATGCGCCGTCGTTTGAGCCTGGCGCGCGCCCTTGTCAACGACCCACAGCTTCTGCTGCTGGACGAGCCCACCACCGGGCTGGACCCGCAGGCACGCCACCTGATGTGGGAGCGCCTGCAAACGCTGCTGGGCCAGGGCAAATCGATATTGCTCACGACGCATTTCATGGACGAGGCCGAGCGCCTGTGCTCACGCCTCCTGGTGCTGGACCACGGCAAAAAGATTGCCGAAGGCACGCCGCGCGACCTCATCAACCAGCACCTGGAGCCCGACGTGGTTGAGGTTTATGGCGCAGGCGCTTTGGCATTGATGGACTCCCCGTTGAAGCGCCTGGCCGCGCGGATGGAAGTCAGTGGCGAAACGGTGTTTTTCTACACCCAGGACGCAAAGTTGCTGCTGCAGGGGCTGGCAGAAGACTATCCCAAGTTGCGCACCTTGCACCGTCCAGCAAATCTGGAGGACTTGTTCCTCAAAATGACGGGCCGCCAAATCCGCGAGGACGCCTGATGCCTGAAAGTACGCCTCCCATGCCGCTGCCAACGCTCACGCCAATGCAAGCCGCCAAAATTCCCAGCCTGTGGCGCGCCCCAGAGCTGTCAATGCGCTGGTGGCCGGTGTTCCTGCGCAACCTGCTGGTGTGGCGCAAGCTGGCCATCCCCAGCCTGGTGGGCAATATCGCCGATCCGCTGATTGCGCTGGTAGCCTTTGGCTACGGGCTGGGCGCGCTGGTGGGGGACGTGAAACTGGGTGGCGCCACGGTGCCCTACGTGGTCTACCTGGGCGGCGGCTACATCTGCACCAGCGCCATGAATGCGGCCTCGTTTGAGGCGCTGTACTCCGCGTTTTCGCGCATGCACGTGCAAAAAACCTGGGACGGCATCATGAACGCGCCAGTCAGCCTGGACAACATCCTGTTCGCCGAAATGCTGTGGGCCGCCTACAAGTCAATACTCACCTCCGTGGCCATTCTGGGGGTGATGCTGGCCCTGGGCATCTCGCACAGCCCCAAGCTGTTGCTGGCCGTGCCGGTGCTGCTGGGGGTTGGCATCACCTTCAGCTGCATTGCGCTGATCTTCAATGCGCTGGCCAAGGGCTATGATTTTTTCACCTACTACTTCACGCTGTTCATGACCCCCATGATGTTTTTGAGTGGCGTGTTCTTCCCCCGGGAACAGTTGCCCACCGTGCTGCGCGTGGCCTCAGACTGGCTGCCGCTGACAAATGCCGTCGAGCTGGTGCGCCCCTTGTTCATGGACCAGTGGCCGGCCCACGCGCTGCACCATGCGCTGGTGCTGGCGGCTTACACGGTGGCCGGGTTCTGGGTGGCGCTGGCGCTTACGCGCAGGCGGTTTCGGGGGTAACCCCAGCGCAAAAGTAAATTCCAGTCGAATGCTATTTAATTAGTAGCTACTTATGCATGCTACACAAGGGCCAGAGGCATATTTAAACCCTACAATAGCGGAAAAATGGCAATTTGGTATCGTTGTGGCCGGGTCGCTGCGCTTTGCAGGCCATTCTGAACATCTATTCTGATCATTACTTCTTAGGGGAAATCCATGGACATCTACACCACACTGAAGTCGCTCAACATCGAGTTGCCACCCGTGTCTACACCGGCTGCCGCCTACGTGCCATTTGTGCAGACGGGCAACCTGGTGTTCCTGAGCGGGCACATCGCCAAGAAAGACGGCAAGCCCTGGGTTGGGCAGTTCGGCAAAAACATCTTCACCGAAGAAGGCAAACGGGCCGCGCGGGCTGTAGCTGTTGACCTGCTGGGCACGCTGCATGCGGCAGTGGGCGATTTGAACCGCGTGAAACGCATCGTCAAGCTGATGTCGCTCGTCAACTCCATCCCGGAATTCACCGAACAGCACCTGGTGACCAACGGCGCCAGCGAGTTGATCAGCCAGCTGTTTGGCGAGAAGGGCGCCCATGCCCGCAGTGCGTTTGGCGTGGCGCAGATTCCGATGGGCGCTTGCGTTGAGATTGAGATGATTGTGGAGATGGAGTAGCCCGGCGCGCCTGCTGAGCGGATTATTTTGAATTGGAATTACACGCGGGTGATGCGTTGTCCCTGCACAGCCCGCATCTGCGCTGCGTTCACCCGATGGGGCGCGATTTCGGCCAACGGCATCAGTACAAAAGCCCGCTCATTCATGCGCGGATGAGGCACCTGAAGGCGGGGGGTATTGATCGCTTGATCCCCGAACAGCAAGATGTCAAGGTCAAGCGTGCGCGGTGCGTTGCGGTAAGGGCGGCGGCGACCCGCCGTTGCTTCAAGCCGTTGCAAATGACCCAGCACCGACGCAGCATCCAGCAAGGTTGAAACCTCAACCACAGCGTTGACGTAATCTGGGCCGCTGGCGTCAACGGGTGAGGTTTGGTACAGCGACGAAGCCTTCACCAGCGCGGTGCCGGGCAACGCCGCCAGGTTCTGGATTGCCTGTACAACGGTGCTATGGGAATCTCCCAAATTGGCGCCAATGCCGATGAATGCGCTAACCGGGCTCGGCATAACGGGACGCCTCAATCACGGGGCGGGGTTATCCCTGCCGCTGGCCGCATCCCCATCTTGCCTGGCGGCATTGGGACGGCGACGCCTGCGGCGCTTTCTGGGTGCGCCGCCCTCGCCGTCGGCGGGCTGGTTGGCGCTCTCATGCCCGGGACCGGTGCGTTCCTGGCCCAGACCTTCGCCACCACCACCGCCACCACCACCGCCGCCACCAGCTTCACCATCATCTGCAGACCGTTGCGGTGCGGCGGCACCCGCAGGCCGAGGCGCGCGCGCCATCTTCGGCCGCTTTTGCTGCTCTTCGCGCACTTGGTCCACCAAATCCTGGCGCAGGGTGTCGTCGGCCATGCTGAACTCCTGCCACCAGTCGGCCAGCACTTCATCGACCTCACCCGCGTCGGCGCGCAGGCGCATGAAGTCAAACGCGGCACGAAAGCGCGCCTGGTCCACCAGGCCAAACGGCGCGCTGCCCACGCGCTTCTCAAAACGCGGCTGCATCATCCAGATTTCGCGCATGTCGCCGGCCAGGCGGCCACGGCCCGACACGTCGCCAATGCGGGCGTTGAAGACATCGTCAATCGCGTCCTGCAAGGCCGGGTGTGAATTTTGCCGCTGATTGATTCGCGCGGCCCAGCCATCACGCACATCGGCCCATAGCACGCTGGCCAGCAGGAAGCTGGGCGCCACCGGCTTGCCTTCACCCACGCGGCGGTCGGTGTCTTTGAGGGCTGCGCTTACAAAAGGTTGTCCAGCGCGCTCCACCACCACGTCCAGCAGCGGGTAGATGCCACGCGCCATGCCCAGCAGCTTGAGCTGCTCGATGCTGGCCAGCGAATGGCCCGTTTGCAGCAGCTTGAGCATTTCATCAAACAGGCGACTTTGCGGTACATCGGCCAGCAGCTCTTGCGATTTGACCAGCGGCGCGGCGGTCTTGGCCTCCAGCTTGAAGCCCAGGGGGGCCAGCTTGGCGGCAAAACGCACCGCGCGGATGATGCGCACCGGGTCTTCGCGGTAACGCGTCGCTGGGTCGCCAATCATTCGGATGATGCGTTTTTTGGCGTCGGCAATGCCACCGTGGTAGTCCACCACAATCTGCGCCTCTGGGTCGTAGTACATGGCGTTAATGGTGAAGTCGCGCCGCACGGCATCTTCTTCCTGCGGGCCCCAGACGTTATCGCGCAGCACGCGGCCTGTTGAATCCACAGCGTGTTTCATGCCGGCCAGCTCGTTCTTGCTGGTGCGCTCGTTGCCGGCCACAGCCTCGGCGGCCGCGTTGTCCATGTAGGCGCGGAAGGTGGACACCTCAATCACTTCATGCTCGCGCCCGCGCCCATGCACCACGTGCACGATGCGAAAGCGCCGCCCTATGATGAACGCACGGCGAAACAGCCCCTTGACCTGCTCGGGCGTGGCATTGGTCGCCACGTCAAAATCTTTGGGGACCAGCCCGACCATCAGGTCACGCACGGCGCCGCCCACGATGTACGCCTCAAATCCCGCATCTTTCAGGGTGCGCACCACAAACATGGCCCGCTCATCTACAAGCTTGGGGTTGATGCCGTGGACCTCGACACCCACCTCCTCGCGCTTGCCAAACTTGGGCTTGCTGGATTTGGCTTTTGCCGAGGGCGATTTGCCCAGGAGCTTTTCTATAAATTTTTTAATCATTAAAACAGATGCAGTATTCTCAAAAGCCCTATATTTTGGCAAACAGGTCAAGTATGCGCCATCCGCGCTGTTTGGCGATGGCGCGCAGGCGGTCATCCGGGTTGGTGGCCACGGGATGGGTGACTTTTTCCATCAAGGCCAGGTCGTTGATGGAATCGGTGTAGAAAGTGCTGTCCACATCGGCCCAACCCAGGCCCCGCGCCGCCAGCCACTGCTCAACCCGCGTCACCTTGCCCTCGCGCGCTGAGGGCACGCCCTTGATCTCCCCGGTAATCCAACCCGTGCCGCCGGGCGCAGTGTCGCGCTCCAGCTCAACCGCAATCAGCTCTTTCACGCCAAACGCATCGGCAATCGGGCGGGTGATGAATTCATTCGTGGCGGTGACGATGACGGTTTGGTGTCCCGCATCTGCATGCTTCCGGACTAATTCCATAGACACCGTCTTCAGCGACGGTTCGATCACAGCCCTCATGAAACGTGCATGAGCAGCTATTGAATTAGTAGCTCCCTGCTGGCGAACCGCGTCCGTCGCAAAGCGCACGTAGTCGTGGATGTCCAGCGTGCCGGCCTTGTAGTGGGCAAAAAACTCGTCGTTGCGCCGGGCAAATTCCAGCGGATCGGTCCAGCCGATGGTGGTGGTGAACACGCCCCAGGAATAGTCGGAATCTATCGGTAGTAACGTGTGGTCCAGGTCGAACAGCGCCAGTTTCATGGGCTTTTTCGTCACACCGGGCCGTCTTCCATCATCGCGCGGATCAGCGGGATCGTGATCGCCCGCTTGGTCTGCAATGCGTAGCCGTCAATCAGGTCCAGCAGTTCCATCAGGCTGCCCAAATCGCGGCTGAATCGGGTGAGCATGAAGTCCATCACCTCGTCACCCAAAAACACGCCGCGCGCATCGGCCGCCTGGCGCAGCACGGCGCGGCGCTCAGGCTCGCTGAGCACTTGCAGGCCAAACACGTGGCCCCAGCCTAGGCGCGAGCGAAGGTCATCGCGCAGATCCAGGTCGGCGGGCGGCATCGCGCCTGCGGCCATCACCCAGCGCGCCTGCGTCTGCGCGTTGACAAACCAGTTGAACGCCGCATGTTGCTGCACAGTGGTATACAGATGCACGTCGTCCAGCAGCACTGCGGCCCAGGCATCGTTGAACGCAGGCGGCTCGTGCATTGACGCATCAAGCCAGCCCACCGTCGCCCCCTGCTCCCGCAATGCCTCGCGCGCCGCCTTGAGCAAATGGGTTTTGCCACTGCCAGAGGCGCCCCACAGGTAGGTGGGCACCGGCGAGCGCGTGGCCATGCTGGACTGCGCGCCAACCCAAAGCCCCAGATGATTGACCACCGCCTCATTGGGCCCGGTGAAGAAACTCGCAAACGTCGGCCCCGTGGCCAGCCCGATGTCCAGTGCGATCTGTTTCATGCGACCGCAGCGCGCGAAGCGACAAGCGTGGGGGAGCAATGTTCCGACGGGCCGCCCCTAGGAACATTAGCCCCCTCGGGGGGCAGCGCAGTACGCGAAGCGACAAGCGTGGGGGCCATATTCAGCCGGTATACAGCCTGCTGGCCACGTAGCTGGCCTGCAAGCGGCGCATGGCCACCAGCAGCACGGCACTGGCAGGCAATGCGATCAGCACACCCACAAAGCCCAGGACTTGGCCGAATGCCAGCAGCGCAAAAATCACCGCCAGCGGGTGCAGGCCAATGCGCTCGCCGACCAGACGCGGTGTCAACACAAACCCTTCGAGCACCTGGCCCACGCCAAACACCACCGCTACCATCACCAGCGCCTTGATCGACGCAAACTGGAGCAGCCCCGCCAGCAAGCCAAGGATCAGTCCGACGCCGAAGCCCAAATACGGCACGAACATGGCCAAGCCCGTGAAAATGCCGATGGGCAACGCCAGATCAAGCCCAAACAAGCTCATGCCCACGCTGTAAAACACCGCCATGATCAGCATCACCAGCAACTGCCCCCGAAAATACTGGCCCAGCACGGAATCAGCCTCGCCGGTAAAACTGTCATATCCCTCGCGCAAGCGCAGCGGCACCAGCGCCACCAGGCGGCCCACAAACCGATCCCAGTCCATCAACAGGTAAAACAGCGCCACGGGAATGAGTACGGCGTTGCCCACCAGCGCCAGCGCCACGCTGCCGCCGAGCTTCAAGGACGACATCAACGATGCAAACAAGTCTTCAAAGTTGGTATTGAGGTACTTGAAGACAAAGGCCTTGATGCTCTCTAAGTCAAGCTTCAGCTTGAACCCATACTTGGCCAGCAGCGGCGACAGCCAGTCATTGAATTTGTCAGCCAAAAGCGGCAGCTGCTCGCGCATCATCGGGATTTCTTTGGCAAAAATGGGGACCATCAGCAGCAGCAGGCTGAGCAAGGCCAACACAAACAGCACCTCCACCAGCACTACGGCCAGCACGCGTGGCATGCGGCCACGGCCCAGGCGGTCCAGCCAGTTGACCAGCGGCGTGAGTGCGTAGGCCAAAACGGCCGCCACCACAAACGGGGTGAGCACGGGGCCCAGAAGCCAGAGCGCCAACACCGCAATGGTAGCAATGGAAAGCCAGGTGAAGGCGCGTTTTTGGGTGGAGGTGAATTGCATGCAGGGAGGGAGGAAAGGCAGAGGAAGGCCAAAGCTTAAAATCTGGGCAAATTCTATCGGGTAACCGATTTTTCATGACAAATGCCTCCCTCCCCTCCCCGCTTTCCACAACCACCATTAGCTACAAGGATGCAGGCGTGGACATTGACGCGGGCGACGCGCTGATCGAACGTATTAAGCCGCTGGCCAAAAAGACCCTGCGCGAAGGCGTGTTGGCCGGCATTGGCGGCTTTGGCGCGCTGTTTGAAGTGCCCAAGCGCTACAAAGAACCCGTGCTGGTCAGCGGCACCGACGGCGTGGGCACCAAGCTCAAGCTGGCGTTTGAGTGGAATATGCACGACACCGTGGGCATTGACCTGGTCGCCATGAGCGTGAACGACGTGCTGGTGCAGGGCGCCGAGCCGCTGTTCTTCCTGGACTACTTTGCCTGCGGCAAGCTGGATGTAGACACCGCCGCCGCCGTGATTGGCGGCATCGCCAAGGGCTGCGAGCTGTCCGGCTGCGCGCTGATTGGCGGCGAGACGGCCGAGATGCCGGGCATGTACCCGGCTGGAGAATACGATCTGGCCGGTTTTTGCGTCGGTGCGGTTGAGAAGTCCAAAATATTGACCGGCAAAGACGTGAAGCCCGGTGACGTGGTGCTGGGTTTGGCCAGCAGCGGCGTGCACTCCAATGGCTTCTCTCTTGTGCGCAAGTGCGTGCAGCGCGCAGGCAGCGCCATGGCCGCCACCCTGGACGGCAAACCGTACAAGCAAGCGTTGATGGAGCCGACCCGGCTGTACGTGAAAAACGTCCTGGCCGCGCTGGCTGTGCATCCGATCAAGGCCCTGGCCCACATCACCGGCGGCGGCCTGCTGGAAAACATCCCCCGCGTGCTGCCCGAAGGCCTGGCCGCGTATCTGCGCAGGGGTAGCTGGCCGCAAACCGAGCTATTCGCCTGGCTGCAAGCTACTGCGGGCATTGACGACATCGAGATGAACCGCACGTTCAACAACGGCATCGGCATGGTGGTGGTGATCGATGCCTCGCAAGCCGCTGCCTGCGCCGCCACACTGCGGGCTTCGGGTGAGACGGTTTATGAGATTGGCGTCATCGCCGTACAGGGCGGCGGCGCACAGGTTGTTGTCGCTTGAAAAGCAAATGTGCTCGGCAGCCAAGCGGCAAGCGCGCGCGACCTGCGAATGCAACAGGCCAATGGGGTCAAGCCAATGGGGTCAGATCAAAATTCAGTACAGCCGCTTTTTCCGAAGCGCGAAACGCCAATACGAAATTTTGCCCTGACCTCAATTGCGTGGTGTCGGGAGCGCGCTGACCCCTGCTTTGTCGCGACGCGAGCAGGCCTGGTTTGCACGGTGTTGGGCTCCCAAGGCCTCCAAACTCCTCTGTTGGCCCGGTTTGGACACGTTCCCCAATGAAGATGCCCTTTGCCCTTGTTCCTATTGCATAGTTTGCTATAACTAACGTAGCTTCCATGTTTTGGCCGATTTGTTCCCAAACTGCCGCGTAGCGCGGCAGAGTTACAGCGCAGGCTTTGCCGCCGCAGCAGCGCGCTGCTGCCCGCGCACATGCGCCACTTTGCGCAACAACTCCACCA